>JBMNOA010000023.1:0-26542 GCA_050942825.1 Bacillota bacterium
ACATGAATAGTCAATAGTGAAGGGGATCTTGATGTGCTCAATAAAGCGATAGAAATTGCCAATCAGGCTCATGCCGGACAGGATGATAAAGGGGGAGAACTACATTCTTCATCCGCTAAGAGTGATTTTATCTATGGAAAATGAACTGCAAAGAATATGTGGAATATTACATGATGTTGTGGAATATTCGGTTACTACCTTTGATGATCTAAAAATGAGGGTTTTTCCGAAGAAGTGATTACGGTTTTAGACTGCTTGACAAAGCGGGAAAATGAAAGCTACGATGATTTTATTAACAGGATACTTACTAATGAAACTGCCTGTTATGTAAAGCTTGCAGACTTAGGTGACAATTTGGATTTAACAAGAATCAAGAATCCCACAGAACAGGATAAAGAGAGGATAAATAAATATAACAAAGCCGCCGAACGAATCTCGGATGCTTTGCCATTGCAGGATGGAATAATAGATGAACGGACTATTAGTATTAGTGGGTGCGTATCGATCCAGCCATTCATGACTCATGACGATTCATAGATAGGTTCATTCGTTTTGTAGAGAACCATGGCTGGTGTTTTGCCGGCGGTACTGTGGATGTTACGGATACATAATAGAGATCATTTAAAAATATCTTGAGAGATGGGTGTCATTAAAGCGGATTTGGAACCAAACAGCATAATAAAGCAAAAAGGAAAGCAACTATAAATGCTTTCCTTTTTTGGTAGGGCATTGGCGACTCGAACGCCAGACACCCTGATTAAGAGTCAGGTGCTCTACCAACTGAGCTAATACCCCATATTTATCATTTTCTTTCCACAAACCATCTACCTATTTCTCCAGAAAAACCTGGATTCCTCTCAAAAAACAAAAAACTTTGTTGACCGTTTATCCGGATGGTATAGCGATCACCTTGTCCGCCGGCCTTCAAAGAGGGTGCCGGTCGCATCTCCAGAATCTGATCTATGGTATATACCTTGCCATCCTCCCAGCGGAGTTTGCGCGGTAGCATCCTACCCTCGGAGTCAAAGGTGGCGGAAACCGGTACATATACTTTTATTGGTTTTTTTTCATCATAATCTACTCCCATAATCTACTCCTTAGAGCCTTTTCAAAAAGTTACTGTTCGCCAAGATCGGGGTATCCACTATTTTGTAGCCCTTGTTTTTGAGGATGCGGAATTTGAAGTCCAGTAATTCTGCCGGTACATTCATGGAACGGGCAGCAGCAAAGAAGAAATTATCCTCATTCAAAGCTTCAAACACCAGTTCATCTTCAAGCAGTAGCTCTGCGGTAAAGAGGTTAGCTTCATATTCATATTGGGAGGAGCTGTCATAAAGTGCAAAATCATGAAAGGCGCTTAATCTGGCGGCTTCCTTATGCAGCACACAGTGCCCTAGTTCATGGGCAAGAATGATACGCTGGATCGCCTCCGGCAGGTCGCTATTTATTACAATAACTTTCACTCTTGATTGGTAAAGAAAGAAGCCCTTGCAGGCATCAGGCTGTTTACCCATAGCTTCGAAGAGGACGGTTAGTCGCATGGCTTGTGCTAATCGAAAGGGATCGGTTTCGCCATATTTTTTTATAAGTTTAGCGACAAGACTGCAAATATAATCAATGGTCATCTAATCACCGGCTCTCTATGCAAACTGCCAAAATGGTCAGTATTTTCTCATAAATAATAAATATGTTGTAGCTAAAAAAATGAACCTCAATATTCGTTTTTATTCTACAACTTTCTTACGGCCGTAGGTTTCTTTGGCTTCTTTTTTGGCAGCCCAATAGGCCTTGGTTACGGCCTCAAAGAAAGCATCTTTATCATCCTGGCTTAGAGAACCGCCGGCAAACAGTGCAGTGTTGCGCTCCAAGAGAAAATCTATCTCCTTGGCGGCCTGGCTGCCGAAGCGCTCACACGTTTCCTCGACATATGATTCCTTTTCCAAGCCAAAGGTGGGATCCTCGATCTCATCGTTTCTCAAATAATCCACAGACACCTGCAGAGTTTTGGCCAGCTTGGCCAGTATATTTCTGCGCGGGCGAGTGCCTTCAACTTCATAGGCAACCACAGCTCTTTTGCTTACCCCGATTAATCTTCCCAATTCTTCCTGTGTTAGCTTAAGCAGTTTTCTGGCTTCTCGTACCTTTTCCGAAAAAGTTTTCATAGTCAACACTTCCCCTCTTAAGCAACCTCACCAATAACTTCACCAACTACCTTTTTATTATTGACGTGATGCTATTTTTCTGCTAAAATTGTGAAGTAGGTGATGTTATGATTTTATTTTAGCGCAAAGAACTTCACTTGTCAATGAAAATTTAAAAAAAATTGAGGTAAAATAGATGGATCATAAACGGACAATTTTACATAGCGATCTAAATAGCTTCTATGCCTCAGTGGAAATGATGCTTAATCCGGCGCTTAGAGATAAGGCAGTGGCAGTGTGCGGATCTACCGAGGAAAGGCATGGTATTGTCTTAGCTAAATCTGAAAAGGCAAAATATGCAGGAGTTAAGACCGGTATGGTCAATTGGGAAGCCAGAAAAAAATGTCCGGAGTTGATCATTGTACCCCCTCAGTATGAACAGTATCTGAAATACTCTAAACTTGTTCGTGAGATATATCTCAGATATACGGACAGAGTTGAGCCTTTCGGCATGGACGAGTGCTGGTTAGATTTAACTGGCTGCGAGCATTTTTGTGGTGAGGGACCAAAGGCAGCAGAAGATATCCGCAGAACGACACGTGAGGAGCTGGGGTTGACGGTAAGTATTGGAGTATCTTTCAATAAAATATTTGCCAAGCTGGGCAGTGATATGAAAAAGCCGGATGCCGTGACGATCATAACCAAAGAAGATTATATGGAGAAGGTCTGGCCTTTGCCGGCTAATGATCTGCTTTATGTGGGGCGGGCAACCACGCGTAAGCTGGCCGCTTATGGCATTAATACTATTGGGGATATTGCCAGAGCAAACCCTCAGTTTTTACAACGTCTTTTGGGGGTAAATGGTTTGGCTATCTGGACCTATGCCTCAGGTAAGGATCAATCACGAGTGATGTCATCAGAATATAAGGTGCCGGTAAAGTCGATTGGCAATGGGATCACCTGCATCGCGGACTTGGAAAATGACGAGGAGGTGTGGAAGGTGATGCTGGAATTATCCCAGGACATTGGCCATAAGCTGAGAATTTATGAGCTATGTGCTACCGGTGTACAGATCACTATCAAAGATAAGGGTTTGCTGTACAAGCAGCATCAATGCAAGCTGTCTATACCGACCCAAAGCCTTGAGGAATTGGCGCGCTATGCTCATGAGCTGTTTAGGAATAACTACCAATGGCTATCTACAGTCAGAGCTGTTACTGTACGGGCCATAAACCTGGTACCCAAGTCTCAACCGGTCCAGCTGACGCTCTTTGATGATTATGCCAAGCGTGAGAGAAGGGAGCGTTTGGAGGAGGCTATTGAAAAGATCCGCGGCAGATTTGGGAAGAAAGCCATCTATTCTGCCTGCCTGATGGGAGATTTAAAGATACCGGGACAAGGGACTCACGAGGTGATCATGCCGGGAATGATGTACAGCTGAATAGATATTGATATTATGATAAATCAATTATACTGTGAATCACCGATGCCAAAATTACACTATTACAGATCATTATAAGAAATCATTAAATATAAGAGTGCACTTGTTTTATATAGAAAAAGAGCCTATAAATAAGTAGGCTCTTTTTCTATATAGTTTATGTTATTATAGATTCTCAAAAACTAAAGTAGCTCGGTATTTGCCTGTTTTAAATTACAGCAATAGCTTTTTTGATCATATGTTTATGGATGTGACTGATACCGCAAGCCAAAGAAAGATCTTTAAATAAATCCTCTTTTTGGTCATTTTTCCACCACGAACCAGCTAAAATGATTTCTTTTGTAAAATAATTTCAATTACTGTTATTGGGCCTCTTTTGCTGATATTATATTTTGCTTTCTTTAAATCTTACTTTAACGTTCGGGCCATTATTTCTGATGATATAGCAAAAATAATTAATATTCTCAATTAAAAATGCTTTTTAATGTTATAATGGAAAAATAAGGAAGGACCGTTCAAGATGGCGAAATTATCCAAACAAAAACTCAAGCTTATTTATTTGATGAAAATACTATTTGAGAAGACAGATGAAAATCATCCTATGACTGTGGCTCAAATGATTGAAGAATTGAGCCTATATGATATTAGTGCTGAACGAAAAAGTATTTATGATGATCTTGAGGCACTTCGGATTTATGGATTAGATATTGAATGCATAAAATCAAAAACCACAGGCTATTATGTGGCAAACCGTGATTTCGAACTGCCGGAGCTAAAGCTTATTGTGGATAGTGTCCAGGTCTCAAAATTTATTACCGTTAAGAAATCTATGAAACTGATTAAAAAGTTGGAGAGGTTTTGCAGTATTCACGATGCCAACACCTTGCAAAGGCAAGTATATATTGTAAACCGCAATAAGACGGTCAATGAGTGTATATATTATAATGTGGATAAGATCCACAATGCAATTAGTGAAGATAGAAAAATCAGTTTTCAATACTTTGAGTATGATATCAATAAAGAAAAGAAATATAAAAGAAACGGTGAAAGGTATGTTATCAGCGCCTATGCTCTAAATTGGGATGATGAATATTATTATCTGATTGGATATGATGAAGATGCAAATTCGGTCAAGCATTTCAGAGTGGATAAGATGTTTGACATAGAAGTCCTGGAAGAAAAAAGGGATAGGCAAGACAGCTTTATAGATCCTGATCCTGCTAAATATTCACAAAAAGTATTTGCCATGTTTACCGGTACTCCTCAGAAAGTAAAAATAGAATTTGTCAATCATTTGATTGGGGTAGTGCTTGATAGATTCGGACATGATATTTTCATTATAAAATCTGATAACGAGCATTTTACTATCAATGTAGATGTTGCAATCAGTCCTAAATTCTATGCTTGGTTATTTAGCTTTAGGAATGATGCCAGGCTTCTTGAGCCTGATCATATTGTGGAGGAAATGAAAAACCATCTTGAAATGGTAAGGGAAATTTACACATAATGGCTACAGAAATCTTATATGTTAGTAAGTAATTCTTGCCTATATAATAAGAGGTGTGTATTTTTCAGTTTATAACAAGAGAAAATAATGATTGAATTTTATAAATCTTTTTTATATTTTTTGCATAAACTATTATTGACAGCAGTATCATTTTGTGATACTTTGGTGTCAATAAAAGGAACATCTATGCTGATGTCCTCCTTTGGTGCTGGCCGTCTATTGATGTTTCTATTATAAGCTGGCAATCCTCCGTTAACTGCACCTTTTCCTTTGAGATAGGGGCAAGAGGATTGCCGGCAAACATCTATCCTTAATCATTGGCGTACTTGTACGCATGATGGCTCCCCCTTCGGGGGGAGCGAGCCTGTAACTGATTAAGGATACTCTAGCATCAATAATGGTTTTAACCAGCTCGGGCAATTGGAGCCTCCGCTCGTAAACCATATTGGTGCTTTTTTATTATTTATAAACATAAATAACCCTTTTTCGATATTGAGTAAAGAGAGTTTTTTTATAGCGGGTATTTGTAAAACTTTGATTTAAATTATAAGATTATCAGATGAGCAAGCAGCCATGCTGGAATATGAACAGTTTTCCAATCAAATTGATAATAAAGAGATAGCTGATACATTTAAATCACTCTCAATAGCTTGCCAGAAGCATACTAAAAAGTTGCAAAATTTAATTAACAATTATGATATGAATAATCTGTCATAGTATTTATAAGCTTAGCTTAGCTTTAATGTATAAAAAAAATCATGATCCCTTTATGTGGAATCATGATTTTTTTTGTTATCAGCTTTTTTGTACCAAGGCCTGTGGTGTGCTGCTTTTTCTAGAGTTTAATAAAATAGTGGCAAAAGGGATTGTATCAATCAGGTTTGACGTTATTATTTTAAGTGAAAAAGCGGAAGTGCAACTGATTGCTGATCTGACTTTGCTCGACGATTTTTTCATATGTACTCTTTCTGATAATCCCATCGTCCTTCATGTGATATGTTCTTTGAAAACTTTTTACGGCTCGCTCCATTCCTTTGCCGTAAATACCGTCGATCGTACCGGTATAAAAGCCCATGTTCTTCAGCATAATCTGCATATTGTAGACATCGCTGCCGGCCGTGCCGTTTCCCATGTTACGAAAAGGCAATGAGTCCTGTTTGATTATTACGACAGTGCCTAATGTCACGAGATTTTTAACTTCCTTGGCGTCTTCATCTTTCATTCGAATGCAACCATGAGAGGCATTTTGCTTCCCGACCAACCATGGCTTACGTGTCCCGTGGATACCGTACACGCCCCAAGGAACATCCAGACCAACCCAACTGCCTCCAAATCCTTCTCCCCAGTCTGATATTACATTGACATGCCATATACCGACCGGGGACGGTGTTTCCTTAGTGCCTCCGGAGACAGAATAAGTCTTGAAGATATTCCCGTCCACGTAAACTGTCATTATTAAGGCATCAAGATCGATATAGAGTGAGCAACCACTTGGTGGGATGATATATTTTGTCATATCGGTTTTAACTACATCGCTGTCAGTCATAGATAAGAAAAGCAGAATCGTTGTGATAATCAGACAAATAAAAATATATTTTCGCATTTTTTTATCCATATGGAAGTCCTATAAGGTCATGGTATTTTTACATTATATTCATTTTGGCTCAAAATATGTAGAAAAACAGATAGCCCTTACAAGATTGGTGTAGTAGTGGGCAAAACTTGATTTGGTGCAGGTGGATTGATATTTTTCTAAGTAATCGGCATAGCGCCCTTGCTATCAGCTACTATGTAAATGCTATACTTATGTAAAATCAGCGACTGGAGTTGTACCATTACCTTCAAAAAGGAGATGCCCTTTCTAGTTATAGAGTTATTAAAGCATCGTGAGAAACTATAAAATTTCCGCGAAAAATCCTTCATAATAGTCAGTAATAATGGTACAATTAAAAAAGGTAAAAGTTTCTAACCAACGCGAGCAAAATTTTTTTTGTTGCAGATTGGAAAAAAAATCTATCATAATCAGCCCGATAATTTTGTTCAAGAAAATAAGCATATTAAAGTTGTGTAATAGTTGAATATAACAAAAATATATCTTAAAATATTAAAAGGATTCAGGAGGTTTCGTGATGGCGAGCTACAAACAACCGTGCATGCACTGTAACACTTTTATTGACAAGGATGTTCGTTTTTGCCCCACCTGTGGTAGTCACAACCCGTTCGGATATCTCTGCCCTACATGCTTGCGCCCCATTGAGAAAGAGCAGACGCTGTGTGCGGGGTGCGGAAGACCTCTTTATGTGAACTGTCCCCATTGTGCAGCCAAAACTTTTGTACAGGAACGCTGCGAAAAGTGCGGGCAAAGTCTGATGGTACGATGCGAAAACAAACGCTGCCAAGTGTTCCAATTCTTTGAAAACACCAAATGCACCGCTTGTGGCAAGAAAATCAAAGCAAAACTCGAAAAGAAGTGAGGTTAATAAAAAATGTTAAAATCATTTACTAGAAACTACGAGGATAATTCGACAGAGGCAGGTTTTCAGTTTACTTTTTATTGTGATATTTGCAATGACGGATTTAAAAGCAGCTTTGTGGAATCCGAAACTTTTAAAAGAGGTAGAGGATTGCGCGGACTTACCCGGGGCATCAGTGTGCTGGGCGGAATTGTAGGCGGAGCGGCAAGAAATATCGGCTATTCGTTGGAGCGTGGTGGCGACATCCTGTCCGAGCGCTTTGACGGTATGAGCCCCGAGTGGCATAAGGAGCATGAAAAAGCCTTTGAGCACGCACAAAACGAGGCGCAGCGTCACTTCCACCGCT
Source organism: Bacillota bacterium (assembly GCA_050942825.1). Classification (GTDB taxonomy): domain Bacteria; phylum Bacillota; class Dehalobacteriia; order UBA4068; family UBA4068; genus CAYRML01. The sequence goes on from JBMNOA010000023.1 coordinate 7,910, forward strand.
GCCACGGCTGCCATCAATATGTTTGTGATGCTTGCTATAATGAGGATGAAGGTTTTTGTACCGACTGCGCTCCCCGCCAGGAAATCTATGTTGCCAAAGCCAGAGCCGAAGCAATGCGTAGAAACATTGACGAAGCAGGCGACAGCGCCACAGTCTGGAAAGGCACCATCGAAAGCAAGACAACTATCTGCCCAGTTTGCGGCAAGCCTGCCGGAACGGGGAAATTCTGTAATAACTGCGGCGCTTCCATGGAAATGAAGGAATGTGCGAAATGCGGCGCAAAAAATGCACAAACCGTCAAATTCTGCAATAACTGCGGCTCGCCCATGAATGCACCGGCGCCCACGCCCGGAAAATGCCCCTCCTGCGGAACACAAAATGCGCCCGATACTAAATTCTGCGGAGAATGCGGAACGAAACTATAACATAATCGAATTTCTGTATCGGTTGCCGGAGGTGAAACCGTGGACGAAACATTGCAACAATCGCCCGCATACGAAGGAACGGTTTTTTCTGCTGATTTGTCGGGTGAGGTAAAGCTAATTATTGATACGGAAGGTCTCGTTTTGGACAGCCTGTTTAAGCGCAAGACCGTTGCTTATGCACAAATAGAATCCATCACTTTTGCAGACTATGCCGTACATATAAAAGCTAATAACGAAATTATAAACATATCGCGCATGGGGCAGTCCTGCCAATGGTTTCACCATGAGCTTGTACAAGGCTACACCAGAAAGGTGCTGTCGGCTTTTTTTGTGACCGGTGCAGCCGATTTGGAGACCGAAGGACAATATTTCTACAACGGAGTACACGGCAAGGCGGCCATACATGTGTTTTCCGACTGTCTTTGTATCCTTCCGCCCAATCTTAATGCCCGACGCGTACCGTTTGTGTTTATAAACGACATGAAAAAAGATGATTGTTCGCTGACGATCACGCTAAGCACAGGAGAGGTTTATTCTTTTTCCATGCTGGGCTTTGATATGGAGCCACTGCAAAATATCATTGCCAACCATATACGAAAATTAAGGGATAATAATATTGCCTTTGTAAAAATGCTTCAGCCCGCACTGGGGTTTTCCGACGGCAACAAGGTGGGAGCATTATTGCCCGAAGGAATTGCCGTACAGCTGAAACAGTTGCCGCCGACAATTGTGCAAACTCTGGAAAAAAAGGCCTTGAACAGCAAAATGGCTGCATCATACCAACAGCTTAAAAATATCTGCGATTATGCACGCCTTGCAGTCGGTATCAAGGCCCTGCCGGAAGAGGAGTTTGCAGCGCTAAAGCAGCAATTACTGGAAAAGCTTAATGAAAATGCCGAACAGACAGTAGAGCTGACCCCTGAACAGGAAGATGCTCTGCGTTGGGTTATCTGGGCGGCAATCCCCTCAAAGGATGGCAAAACAGCTGTTGTGGAATTTGCCTTTCCGGGTGAGGATGCGGCAACTTATCTGTTTAGTATAAACGAGTGGGAACATTTTCTGATGCTTTTAAACCGTGGCATGGAAGCGACGCAAATGCGGCGGGAAGTATTTTCGCTTGCCGAAGAGGCACTAAAAAGCCAAGCAAACGCCAAACAGAGCATGTTGATAGTACGAACTCCTGCACTTGTAGAATTACGCAAACGGTTTATCGGCAGAGTGATTCACCGTTCGCAGGAGACTTGGAAAAACTCACTTATCTTAAAACTGGACAAAGGCTCTGAAGCTGAACCCATAGAGGACAAAGCCCCCAAATGCTGCCACAATTGCGGAGGAAAACTCATCCCCGGCGCAAAGTTCTGCAGCCAATGCGGCAGTAAAATTTGAGAGACTCATTATTGTTTGGCATTGTGTTGAAAGTTATTTACTAACCAGAAATAAACCGGAAGTATTTTCTCCTGAACAAAAAAAATATCATGAATATAGAAAAAAGCTTGCTGAAGACAGAGAGTGGTTTTTAAGAGAAAATAATATGAAATAATCTAAACCTACACTAAAGGCAGTTTTTAAAAGCGGGGGTGTTGAAATGCGTTTGTTATAGCAATACTTGGTTTTATGGATTTGGGATAAGATAGATATGATTTTTATGCAAAAACCAAGAGATTCTGAGATGGTTGAATTTTGGGCAGAGAGCGAGCAAAAATGGATGCTGACCCGGGAGCAAAATTAGCAGAAATGGTGAGAGTTTAAGAAGAGCAGGAAGAAAAAGAATTTAGAGAATTTAAATTATATAACGAAGCTACACACTCTGATGAAAATATTATTTCCAGGATATGGTGTATGCATTTTGATTGTGATAAAGCCATTATCAGAGCAAAAGAACTTGGATTTAATGTTGTCGAAGTTGAATGAGATCTGCCTTTGGCAACCATGTTTATCAGGCGCTTGGAAACCAGTATCAATGCAGGCTGAAGTCAAAACACCTCTATTGTTTGATAGAGGTGTTTTATGCTTTATTCTGAACAATATATTTTAATAATCTTTTTGATAGTAACCCCAGTGATTTTCTTCGGCGTCCTCCTTAGTTTTTTGAACAGTACCGAATGGATGCTGGGGTGGTGCATAAATCGAGTATAATTTTAGCGGTACACAACCTGTATTAATCAGATTGTGCCATTTTCCGGCGGGTATAATAAACGCATAATCATCCCTGACCTGTGCTCTGAAATCCAATCTTTTCGGTGAGTCTCCCATCATGACAAGTCCCTGGCCATGTTCAATACGTATGAACTGGTCAAGATGGGGGTGGGATTCTAACCCGATGTCCTCTCCCACATCAATACTCATCAAGGTAAGTTGCAGGTGTGTTCCGGTCCATAAAGCGATACGAAAATATTTGTTTTGTTTGGCTGCTTGGTTAATATCAACTACAAATGGGCTAGGGCCATAATCCATTAATTTTATTCGGGCTTGATCCTTATTAGGGATATTATTATAAGAGGACTTATTAAATAATACTGGGCTGAACATTGGCATAAATGAATAGTACGGGCAGCAACACATTTTATAAAAGGGACACTTTTTTATCTGGCTGCACATTGAGGTGTCAACGCAGCTTGAACAGGGATAAATGGGGGGGGAAATATACACTTTGCTCATTCCTTCCATACTTTTTGTTTTATATTATGTGTTATTTTAAGGAAGTGTGTTTAAATTTCTTTTGTGTTAGTAGGAATAATAAATTTATAATCCTATGATAATGATGTAAATACACTATATTTTAGTAAAGATAAATACAAAAGCCACAGTTATCAATATCTGATAGCCGCGGCTTTTGTATCTATATTACACATATTATTATTTTAAAAGGGTAACAAGAATGGCTATTATTTTCTAATTGGATGACTACTTTATAACTATATGTTCACGTCATAAGATAACATATCTGATGGCTCCGTATGTATCCTATAATATTTTTTCTGCTTCCTGTTGTGCAGCCTTTTCATATAGCGAATCGACGAATTTCAGACCTGCCATGCCGCCAATGATCATGATAATAAAAATCAATTTGGCTGAGGTTAGAGGCACCTGGAGATAAAATGTTTCTACCAGCACCAACCCCACCGTGCCGATGCCTGTGAATACGGCATAAGCTATGCTCATGGGTAACAGCTTGAAGGCTTTGGCCAAAGGGAAAAAGCACAGCACCAGTATGACCCCGATAATGGCATATTGCCAGAAGGTCTGAGCGAATTTGAGTCCCAAAGCCCAAACGATCTCCATGCCCCCTGATAAAAAAAGTAAAAACCAACCCATACTATTCCTCCTCATGATATAGTGATATTAAAAAAGCAGCCGCTCCGGGCCATGATTATTTGGGCAAAGATGATCAACAGACTATGATATAAACAAAAAGCGCCCTGTTTAGATATATTTTATCATATTTTGATAACTTTTGGGGTACTTTCAGTTATTATTTTCTTTATTTGTTCTTTTGATTTGGAAGGGAAAGGTAATGGCCCAGATGCCGGCCAAGCCGATGATAGCAAAAATTATGCGGCTGATAGTAGTATGTGGTCCGCCGAAAACATTGCTGATGAAATTAAGATCAAAAAAGCCTATTGCACCCCAATTGAGCGCTCCGATGATCACCAAAATCAGCATAGCTTTGTCAAATTTGTTGAGTAAGTTCATTTTTTTCTCCTTTTTCCTTCTCTATTGCTTATAATATAATCATCAACATGATATATTTAGAATACGACAGGCACGGAAAAGGCGGTGCTTTTATAAAAAATGGAAAATTTTTTGGTAATATATTATATGATTTGCAATATTTGTCTTTTTATTCTTTTCCAATTGGATAAGTTCCAGGCTAAAAGGCATAAGCAGAGGATCAGTGAAAAGACTTTGCTTCTCTTGGGTGTGCTGGGCGGCTTCGGCGGCGGGCTCTTGGGCATGGTTTCCTGCCGTCATAAAATCAGGAAACTATATTTTTGGCTGATTTTTATTGTCAGTGCTTTTTGCCATCTTTATTTATGGTCTCGTTTTCTGGTATAATAAAAAGATAACATAAAAAGGACTTAGTGATTTATGAAAGTTTTTGCAATCAGTGATTTGCATTTGTCTCTAGGGGCTCCCTTTGTCAAGGGCTGTGAGAATCAGCTCTTGAAGCCGATGGATAAATTCGGGGAGTTTTGGAATGATTATCATGAGAAGATTTACGAAAACTGGCAGGCTTTGGTCGGCGAGCATGATTATGTGCTGATGCCAGGGGATACCTCCTGGGCTATGAAGCTGGCCGATTGCCGTTATGATTTCGATTTTTTGGCTCAGCTGCCCGGCACTATCATCCTGGGGCGAGGTAACCATGATTATTGGTGGCAAGGTATCTCCAAGCTGAGGGCTGCTCTCCCTCCCAATGTCATCCCTTTGCATCATGACAGCGTTATCGTGGGTTCCAAGTCTGTTTGTTCTACCAGGGGCTGGTCTCTGCCTTTCGGCGATGATTGGACAGCTGCAGACCAGCGTATTTATCAGCGGGAGCTTTTACGCTTGGAGATGGCTTTGGAGGACGGAAAAAAAAGCGCATTACCTCTGGTGGTGATGCTGCATTATATGCCCTTTTTTTATGATGGCAGTGCCAGCCAATTCGTAGAGCTGATGAAAAAATATCAGGTGGAAATCTGCCTGTACGGGCATTTGCATGGCTCCAACTGCCACAAGGCTGTCCATGGTCTAAAGGACGGTATCAATTATTTCAATGTCAGTTGTGATTGCCTAAGCTTTTGTCCCCAGCTGATTTGGGAGGAATAGAGATGCTGTTGCCTATCAATAAGCAGGAAATGCTGGCGCGTGATTGGCATTATGTAGATTTTGTTTTGGTGAGCGGCGATGCTTATGTCGACCACTCTTCTTTTGCACCGGCTCTGATCGGGCGTTATTTGCAGTCTTTGGGCTATCGCATAGCTATCTTGCCACAGCCCGATTGGCGTAAAGATGATGATTGGCTGGAATTGGGTCGACCACGCCTGGCCTTTTTGGTCACTTCGGGAAATCTCGATTCGCTGCTGGCACATTATACGGCGGCTAAAAAAAAGCGTCGTCAAGATCTGTATTCCCCGGGAGGTAAAAGAAAAAGGCCTGATTATGCCACTACTGTTTATAGCCACAAGCTGCGCAGTCTTTATGCAGATGTGCCGATCATCCTGGGCGGTTTGGAAGCCAGCCTGCGCCGCTTTGCTCATTATGATTATTGGCGCAACGAGGTTTTGCCCTCTGTGCTCTTGGCCGCCGATGCCGATTTGCTGGTTTACGGTATGGGTGAATTGGCCCTTACTGAGATTGCCCGCCGCTTGCAAAAAAGCGGACGTATTGAGGATTGTTATGATATCCCAGGAGTGGCTTATCATCAGAGTGCCGAAACGCCTTTGCCTGCCGACGCTCTTTCTTTACCTTCTTTTGACGAGGTGAAAAAGAGCAAAAAAGCCTTTGCCCGTGCTTTTGCCACCGAATACCGGGAACAGAATTTCTATGACGGCAAGACGCTGGTGCAAAGGCATGAAGGACGCAATCTGGTGGTCAATCGGCCCATGCGTCCTTTAACGCAGGAGGAATTGGACGCTGTCTATGAATTGCCTTTTGAGCGCATCTGGCATCCATCCTATGATAAGCTAGGTGGTGTGCCAGCTTTTGACGAGGTGAGATTCTCACTGCTTTCGCATCGGGGCTGTTTCGGCGGCTGTTCTTTTTGCTCGCTCAATTTCCATCAGGGTAGTGTCATCCAAAGCCGCAGCGCCCGCTCAATTATCGAAGAGGCTAAGCTGTTGACTAAATTACCCGGATTTAAGGGTTATATCCATGATGTGGGCGGGCCGACGGCCAATTTCCGCGGGCAGGTGTGCAAAAAGGCCTCTCAATACGGGCCTTGCCGTGACAAAGAATGTATGTATCCGCGTGTTTGCTCTCATTTGCCCAAAGATAGCTCTGAGTATGAACAACTCTTGACCGAACTGCGCCGTCTGCCGGGCGTAAAAAAGGTCTTTGTCCGTTCGGGACTGCGCTTTGACTATGCAATGGCGGAGAAATCACGCTCTTTTTTGCATAATTTGTGCCGTTATCATATCAGCGGTCAGCTCAAGGTAGCTCCTGAGCATATGGCGGCCACTACCTTGGCGGCCATGGGCAAAAGCCCCGCCAAAGTTTATCTGCAGTTTAAAAAAGAATATGAGGAGATCAATAAGAAGATCAAGCGCAAGCAATTTTTGGTGCCGTATTTTATGTCCTCTCATCCCGGTACCGGGTTGGAGGAGGCTATTGTATTGGCCTCGCATATCAAAAAAAGCGGTGTGGAGCCGGAGCAGGTGCAGGAATTCATCCCTACGCCCGGTACTTTGAGTACCTGTATGTATTATACCGGGCTGGATCCGCGTACTATGCGTCCCGTCTATGTGCCCAAAAGCGACGAGGAGCGGGCCATGCAAAGAGCGCTTTTGAACTTTTCCCGCCCGGAAAATCGGGCCAATGTTATTAAAGCGTTGCGCCAGGCCAAAAGACAGGATCTGATCGGACAGGCACATCATTGCCTGATCGCCGACCTCGATGATGCTGCCAGCCGGCCAAAGCATAAATCTCATCATAAAATCCAAGATAAACGCCAAGACAGGCTTGAGCATAAAAGAAGCGACAATAAGGTCGGACCCAGGTGCTGTCCTTACAGCGGTCAACCTCATGTGGAGTCTAATAATAAATCTCACGATAAAAATAAACAAAAGAGGAATTATGACAAAAAACGCTAAATATTAAATATGAATTCCCGCAGGAGATGAGTTTATTTAGGGACCGGTAGGTTGAATTTTGAAAGCCTTATACTAGGGCTGATTGTCTGGATGTTTCTGTATTTAATCTTGTGCAAGGCATAAGACCGGCCACAGAAACCGGGCTGCCTTTGCCTAAGTGTCAGTGCCTGTGCCGTTTCATTATGTATGCAAATCTTCTATACCCACCATCTGGTAAAGTAGAGGATTGGTCGGCACTTATGGATTTTATCTTCTCGCTGCAATGTTGCCACCTTACTTATTGCAGTTACAATTATACTAAATATAGTTTCAGTGATTGTATTTTTAGGGAAAAATCACAGAACCAAATAATTCTTTTTAGTGTCTAACAGAAGAAAACGGGGAGGCAGAGCATGATTTTTGGTGTTGGTACGGATATTGTGGAAATATCCAGATTACAAAAGATCGTTGAGCGCTCGCCCAAAATGCTGAGCAGAGTTTTTACGGCAGCGGAGATCGCTTATTGTGAGAAAAAGGGTAATATGATCGAGGCTTTTGCCGCCCGCTTTGCTGCCAAGGAGGCTATCTTGAAAGCTTTAGGAACAGGTATCACCGGCTTTTCCTGGCTGGATATGGAGATCAGCAATTTGAAAAGCGGCAAGCCTGTGGTCAATTTTTGCGGCAGCATGCAAAAATTCCTTCAGGAGCATCACATCACGCAGGTGGAGATTTCTTTTTCCCATGTGCAGGATACGGCCATGGCTTTTGCCGTTGCTTGTTGTGAGTATAGTTAATAGTTTTTTTTGATAAAGGAGAAATTTATGCGTTTGTTAAGCGGAGAAGAAATGCACCGGCTGGATACTGCAGCTGTAGAGGACTACAGCATACCTTCCACTATTCTGATGGAGAATGCCGGTCTGGCTCTGCTAGCAGCGGCTGAGGAAATGCTGGGTGCCGTGGTCGGCCATAAAATCATCATCTTTGCCGGAGGCGGTAATAATGGCGGCGACGGCCTAGTGCTGGCACGCCATCTTTATAACCGTGGCGCTAATGTCAGGGTGTTTTTGGCGGCCTCCGCCGCCGATCTACGCGGAGATGTGCTGGCAAATTGGCGCATCCTGACCGCTATGGGACTCGATATTAAGGAGCTGAGCGATATGCAACAGCTCAATGTGTTGCGTATCGTCGTTGCTAATGCTGATCTCTTGGTGGATGCTCTGGTGGGTACAGGTTTGCACGGTCCCGTCGAAGGCATCCGCTCGGCTATCATCAATCTGCTCAACGAGTGTTCCCGGCCGGTTTTGGCCTGTGACATACCTTCCGGTCTTTGTGCCCACAGCGGCCAGCCTTTGGGGGCTGCTGTCCGAGCCGACCGCACCGTGACTTTGGCTTTTTGTAAGCTGGGGCTGGTTTTGCCACCGGCTGCGCCTTATGTAGGCAAGCTGACTGTAGCTGATATTTCCTTGCCTCTGGGCATAGATGAGATCTTGACCGTCAGGCGTGATCTGGTGGATGCGGATTTTTGCCGTCGTTTTATCAAGCCGCGCCCCATTCAAAGTAATAAGCGCGATTTCGGCCATATGTTGCTTTTGGCTGGTGCTCCTCAGATGCCGGGAGCCCCTGTTTTGGCCGCTAAAGGCGCCTTTAATATGGGCATCGGCCTGGTGACGGCTGCTGTGCCGCAAGCTGCTGCGCTCTCTTTTTGCGCACAGGTTCCCGAGGCTATGCTGTTTCCTTGCCGGGAAACCTCTGAGGGCTTGATCGCCTCCAGCGAAAAAGAAAAATTGGCTGCCAAGCGGGCTGATGTCTTTTTGCTGGGCCCGGGTTTGGGCAGATCCGACAATACTATGGAGCTGGTACGTGAATTGCTGCCTCTTTTGTCGGCTCCGATTGTCTTGGATGCTGATGGCTTGTACGCTTTTAACGGACGCATACGCGATCTGGCCGCAGCGCAAAAACCCCTGATCATCACTCCCCATGCTGCAGAGATGGCACGGTTGTTGGCGATGAGTGTACGCGAGGTGCAAAAAGACCGTATCGCTACGGCCTTATTCGCCGCCCAGGAGAGTAATGCCGTGGTAGTTTTGAAGGGGCCGGGTACGGTTACTGCTACGCCCGAGGGGCGTGTCTTTATCAATTCCAGCGGCAATCCGGGGATGGCGACGGCAGGCAGCGGCGATGTCCTGGCCGGTATGATCGGCGCTCTTTTGGCGCAGAAATTACCTCCTGCTTTGGCTGCATCCATCGCCGTATGGGTTCATGGAACGGCCGGGGACCTAGCTGCCCGCAAGAAAAATCAGGTTTCCATCAGCGCGGGCGATATCATCGCGTCCATCGCTGACGCTTATAATAAAATTGTTATTGATCGGGGGTCGAGATAGTGAATATTCGTGATATTGCCGCTCCTGCCTGGGTAGAGGTGGATCTGGCCGCTATTGCCCATAATATCAAGCAAATCAGAGCCAAAGTGGGCCCACAGATAAAAATTATGGGTATTATCAAAGCCAATGCTTACGGCCACGGAGCCAAGGAAGTTGCCCATACTATCTTGCGTAACGGCGCCGATCGTTTGGGTGTGGCTAATCTATATGAAGGTGTAGGCCTGCGTATGGCCGGTATTGTGGCGCCTGTGATGATCATGGGCTATATCGTGCCCGACGAAGTGGATACAGCTATAAAATATAATATTACGCAAATGGTCTATACCTATGAAATGGCCCAAAATATCTCTCAAAGGGCTGTTGCAAAGGGTCAGACAGCTACCATACATATAAAAATCGACACCGGCATGGGTCGTATCGGCTTTTTGCCTGATGAGCGGTCTTTGCAGGAGATCAAACGCATCTTCTCTTTGCCGGCACTTTATATCGAGGGTTTGTGCAGCCATTTTTCCTGCGCTGACGAAAAAGATAAAAGCTATTGCCTAGAACAAAAAGCTTTTTTTGATAAGTTTATCAGCCGATTGGAAGCTGAGGGATTGACCTTTCCCCTCAAGCACATGGCTAACAGCGCAGCCATTATGGACCTGCCCGATGCTTATTATGATATGGTGCGGCCTGGAATTTCCCTATACGGTCACTATCCTTCCAATACTGTGCGCCGTGATGAGATCAAGTTGCTGCCTGCTATCAGCCTCAAATGCAATATTGCTATGGTCAAAGATATTGCCCGCGGTTCTTATATCAGTTATGGTTGCAAATATCGCTGTAACGAGGACCGGGTCATTGCCACTTTGCCCGTGGGTTATGCCGACGGTCTCAGCCGGGTGCTTTTCCCCGGCGGTGAGGTGCTGATAAAAGGTCAAAGAGTACCTATGATAGGCAATATCTGTATGGATTATACCATGGTCGATGTCACGGATATTACGAGGCCGCAAGTAGGTGAGGAGGCTGTACTGATCGGCAGGCAAGGCCTCAACCGTATCACGTTGGAAGAAGTGGCAGCCAAATTGAATACCATCAATTATGAATTTATTTGTCATTTATCGGAAAGACTGCCCCGAATCTATCTCGGAGAATAGTGCTTAGTCAGAGGGCATAGTTCTCTAACCTATCATAAAGTCCTAAAGTACTGTGCGCAGTGTGGAAGATTTAACGAAATCCACAAAATCCACGAATTCTACGAAACCAAACTATTAAGTATATGCGTCAACTCCTTTTCCCTGTCCCAATCAATATAAATTCCCTAAAGAACAAATTAAAATTTTTTTAATATATTAAAAAAGTAGGGGTTAGGCCTTTTGTCCGGCCCTGAAAGGAAAATTTTTCTTGGGTAATATTTACCGCTTGCATATCTCCTGTTTTTGCCTTATGATGGTTTTGGCGATTGAATCGTTAGTAAAAAAAATCAAGGGGTAAGGAGGTACTTTTGATGATGAAGATAAATATTTGGTCTCATGAGAGCATGGCAGAAGGTTATCGGGAAATGGCCGATATTAATTTAGCCTTAGCAAAAGACTTTGAGCCTCTTGAAGATGAGGCTCTAGAAGAAAAAATGCAAAATTTTATAAATTTTGAGCAAAAGGGGGAATAACCCCCCCTTTTTTTTGGGCATAATTAAATCATAAGCAACTTGTTCGGAGTGATAACAATGGTTAAAAGAGGAGAGGTCTTTTTTGCTCAACTAAATCCCGTACAAGGGTCGGAGCAAGGAGGCATGCGTCCGGTACTGATTGTGCAAAACGATGTTGGTAATGCTCACAGTCCGACTACCATCGTTCTGGCGATCACCTCCCAAATTGATAAAGCCCGCTTGCCAACCCACGTGGAGCTGAGCAAACAGGAAAGCGGCCTGGAAAGGAATTCGGTGGTTTTGGCAGAACAGATACGAACGATAGACAAAAGCCGATTAAAACAAAAAATCACTAAGCTATCTCCAGAGCTAATGGACAAGGTCTCTCAAGCTATAATTATAAGCGTCAGCTTGAATACTTAAAAAAATCCCCGGCCCGCCGGTGCGAAAATCCAACCGATAACAATGAAAGAGCATATAGTATCATAGAAAACTATCAACGGCACAACCGCCTTGATAGTTTTTTTATTCTGCTGGTGTGGTTGGTGCCTCACCTAAAGCCAAGTCATTTTTTTTCTGCGGGAGCATAGATATTATAGATAATCAATTGGGAGGTGTTCTATGAAACCCCTTATCGGTATCAGCTCTTCACGCTGGGAAGAAAAACATGGCTTTTGGCTGCGGCAGGCCTATATAGAAAAAATCACCGCCACTGGCGGTTTACCGCTGATACTGCCGCATTTATCTAAAGAGGAAGACATCGAGTTTTTAACTGATAACCTGGATGGGGTAGTGCTTTCCGGTGGTGGGGATATCGATCCTGTTTATTGGGGAGAGACAGCCGGCGGCCTTTCCAGAAATATTGATCCCCCAAGAGACTTTTTTGAAATAGAGCTGGTCAAGTCGGCCTGGCGAAAAAAATTGCCCGTGCTGGGCATTTGCCGCGGTATGCAGGTGATGAACGTGGCTTTGGGCGGCACTGTCTGCGAAGATCTGCCACGCGGTTTTTTCCTCAATCATGAGCAGAAAATGCCTTTTGATCATCTTTCTCATCAGGTCACTGTGATCGGCCAATATCTGTTGCAGCTTTTAGAGGAGAAATATCTTTTGGTTAACAGCTTCCACCATCAGGGCGTACAAAAGATCGCTGCTGACTTGATCGCCTCAGCTGTCTCCTGCGATTCTCTGGTTGAGGCCATCAATGCCAAAAGTGATGAGCAGTTTTTTGTAGGTGTGCAATGGCATCCTGAATGGCTGGAAAATAATCCTGCCGGACAAAGGCTTTTTCAGGCTCTTATAGAGGCCGCTTCGGCTTAAAACAAAAAATACTAGCAGGATAAATCATTCCTATAGCGAATAAATAATAGCGAAATAAGTATAATTAATATAAAGCGGAAAATAAATGGCCCTTAAAATGTGAATAAAATATCAGAAAAATAGAATAAAAATACAAAATACTGTAAAAAAATACAATGTGTATTTGCTTTTGGAAAAAATTAGTATATAATATAAAATATAATAAATGTTCTGATTATTTTAAATGATTATATCTTATCAATTATTTTATGTGTAAAAAGGGGTTTGGCATGTCCCTGGAACAGTTGCGATCTCTGGAAGAAAACTTGCATACTTGTCAACAATGTCCTTTAGGGACCACCAGGCAAAATATAGTTTTCGGCAAAGGGAGCCTGCGCGCTGATATCATGTTGATCGGTGAAGGACCGGGAGCCGATGAGGACAAGCTGGGCCAGCCGTTTGTCGGTAAGGCCGGTCAGCTTTTGGACAAGATATTGGAGGCGGCCCAGCTGCCCCCTGATGATATCTATATCTGCAATGTTGTCAAATGCCGGCCGCCGGGCAACCGCATGCCCGCCTATGAAGAGGTGGAGGCCTGCAAGCCCTTTTTGCGACAGCAGATAAAATTTATTGCTCCCAAAATAATCATTTGCTTGGGAGCTTTGGCAGCCCAGGTATTGATCGATCCTGAGGCCAAGATCACAAAAATCAGAGGCAATTGGGTGGAAAAAGGTTCCTTGATGATTATGCCGACTTTTCATCCTGCAGCCCTCTTGCGTGATGAGGCAAAAAAAAGGCCTGTTTGGCAAGATATGCAGGCCGTACGTGACTATTACCGGCAGCTCAAAGGAATCTCAAAAGAGGAAACATGGCCGCCGCTTTAGATAAAGGAGCAAAAAGTGTTTCATGTTAGAACCGGCAGTCCACAAAGAACTATAGAATTAGCTCAAAGAATAGGTCAGAAGATAACTCCTGGTGTGGTTTTGGCTTTATCCGGAGAGCTTGGAGCGGGTAAAACCACCTTTGCACAGGGTTTAGCTCAAGGTTTAGGTATCGAGGAAACTGTTTTAAGTCCTACCTTTATCTTTTTTCAACAATATCAGGGGCGGTTGCCTTTTTACCATATAGATGCTTATCGTTTGGGTTCCGATGAGGGCTATGATATCGGGCTGGAAGAATGTTTCGGCAGAGACAGTGTGGCACTTGTGGAATGGCCGCAAAATATTTCCTATCTGCTGCCGGACGATTGTTTGTGCGTAGAGATAAAATACTGTCAAGACGGGCACAGTCAGGGGCGTGATTTTTATTTTGATGTTACTGAGGGCCAATACCTCTGGTTGGAGGATATACTATGTTCATTTTAGCTATTGATACAGCAGGCAAAACCTCCTCTGTCGCTCTGGTTGACGAGTCGTCCGTGGTGGCCCGCATAGGTCTTGATCTGGGCAAAACACATTCGCAAAAGCTTTTGCCTATGGTGGATGCGCTTTTGCAATTAGCCGAGATATCTTTGGCCGATCTGGATGCTGTGGCCGTCACTGTAGGGCCCGGCTCTTTTACCGGCCTACGTATCGGCTTGGCCACGGTCAAGGCTTGGTCCCAGGCTTTGCAATTACCTTTAGTGGCCGTGGGCACTCTAGAGGCAGCTGCTGTGGCCGTTTCAGGTGAGGGCTATGTCTGCCCCATCTTCGATGCCCGCAAAAACCAGGTCTATTGTGCTTTGTTTAAAGATGGACAACAAATATGGCCGGCTCAGGCTGTAAGCCCACAGCAATTGGCGCAGAGATTGGCGTCTTTGGCCGGTCCGATACTTTTTTGTGGTGATGCCGTAGGTATTTATGATGATATTTTTGCTGCCGGCTTGGGAGACAATTTCCGCCCGGATGCCGAAGATAAAAGATTTTTTTTGGCCGAAGGCGCGGCCTTGCTGGCACGTGAGCGTTACCAAAGTGGACAAACTCTCTTACCAGAGCAGATAGAGCCCTTTTATTTACGCCGCTCGGAAGCAGAAGTAAAAAGATTCTCTGACCAAGAGAAGGGGAATACTTGTGATGAGCGATAAAAAAGCACCGGTCATCAAAGTCGATGATGCTTTAGTGATAATGCCCCTTAGCGCCCAACATATAGATGAGATAACGGAAATCGAAAATCTTTCCTTTACCGTGCCCTGGAGCAAAGAGGCCTATTTGAAGGAATTGAATGAAAATATCTTCTCTTTTTATCTGGGAGTTTTTTGGCAGGAGCGCCTGGTTGCCTATGGCGGTTATTGGTTGATCATGGATGAGGCCCATATCTCCAATATCGCTGTGCATCCGCTGTTCCGCGGGCAGGGATTGGGAGAATTGTTGATGAGAAACATCATCGTTTCCTCTCTTTCCCAAGGGTCTACCAAAATGACTTTGGAGGTACGGGAGAGTAATTCCTGTGCCCAAAATCTTTATCAAAAGCTGGGTTTTGTTGCCAGCGGCATACGGCCCGGTTATTATAGTGATAATAATGAAGGTGCTGTTATCATGTGGCTGGATCTTCGGACCTATACCTAAGCGGCCAGGATGAGGCAAAATGGCATCTGCCCTTGCTATTGGGCAGCAGATTCAAACCGAGACGAAATACCAGGTGGGGAAATTAGTTAGATGGAAAAAGATATCAATATTTTAGCTATAGAAAGCAGTTGTGATGAGACGGCCGCTGCTGTAGTGGCCAATGGTAGGCGTATATGTTCTAATATCATATCTTCGCAGATTGCTGTACATCAACCTTATGGCGGTGTGGTGCCGGAGATTGCTTCACGCTGTCATTTGCAGGCTATCGTTCCTGTAGTGAGTGCCGCCATGGAGGAGGCCGGGCTGAGCTTTACGGATTTGGATGCTGTGGCCGTATCCTCGGGTCCCGGTTTGGTAGGCGCGCTTTTGGTAGGTGTATCTTATGCCAAGGCTTTGGCTCAGGCACTATCCAAACCCCTGATTTCCGTCAATCATTGGCAGGGGCATATTTGTGCTGTTTTTTTGCAGCATGATATAACGTATCCTTTTGTGGCCTTGGTGGCCTCGGGCAGTCACAGCGGTATTGTGGAGGTTCGTGCGGCCGGTGTTTACCGTCTGCTGGGCGCAAGCCGTGATGATGCGGCAGGAGAGGCCTTTGATAAGATTGCCAGGGCTCTGGGGCTAGGTTATCCGGGTGGTCCACAAATAGAAAAGGCCGCTTTGACAGGTGACAAGGACTATTATCAATTTCCCCGTGCCTATCTGGAAAAGGATAGCTATGATTTTAGTTTCAGCGGTTTGAAGTCTGCCGTTATGAATTATATCAACCAAAGGGCTATGAAAAACGACCCTTTGCGGCCGGATGAGATCCCCCATTTGGCAGCTGCAGCACAGGAGGCAATCACCTCTGTCCTAGCGGAAAAGACTCTGGCCACTGCCAAGGAGCTGGGCTTTAATAAAATAGTGCTGGCCGGGGGTGTAGCTGCAAACCAAAGGCTGCGGGAACTTTTTGATGAACAAAAATCGCCTGATATGCAGATTTTTTACCCCTCTCCTCTCTATTGCACTGATAACGCTGCCATGATTGGGGTAGCCGCCTATGACAAATATCTGACCTGTGATTTTGCCTCTTTGGATCTTAATGCCGATCCCAGACAAAATATTTATTTAAATAATTAATTATTTTTAAAAAAACAAGGGGCTAGTTTTCTAGGTGAATTTTTTAAACTAGGTTGGGGATTATCGGGGATTTTTCTTTGTGGAAATTGTGGATAAAGTTGTTAATAACTATTATAAATACTGTCTCGGGTTGTGAATAAGTATGTTAAATATTTGGATCTGGGCATATTTTCTGGAGGTGATTTGATAAACTGTGTATAAAATTTTGACTTTTTATATTATTTTGTGACAAAAGATGATGTTGTCAGCATGAAAAAAAGTCGATTTTTATAACTATAAATAAAAGTTTGTAAGAATTACGGAGGTGGCTTGTTTTTTTATCAAGAGGAGAATAGCTTTTTAGGGACGAAGTTATAGTTGCTTGCTAATTAAAAAGTGAATACATTTAGCATAAACATTTGTATCAAAATTTTTCTGGGGGGTGGGGTTTTTTGAATAGTACGTTAGATCAGCCAGTGCATAAAACAGATTTTTCTACTGAATCAAAGCTAGCCAAATCGGATGAGCTTCGATTTAGCCCGGAAGTCATAAAAAATAATTTATTACACCATTTGGCACAAAACTCAGCAGCCATTGCCCATGAAGTCAGAAATCCTTTACAGACATTGCAAGCTTTATTGAATACTTTGGAAAGCAGTAATTCTATTGACCAAAAATATGTTTCTGTTATTAGGGAAGAGTTGACCAGAGCAGACCAATTATTGTCTGATTTTCTTAACCTTTTCAAAGAGTGTAAGCACGAATTTGCCGCCTATGATTTAAATACCATATGCTCTAAAATAGTTATGCTGATGCGTAGCAGCGCTATGATGAAAGGCATTGATCTGGAAGAAAATTATGCGAGTGATTTGCCTCCTTGCCTATGTGAGGAATCCCGGATCAAACAGATTCTTATCAATCTACTTTCTAATGCTTTCGACGCTTCCCAAAGAGGCCAAAGTGTTATAATTTCTACCTATATGAATGAACTCTATATTTGTTTATCCGTCAAAGATCACGGTAGCGGTATTCCTGAAGATATAATTGAATCTATTTTTGAACCTTTTTTTACAAGAAAAGCGGCCGGAACAGGCATGGGGCTTTTTTTGTGCCGACAAATAGCCAAAGACCATGGCGGCAGTCTACAGGTTAAAAGCCAGCCTGGACAGGGTTCTGAATTTATTCTCTCTTTACCAATATAAATATTAATTAGAATTAATATAATCATAATAAGCGCTTGTCTATATTTGCCAAGCGTTTTTCTTGATTTGGGGGATTGATGAAGATTATTACTTGCAGTGGACAGGGTATTGCACAATTGAAGTAAAAGCGGTATAATATATTAAAGTATAGTATTTTCCTAGGGATTAAATATTAGGGAGGGATGATATGTCTCTTTTAGCCGATGCTCGTTCAATGGCGCAAAAAGATCCAGCGGCACGCAATACCGCGGAAGTAATTTTTTTATATGCGGGGTTTCATGCTCTGGTCATGCATCGTTTTGCCCATTTTCTTTATAAAAAAAGATTGTTTACTTTGGCACGTTTTATTTCTCAGTTCAATCGCTTTTGTACCGGAGTGGAGATCCATCCGGGAGCCCAAATAGGCTCCGGTCTTTTTATTGACCATGGCATGGGCATTGTGATCGGCGAGACTGCTGAAATAGGCGATAATTGCACTATCTATCACGGAGTTACTTTAGGGGGCACGGGAAAAGATACCGGCAAACGCCATCCTACTATCGGCAATAATGTACTTATCGGCGCGGGAGCCAAGATTCTGGGACCTTTTAAAGTCGGGGATAATGCCATGATCGGCGCTAATTCAGTGGTTTTAAAAGAAGTGGAACCAGATACCACGGTGATCGGTATTCCCGGTCGTCCTGTCAAGAGAAAAAGTATCCGTATTCCTTCTGTCGATTTGGATCAGGTACATCTGCCCGATCCGCAAATGCAGGAAATGTGCAGATTAAATGACGCCATCGCAGTTTTGACCAGCAAGCTCAATTCGCTGGTTAAAGAAGTGGATAGTATCAAAAAATAATTTATTGCCCAGGCCGACGAAATTGTGTTTTTTTAATTAAAAAAAAGAGCCTTTCAAAGGCTCTTTTTTTTGCAGCGACGTTGTTCCTTATCTGCAATTTGTGGTATCATTTGTACAATTGTTAGCTTTGTTTACACAATTTCCGGTGGCAGATTTGGAATTAGATGCTCTACTATTGGTTGCTTTACTATTAGTTGCTTTACTGTTAGTGGCTTTACTATTAGTAGCTTGACTTTTGTGAGTGTTTGTAGCTGCATTTCTGTTTTTTGCGTTCATTATTGAGCCTCCTTTTTTTGTACTGCGATAGTATTTTTCCCTCAAAGGAGACCTTTATTCTTAGAAATATTTGGCCTTTAAACTGCTTGCATTTTCCTTAATTGGTTTTTTGCTTTTATGATATCTTGTTCTATGTTTTTGATTTTTTGATTATGTTGGCCTTTCAAA
>JBMNOA010000081.1:0-5095 GCA_050942825.1 Bacillota bacterium
ACATCAAATAAACATGAAGTAGAAATAATAGACCCTGATTATGATGATTGGCAATAAAAAAGGAAGAATCTCCAAGGAGATTCTTCCTTTTCGTTTTAGCTAAAAACTTATAAATGTATCTTATCTGCCGAATAATTCATGAAATTTCAGACGTATTTGGATTTTATTGCCTGATACAGGAATACTATCCTCAGATGGGGAATAGCTGGTGGAGACTTTGACATCCTTGGCTAAATCGACCAGGCAGAGCGGAGGAAAAAGTACACACCACCAATTTTTGCCTTTACCATCCCCTAAAACTACTCTGAGAGCATCATATTCTCCGGCCGGCAATACTGTATCCCGATATTTTCTGCTGGGAAATTCTGCTACTTCCAACTTAGCTTGAGCACTGTAGGGAGCAATATCTTTCAAAACTTCGTTACAACGCTCTTCTATTTGGGGCAAATTAGCTGCTAAAGCATCGATAGCCTCTTGTTTGCTGGAAGAATCGGCCATGCTATCAGAGAGTATATCCAAAATTTGATCACGGACAAATAATTTTACCTCTTGGTCATAGCTACTGTCGCTATTGGCTATTACATGCAGACGAAGAGGTGATTCCAGAGCGTTTTGATAAATGGAAAATCCGCCTATTCCCACTGTCAACAACATAGCGATCATGATACCATAGATTATTTTTTTTCTCATTAATTTCGCTCTCCTTTTTTACTACAACAGGGCCGTATTTTATTGGATATGCTTACGCAGATAAATCAGGGCCCCCTTTTCCAACCGAGAAACTTGTGCTTGGGAGATACCAATTTCTTCGGCTACTTCCATTTGCGTCTTGCCAGAAAAGAAGCGTAAATTCAAGATCTTTTTTTCTCTCTCGCCCAGATGCCTTAGCCCTTCTTTGATGTTAATGGATTCCAACCAGTTTTCATCGCAATTCTTCTCGTCACTCAATTGATCCATCACAAATATTTGATCACTGCTATCATGATAAATGGGTTCAAACAAAGAGAGAGGCTCTTGGATAGCATCCAAGGCAAACACAACTTCTTCCTGCGGTAATTTTAGTTGTTTGGCTATTTCTTCTAAGAGAGGTTCTTTGCCGTTTTTATTGACCATTTCCTCTCTAACCTGCAAGGCCTTATAAGCTATATCCCGCAATGAGCGGCTGACTCTGATGGGATTATTATCCCGCAAGTAGCGGCGTATTTCTCCTATGATCATAGGCACCGCATAGGTAGAAAATCTTACATTTTGACTGAGATCAAAATTATCTGTTGCTTTAATAAGTCCTATACACCCGACTTGAAAGAGGTCGTCCAAATTTTCGCCTCTGTTATTAAATTTTTTAATCACGCTTAAAACCAGCCGTAAATTACCGCTCACCAGCTTTTCTCTGGCGCTTTCGTCACCGTTTTGCATATCATGGAATAATTGACGCATTGTTTCGTTTGATAAAACAGGCAGCTTGGAAGTATTAACGCCACAAATTTCCACTTTATTAAACAAAACCGTTTCCTCCTTGTTGGGCCTCTTTATCAATGGCTTGATTATGGTTTCATTATTACCGATTTACTCATCAAATATACCTAAGAAAAAGCCACCTTCATGATGAAGACGGCTAAAATTTCAGATAAAATTTTAAAACTTTTATCTTGTTATTCTGCTTTACAGATGTCTTTTTTTAACTTGCGGATGATTCTTTTTTCCAATCTTGAGATATAGGATTGTGATATTCCCAATATTTGGGCTACCTCTTTTTGTGTTTTTTCTCTGCTGCCGTAAAGGCCGAAGCGCATTTCCAGAATTGTTTTTTCTCGCTGGCTTAATTTACCCATAGCAGAAAAAAGTAATTTTTTTTCAACTTCTTCTTCTATGGCTTTATAAATAATATCATTATCGGTTCCTAATACATCTGATAAAAGTAATTCATTACCATCCCAATCGATATTGAGTGGCTCATCAAGTGATATTTCGGTTTTCAATTTATTAGTACGGCGTAAATACATCAATATTTCATTTTCGATACAGCGAGAGGCATAGGTAGCTAATTTTATCTTTTTATCGGGATCAAAGGTGTTGACGGATTTTATCAAACCTATGGTCCCGATCGAGATCAAGTCTTCAATGCCCACACCTGTGTTTTCAAATTTTCGCGCTATATAAACCACTAGGCGCAGATTGCGTTCTATCAAGATCTGACGCACCGACATTTTCCCTTTAGCAAGATCCAACAAAAGGATTTTTTCCTCATCAGAACTCAAAGGGGGAGGCAAAACTTCGCTGCCCCCTATATAATAAATGCCCTTGCGACGAATGCCCAAACGCCATAAATATTCCTGTATTATTAATAAGAAACGCCACCATAAATTCATCATGCTCGCAGCTCCTTTTTCTCATTTCTGATACTCAAAGGTTGAGATATCTCTAATACATCAGGGTTGATAATGGCTTGATATGAATCATCTTTACCGAGCTTTTGCCTATAGAGTGCAACGATGACTTGATCAGTTTCTCGCTTTTGTTCATCATATATGATTATTTTATCAGGTTTAAAACCCAGTAACATACCATGATGCTTGCCTATAGAAGCGAAAGGTATTAGCCGCAAACGTTTTTCCCAGCCGTCAATATTGCCCTTTTGTAAAATTTGAGTTGGGTCGCTATCACCATATGATTCAAACAATTCTCTCAGACCTTGCGGCAAAAGAGGTCTTAAGCCTTGGTATTCAGCCACGATAACAGGATTAGTGCTTATAGGGTCAGCCAAATCATTACCCGTATCTATCAAAGCTGCTATAAAACATCTGTGACCTTGAGCGAATATTTCTAAATTAACTTTAAAGTTTTCTTTATTCCAATTTTTTTTGATCCACAGAAAGCTTTTTCTGGCCAATACTATAGCCATCATGAGGGCAAAAACCAAAGAGGTCCAGCGTACTATCTCGGTACCGGCAATATTTATACCTGAGCCGGCCAATAATGATGATCCTCCCAAGACTGCGCCGGCCATAGCAAAACTGATCAGATAAAAAGCTCCTATACACTGCAAAAAAGAGGCAAAACCACGGTAAGGGAAAGCTATACGTAAAAGCAATAAGGAAAAGGCTAACTTTAAGATCAAAGAGTATAAGTAAGAAAGATCGGGGAATATGATCCCTACCCCATATAATGCTCCTATAAAAGCAGCCAATAAAAGACGAGGATAATTGGCCTTTATACGTAAAAAGCGTCCCGTGGCCCACAGGATGAAGAAATCCAAAAAAAAGTTTAGGAAGAAAAGTACATCAGCATAGATGGTATATGTTTGTATATAATGTTGTATCATTTACTCTCCTTTCCTAAAAAAAAATTTTTTATTATATAAAATATATGAGCAACAACCTTTTACTATGTCAAGTTTGGATTACCAAACACCTAGAATTATAAAAGACGGCGTTTGCAAAAAGCGTCGCAAACCGCCGTCTCATCAAAGCAAATATTTATATTTAATTGCATCTTATGCTAATTATCTTCTCTATCATTGTCATAAAGATTTTTTTTGCGGCGAGAAAATATTCCGCCCAAACGGCCTGATTCCACCGCTGAAAGAGCAGACCAGCCATCATTTTCTACTTTATGCCAAATGCCCATCTCTTTGGCTATCTCTATTTTCAAATCGTCCCAATCCTGAGGCCTCTTCTTCATCACACTTTTTTTCGACCGCTTAATTTTTTCTGCCATGATTATCACCTCATAGGCTATTTTGAGACTTATTTTTATTTTTTATTCTTTTACTATTTTAAAATAATAAATCCTTCTTCTCCCAAATCTAATAAAGAGCCTGTTCCCAACGTTATTTCCATAAATTCTTTTTTTATTTGTGACTCTTGGTCATAGGGAACAAGAATAGTAAAAGCTATAATTTGGTCAAATAGCCTTTTTTCTATAGGATATTGACGCTTGCCAAGCCAAGTCTCCACTTTGCCGCAATAATGATAGTCAAAAGTAATCTGATACTTCTTAGCCGGTATTTTTTTTACTATCACTGCTGCCGCAATAGCCATAGCGGCAGCTTTTCCATAGGCTCTTGTCAATCCTCCGCTGCCCAGTAGAATACCGCCGAAATAGCGTGCAACTACGATAGCTGTATTTTTGAGACCCGATTTATCTATAGCCTCGAGCGTTGGTTTGCCGGCTGTGCCGGAAGGCTCTTTATCATCTGTATAACGTTTTATTTGATTATCGTCTCCTATTTGATAAGCATAGACATGGTGTTTGGCATCATGATGTTTATTTTTTATACTTTCGATGAAAGCCTGAGCCTCATCTTCTGTTTCTACAGGACAGGCATAGGCAATAAATAGTGATTTTTTTTCTTGTAATTGTGCCGAACTTTTTTGGGCTATACTATAAAATTCTCTGGCCATACTGCCTCCTAAAGTCACTGTAATAAATATTTTATTCCACATTATTATGGGATTTTCCTGCCACAGGAGATAGAGAACTGCTACCTGGATATATTATTGGCAATAAATAAGATGGGTAGGCTTTCAATCCCCTATTTACGGGATCAGCCTACCCATCTTGAGGTGTACTGCTAATTAGTACGACCTCCTTTCAATATTGCCCCTTTTCCTATGTTGATATCTATCATACTTAGGAATTATCGGTTTTGTCTCAAGCATCAAAGTAATTTTTCAATTCCTTTGACTTGAGAGCCTTGCGTCATCTTTTGATCCTTACTTATGTAAATTGTCTTTATGAGGCGTGGATTCCTGATTTTTAAGGGTATCTGTTTTTACTTGATCCATGTAAATGAATTTTAGTAATCAGCCATAACCCCAGTAACCCTACGGTTAAGCAGTTAATTACACTATTTCCTCTATTAAAAAACCTAACATATTTTGTAAGTGATCTCAGACTTACAACACCGATTTAGGGCCCCTCTTACTAAGGATAATCCTTTTCTTAGGGTAATATTATTATATGCTGTTTTGAATATTCTGTCAATTAATTTTCGAAATTTTATGAAATTTTATACATCATCTTTTAGAGGCAACTCCATAAACAAAAATATAGAAAGCTTTGCCTCACAAAAACTATATGATTTTCTTTTTTA
>JBMNOA010000082.1:0-4999 GCA_050942825.1 Bacillota bacterium
GCGGAGAATTGAAGGCGTATACGGAGATGCTGGCTGAGGCGCGCGCCATCGCGACCCAGCGAATGATCGGGCAGGCACAGTCTCTCGGAGCGGACGCGATCGTAGACGTCCGTTACTCATCCTCGGCGATCATGCAGGGAGCCGCGGAAATCCTCGTTGCGGGAACTGCGGTGAAGTTCATGGAAGAATAAAGATGCGGTAAATTTTATATGAAAGGGCGATCGGCCACTGCTGTTTATTCAGCAGCGGTCGATTTTTTTAAACCGATTTATAGCGAAATATGCCATATCATTCTGTGTTTTTTCTGATTTTTACTAAACCGGTTTATCTGCGAAATCCTGTTGAATCCGTTGTCTGTGAAGATACCGGATTATAAAATAAGCACAATCAATAAGGGATATCGAACGACTGAATCAGCAAATATAGACAGATCTGGGAAAAAGGAGGAAACATGGATCTTCAACTTCGGAACAAGAAAATTCTGGTTACCGGTTCCACTTCCGGAATTGGAAAGGCGATTGCTGCCGTTCTTCTTGAAGAAGGGGCGACGGTATTTATAAATGCAAGAACTCAGGAATCCGTTCAACGTGTTTTTAATGAACTTACGTCGATCGGGCATGTGATTCCGGCTGCTGGCGATCTCAGCACGCCGGAGGGAGCGGAAAAAGTGATGAAAGCAGTTGATGCGGAAGGCGATCTGGATGTACTCGTGAATAACGCGGGTACCTATAATTCGATTCCGTTTGAATCAATGACAGATGAAGATTGGATGAAAATGATTGAAACCAATTTCATGAGTGTTGTCAGAACCTGCCGTCACTATCTTCCGATAATGCTGGCGAGAAATGCCGGAAGAATTTTAAATATTTCAAGTGAGGTTGCCTACAAACCGATTCCGACATTTCTGCATTATTGTGCGACCAAGGGAGCGGTCAGCAATCTGACAAGAGGCCTGGCGGAACTGACTAAGGGTACGAAAGTTACGGTCAATGCGATTGTTCCGGGGCCGACATGGACGGAAGGAACCGCAGAGTACCAGACCGGCATCGCAAGAAAAAACGGCATGACAATCGAAGCCCACATTGAAGATTATTTTAATCGCTTTGATCCTACCTCACTGGTGAAACGATTTGTTGATCCGAGGGAAATTGCCACGACGGTTGCATATTATTGTTCGGATCTGTCAAGTGCAACGAATGGAGCGCCAATTCGAGTCGAGGGCGGAATTATTCGTTTTATCTGAACGGAAAATCTTCATAATGGAGGAAAAATTCATGAATATGATAATCAACGGGGAAAAGACGGGCTTTGAAGGGCGCGAAGAACTGATCGTTACGAATCCGGCGGACGGCACTGTAATCGATACTGTTCCAAAGGCGTCGGAATCCGATGTTGATCGGGCAATTGAAGCTGCACAAATCGGTACCAGGGTATGGAGGAGTGTGCCGCTTTATGAAAGAATCGAAATTTTAAACAGGTTTGGAACGCTCGTTCTTGAGAAGAACGAAGAAATTGGCACAATTATGTGCAAGGAAACAGGGAAGACCCTTGCATCCTGTATTCAGGAGGTTAAGGACTGCGTTCATATATTCCGCGTATATTGCGAAAAAGCGCGCAATTTCGGTGGGGAAACACTGCCTCAAAATTCAGAAGCGCGCGTAAACGGAGATGTTATTTTTACTCTGGTACAGCCGATCGGAGTGGTCGGATGCATCATTCCTTTCAATTACCCACTGGAACTGTATGCGCACAAGGTGGCACCGGCGCTGACGATGGGGAATGCGGTAATCATCAAACCGGCGAGCGACACTCCGCTTTCTGCGATTCTGGTGACAGAGCTTCTTCTCCAAGCCGGAGTTCCGGCGGGAGCAGCACAGATTTTGACCGGTAGCGGTTCTGCTATCGGGACCAGACTCGCACGAAGTCCCAAAGTAGACGCAGTCAGCCTGACCGGCAGCGTCCGAGCGGGTATTTCTTTGATCGAAAACGGTGCCAAAACATTGAAGAATACGTACCTTGAGCTTGGAGGCAATGATCCGCTTATTATTTTTGAAGACGTTGATCTGGATGCTGCTGTGGAGGAGGCGTTACTCGGAAGAGCTTCCAACGCCGGTCAGACCTGCTGCGGAACAAAACGTTTTCTTGTTCAGAACACAGTCAGAGATATATTTACGAGAAAACTGAGAGAGGCTCTTGAAAAGCTTAAGGTCGGGGATCCGATGAATCCGGAGACCGATTTTGGACCGCTGATCAGTGAGGCTGCTGCGATCGAGGTGGAAGAGCAGGTAAATCAGACGATCCGTCAGGGAGCGAGGCTGATCTGCGGAGGAAAAAGATTTAATAAAACCTATTTTAAACCGACGATACTTTCCGACGTTACAGTGGATATGGATATAGCGAAGGACATGGAAATATTCGGACCGGTTTTCCCGATTATCGGATTTGACACAGAAGACGAGGCGCTCGAAATTGCCAACGCGGCTCCTTACGGACTTTCCAGCGGGGTGATGACTGCGAAGATGGATACTGCGCTTCGCATTGCGACGAAGATTGAAGCAGGTACATGCGTGATCAACGGATGCGGGAATTACCGCAGTGCACATATGGCATTTGGCGGTCCCAAAATGACCGGTCTTGGGAGAGAGGGAGCCGTTTATACGCTGACGGAATACACACGAATTAAAAATATTGCGTTGAAACAGATGCTGAAGGAAGTGAATGAATAATGAAAGCGGCCATTATTACGGAGAAAGATAAGGTTGTATTTCAGGAGACGGAAAAACCGTTTCTGAATGAAGGAGAAGCGCTGATCCGTGTTCGGTACTGCGGAGTATGCGGGAGTGACGTGCATATCTGGAAGGGAGAGCATGCGACAGCGAAATTTCCGGTGATTCCGGGGCACGAATTTGTCGGTACTCTGGAGGAAATAAAAGGAGAAGCGGACGATAATGTCCGAATTGGCGATATGGTGGTGGCACAGCCGTTTTTCTCGTGCGGACATTGTAAACCCTGTTCAAAGGGTGAAGACAATGTCTGTAAACACCTGAAGTTCCTGGGTGCTCATGCGAATGGCGGTTTTGCCGAGTATGTGAAGGTGCCGATCAGAAAGGTGTTTTCTCTCCCGGAGGGAACGGATCCGCAGATTGCCGCTTTGGCAGAGCCTCTTGCGGTTGCGGTTCATGATGTGCATCGCAGCGGGCTCAAGGTCGGTGAGAGCGTGCTGATTATTGGCGGAGGGACGATCGGAATGTTGGTTGCAATCGTCGCCCGAATGGCGGGGGCACGTCAAATCGTAATCTCGGAAGTTTCCGATTCCCGCAGAAAAAAGGCAGAGGAGATGGGATTTGAGACGATCGATCCGGTGGCGGACGGAAATTTTGACCGGTTTACAGACGGGAACGGATTTGATGTAGTCTTTGAAGTGTCGGGAAGCCGTCCCGGAGTAGCAACTGCGATTCAACAGGTAACTATTTACGGAATGATCGTATTTGTCGGTATGACGAAAGAACCGTATCCGGTGGATCTTCGGGAGGTCTTCGCGAAAGAAATCCGAATTGCCGGCGTACGAATTCATAACCAGTATAGTTTTATGACAGCTGTCGAAATTCTGAAGAGCGGCCAACTGGATGACGAACTGAAAGAATTGATCAGCGGGGTGTATTCTCTGGAAAATATCGAAGAAGCATTTTCAAAAGCGGAAAAACCAGGCGACTTTTTCAAACTGCTTGTATCCTGTGGCGGGTGAGAAAAGAATGGGGGTAAGTACATGGCAGCAATATTTATCAGTTTTTTTGTTATTACATTTTTAGTATTGTTCCTGTCGTTCCGGTCATCAAAAAAAGTTTCAAATGACACAAATGAAGGATATTTCCTCGGTGGCAGAAGTCTGACATCCGGCGTTATTGCCTCATCGCTTCTTCTGTGCAATCTGAGTGCGACTAATTTCGTAGGAATGACAAGTGACGTCTATCGGACCAGCATGACAACAATCGGATGGGAAATTCCGTGTTCATTTGCGCTTGCAATTATCGCTTGTCTGCTGCTTCCCAGGTATCTCAGAAAGGGTTTTGCAACGATTCCTGATTTCCTCGAGACAAGATATGACGCGCAGTTAAAGCGCTGGGTCTCCATTCTGTTCATTGCCTGCTATGTATGCAACACGCTTCCGGTTTGTCTTTATGCCGGTGCAATTACCGTCATTCAGATTTTTGATGTTCCGGGAGTACTTGGTATCACCTACGGACAGGGAATCTGGGTTGTCGTCGTTCTGCTAGGCGTACTCGGCATCATCTACGCGCTCTGCGGCGGACTGAAAATGGTCGCTACAGCGGATACGCTGAATGGAGTGCTCCTGCTTGTCGGCGGAATTATGGTTCCGGTGTTCGGACTTCTCGCCCTTGGACACGGAAACATCGCAGATGCACTCAGAACAATCGGAACGCATGCACCGGAAAAACTGAATACCATCGGAACGGAAAAGGATCTTCTTCCCTTTTCCACAATGTTCACCGGACTGATGCCGGTTCTGATTTATTACTGGGGAATGGATCAGGCGATCGTCCAGCGTGCGCTGGGAGCCAAAAACCTGAAAGAGGGTCAGAAGGGGATGATGTGGGCAGGCTTCCTGAAACTGCTGACTCCGATCATTTTAATGTTCCCGGGAATTATTTGCTACCACCTGTTCGGAGCAAACCAGCTTGCAAACAGCGATCTTGCATATGCGGAACTGGTTCACAGAGTTTTACCGAAACCGCTTGTCGGATTTTTCCTGGCTTCTATGTTCGGCGCGATCCTGTCAACCTTTAACGGGACGCTGAACAGCGTCAGCACTCTGTTCGCGATGAATATCTACAGCGAACGGATGAAAAAGAAACATATTGAGGTTCCGGAGAAAAAGGTCGTGCATGTCGGAAAAATGTGCGGTCTGGTGATCGGAATTGTTTCAATGATCGTTGCCCCGATGTTTATGTATGCGCCAAACGGGCTGTATTCTCTTTTC
>JBMNOA010000084.1:0-4926 GCA_050942825.1 Bacillota bacterium
GCGGGGAGTAATCAGTGCGCGAACGCCGTGATCGGCTATTACCTGGGCAACTCTGATGCCTGCTCCGCCCTGGCTGGCAACAGCACTGTTATCAAGATAATAGGTTTCTTTTGTGACTGTATTATAGAAGAGAAGGTGCGGTGCTCGCCCAAAGGATTGGCACACATTTGATTCCAAGTTTTGTTCATCTACTGGTATCGCTATTTTCATCTGAATCCTCCGTTCTAATCACATTTATATTGTTTTCAGCTTCTGGCTTTTCTGCAAAACCTCTGCCGCATCTATGACGCCGACAGCCGCCTCTACCACAGCCGTTCCCTCTGCCGTCACAGAGTTGATATTCACCGCCTTCTATCCAAAGAACTTTTCCGTTGACCAAAGACTCGGCAAGTTTTTTTCTTGCCTGACCATAAAATCCTTGAACCGTTGTGCGAGAAATGTTCATTTGATTGGCGCATTCTTCCTGTGTGAATCCGTCCAAATCAATTAGTCTTATAGTCTCATACTCATCAACGGTCAAATTGACTGTGTGTGCTGCATCTGCAGGGGAGTCAAGAGGTCCGAAACGATTGCTGTCTGGAAGGCAGCATACTTTTCTCCGTTTTCGGGGTCTTGGCATATAATCTCCTCACTTAACGACAGAAATAACCAGAGCGTCCTCCGGTTATTTCTGCTGCTCTTACAAATTTTCTAACTGCTTATCAATGACATCGAGGCGGCTTTTCAGCACGTTCTTTTGCTCTTGGAGCAGTTCTTTTTGCGTCCTGGAGGAATTCTGATTTACGGCAAACCCTCTTCCAAAGCCACGTCCAAAACCACGTCTGCAGGCAAGTCCTAAACCTAATCCCATTCCAAGACTAGCACCATACTTAACTGTGTTTGCGCCTGTGCATAAGCCTAATCCTCTTCCGGTCATTGATCCTGCGCCCATTGGGCCAGTTCCGTCCCTTCTTGGCATATCATTCACCTCCTTGTAGTTTCCGACATATGCCGCTTTCATTATTTATTGTACTCGGAATCCGGCATATGTCAATAACTATTTCAAAAATTCTCGGATTTATCACATAAAAAATAGCCGGACAATTCCGACTATAGCATTTTATTACTAATTTACTTGTTCATCTTGGTAACGGGGGCTTATCTACCATTCTCTAATACTAACGACTAAGAAAAGAACACATTTAAAAAGGGAGGACTGTTCCTATTGTGGGTTGAGACAGTTTGATGGAGGACAAAAGCTGGCATACGATTGGAATACATAAATCGAAACAATACTGGCAAAATTTGCTATGAACCCATACTCCTTGATTTGCACCCATAGGCTGATATTCTATCAATATATGATTTCCTTTTACTGAAACGGGCTCGCGTTACGCACACTTTGGCAGTGCCTAAAGTGCTAATCCGTAAGCTCAGGGGTGCGATTCCCCTCATCTCCACCACAATTTGTCCGAAAAGTCCGCAATATGCGGACTTTTCGGCATTAAGCAATCAAATTTCATTAAAAACACTCCTTTTAATGATTGCATGACAAAAAATTATAAATAAAAGTATATTTTGACATTGTGTTTCAGTCAAGGTAATATTGATGTATTGCAATCCTGGTAGTATTATCAAAGATATGCAACTACGAATGTGCCATTTTACATTTCTATTGCATGTCACAGCCATTCCGCACCGTTTCTGCGAGAAGGTTGTGAATTACAGGGGCTTCGGACGAGAAGCCGGGCTCCATAAACATATTACAAAACAACCTGGCCTTAGTTTGCAGGACGGTGCTTCCCGTAAAATCGCGGAACTTCTATGTGACTGTTATTTTTATGAAAACAACGGTCACGCCGTATACGTTGAAGCAACCGGTTATCCGTCAAGGCTTTTTGGTTTTTTCGGGGAGATAATTCAATGATACGAAAGCTAAGTAATACGGGTAAGGGCAGACTTTATATGGTCGCCGCAGCTCTTCTTTGGGGACTTGCAGGTGTATGCGTTAAGTCTATTCCATGGCACCCAATGTCGATTATGGCGTCAAGATGTTTCTTTGCAACAATAATACTTGCACTGAATAAGAAGAGCATTAAAATTAGCAAGCCTACAAAACATACAATACTCGGGGCTGTTTTTCAGAGCCTTACCGGTATTTTTTATATTATGTCAGTCAAACTGACCACTGCTGCAACTGCAATTGTTCTTCAGTATGTTGCTCCCATTCTTGTATTTCTCTTTTCAGTATTTGTTCAGAAGATAAAACCCAAAAAAATAGAAGCAGTTCTTGTATTCGTCGTCTTTGCCGGATGTTTCCTGAGTTTTGCCGACAGGCTAGATCCTACTCGTCTGCTCGGAAATATACTGGGCCTTGCTTCCGGATTCACATTTGCCGCTCAGATCATTGCCTGTAACGATTCGCGCGCGAACCCATCAGATGCAATGTTTATCTGCAATATAGCAAGTTTTTTTGTCGGACTACCGTTTATGTTTTTCGATAAGGAAATGAGTTTTACCCCCTCGGTTGTCTTCTGGGTTGTAATTCTTGGCGTATTCCAGTACGGTCTCGCAAACGCCTTTTATGCAAGAGGCTGTCAGAAAGTAAGTAAGGTGGAAGGTTCGCTTCTTCTTACAATAGAGCCTATCTTCAATCCTATACCTACTTGGATTGTAACCGGAGAAACGATGAGTCCACTTGCACTTGTCGGCTTTTTCATTGTTATAGGCGGTGTAAGTACATACGGTGCTCTCCCGCTTATCGAGAACTTATCCAGGAAAGGAAGAAAAGTTGATTTCCTTAAAAGGATACAATAAATCATATGAGCAAACGAGGTTATCAGGAGAATAACGGAGTATGTATATGAAAGAGAGTGATAGAAGTACACGGTATTAGTTTAGAATTTTGGAACGAAAAAGAACGTCCCCGACACAGGCTGAAATAATACCATGTATCGGGGACTCCTATTTTATTGTTTACATTTTTCAGTAGTTTTCACATTTGCCGAGCAGGCACTGCCATTCACAGACTTCATGCCTCTCGATTGCTTAATTAAACTATTTTTGGGTTGCTTCAATACTATCCGGCTTCTTTTATTTCAAAATATTCTGCTTTTCATTGTCGATTTCTCATCGGGACGATCACTCGGGTGATATTTTGAGGTTCATCCAAGTGCACTTTACCGTCAGCTTCGGTTTCCAGATAGATTTACTGAGGATAACCCGTCGGAACATACCTGTCTCGTCTATGTATTGGCTCAGAGCCGAATAAGCTTTCCATAAATCGTAATAGCTGCCCCTATAATTGACTGCCAACGCTCTGCCGGCGGGATAACGTACCGCTTCCGGCGGAGCGCTTTTTTGGTCTACGGGCAGACAAGCCCGAACGGTGAAATCCGTTGTAGAGAATTCACCCTTTAACAGCCCCTCGTCCGGGTACTCGCAGAATACCGGCCAGATGCTGCTGAACGGCACTCCGTCATGGATCAGCTCGTCGTAGAATTCGCCGATGGCGCGTAGCGCGTTAACTCCATCTTTGGCAATGATAGTCCGGCAGAGGCACAAGCGCTCCGGCAGCTCGATTTCACTCACCGTAAAATCACCGGGTTTAACAACGCGGATCTGCAGATCTTCGATTGCCCGGTTGAGCAGATCCCTCCGCTCCGTAAGTTCGGCAATCTTATTCTCCGTATGCCTGACACCGTCCAGATAATCCTTGATTTCCAGCAAGGACAGCCCCGCGTCTTTCAATTCCAAAATCGTGCGAAACCGCAGCAGATTTTCCCGTCTGTAATACCGATAACCGGATTCTGGATCAACATGTGCGGGTGTTATCAGCGCCTTTGTTTCATAAAACCGCAGCGTGTCGATACTCACTCCGCAAACGGTGGCTATCTCTCCGATGGAAAACAAATACGTGGACTGGGCAGCAAAGAACGATATTATCACCGGCTATGGGAACGGTCTCTTTGGTCCCGATGACTCCGTAACCCGCGAGCAGATGGCGGCGATGCTCTATCGCTTTGCCAATTTCCTCGGCGTACTGTAGAGGGATATGAATGCCGAACTCCATTATCCCGACGGGGACAGCATATCGGATTACGCAAAGAATGCGACGCTTTACTGCCAAACCACAGGAATCATCAGAGGACGTGACGGCGGTGTGTTCGCGCCGAAGGACAGGCCACCCGCGCAGAGGTTGCGACGATAATACAAAGATTCGTTGAGATTGTCCTCGGTTGACTCACCATAAACAGAAATACTTAGGAACACTTGATAAACGCATTATTCGAAAAATATTTCCTGAAAAACTCTTTCCTTAAGATAATCCATGCGACCTTTAAGTCCTCGGCAGAGAACGGTCCCTCTCATTTCAATGCTTTCATAATGTATCCCGAGAGCTTCTGCTGCTCCTCCAGATGGCTCCAGTAATAAAGAACAAGTGCTCTATAGAGAAAAAACGCCATAAGTTTACAATGTCGTACATATTGTTTCTTGCCTATCTCCGCCACCAAAAGAAACCCTGTTATCTCAATGGTTACAGGGTTGTTTCTTCCTTGACATCAAAGAAGATTCTTAATTCTATTTACACAAAAATTTCGGACGCCCTCTGCAAAGGGGAAGAATTTCCTTTTTTTCCTCTCTACCCAATATGTATTGTAAAACTGCTGATAAGTAATATACAGTTTCTCTTGACTAGCTTATCTCAGCAATATATAATATACTGAATAGACAGTGTGACTAGGTTAACAGAAGTTGTTTGCTAGGAGACCACACTATGAATATTGAGGAATTAAAAGCTGTGTTAGATGCTTGCAGATTTCGAAATTATGCCGAGGCAGCACAGTATGCCTCACTATCACCTTCTGTAATCTCAAGGTATATTGCGAAAGTTGAATCTGAGCTTGGCATAGTTATTTTTGAGCGTGCTACAAAGACAAAATCGAT
>JBMNOA010000024.1:0-24922 GCA_050942825.1 Bacillota bacterium
TCGCTTTTTATTATAGAAAAACACTTCGTTATTTTTTTCTTTTGCTGCAGATACAATCAGGGTCTTGTTCCACCTCTATGCGATAACCATTCATGGTTAAGCCATCAAAATGAAAAAAGCCATTGCTATTTACTGGTAACCCTACCAGATATTTAAAGACTTCCAAAGTCTCCATTACACCAAAGATGCCCGGTGTAGCACCAATAATACCGTCTAATGAGGGTTGGGCTGCGGTATCCTGCATTAATTCTATACTATCTTGAGGAAAAACACAACGTAGGCAAGGACCTTGACCCGGGATAACAGTTAAGGTTTGACCATAGTATTTATATACTCCGGCATGTACAAATGGTATACCTAATTCTATGCAGGCATCATTTAAAATCAGTCTGGTAGGAAAATTATCCAAACAATCAACAATGATATCATAACCACGACAAATATCACAAGCATTTTCAGTTGTCAAAAATTCTTTGTAAATATCTACTCTTAAATCAGGATTAATAGATTTAAGCCTGGCAGCGGCCACTTCGCTTTTTGACCTGCCAATATCACCAATCCGATATAGTACCTGACG
Source organism: Bacillota bacterium (assembly GCA_050942825.1). Classification (GTDB taxonomy): domain Bacteria; phylum Bacillota; class Dehalobacteriia; order UBA4068; family UBA4068; genus CAYRML01. Next base: position 578 of record JBMNOA010000024.1, read on the forward strand.
ATTAAGATTGGTGTAACTCACACTATCCCCATCGCAAAGACCTATATGGCCAATACCCATAGCCGCCAAATAGATCAAAACGGGGGAACCTAAGCCTCCATTACCAATAACCAATACTGAAGCATTAAGTAGTTTTTCCTGACCTGATTCTCCAACCTCCGCTAAAGCAATATTTCTGGCATAAATCTGCTTTTGTAATTCTGTCAAAGGCATGATATCAACTCCTTTTTATTGCTACTCGTTACTCTTAAGGAACTATTCGACAAAGAATTTTTTTTCCCTTGTGTAATAGATTAACAAAAGAGTATGAATGCTCATGACGGCAAACAGTACGGATCAGCAATAAATATTGACTTTAGCAATAAACATATTTCCCCACTTTTTACCAGAAATACGACTTTTCACACCTTATTTGTTATATTAATTCAAAAATATGGAAATAATATAACAAAAAGATAATGGGGTGAAAAGATGAAAGCCCTGCAAGTATTAAGAAAATCGGCCATTTTTCTTTTTCTTTTGCTGATAATAATCCTGCTTTTGATCTTTGGCCAAATTTTCAGCGGTGACAACCATCAGGGGTCTCAGGAATATCCCGCTGGACAGGAGCAAAGTAATTATATATCTGATACCACACCCGTCAGACAGGAGATCTATTATAATTCCTGCCATCATTTGGTGACAACGGATCAAACCGGCAACAGCAAATTTGTCAATAAAAACTTTACACAATTGCATAATGAAGGCTGGGAAGTTTTTTGGGCGGAAAATGGTCAGGCAGTAATTTTTAAAGAAATTTCTGCTCTTTGCCCAGCTGATGAGGGCAAATGTTTTCTTGCAGCTTATGAAGGACAGGTAGCAATATTCTCCGGACCTCTGGGCAGTAGTGATGAACCCACTGAAGTCTCCGGCATATCCATAGATAATTTAGATCCTGAAGTCAAAGAAAAGCTTTTGCAAGGCGGTATAGAATTTGAAAGCATGGAAGATTTATTAGTGGCTTTGGAAAATCTTGACGAGTACTAAAAGAGGGCCGAAAAAGCCCTCTTTTTTTATTGCTTGATATTTAATTTATTATCACCGCTTTTGGCTAAAACATCATTGGCTCCATCAATAAGCAATACAGCTGTCTCAGCATTGAAGGTGCCGCCAGAAATAACTCTGCTATAATAAGAAATACTGTCTTTTACTTCTTCACCCGCCGGCTTGTAAACAGAAAAGGATATCCTCTGCCCATCTTGATAAACCGGGAAAAAATAGGGCTCATATTCATTGCTTGCTCGTTCTATCGATAAAAAGCGTAAACCCGCCGGCAGACAATCCGTAATAGTATAAGAGCCTTGCGGCAAATCGGCGGGCAATTTATATGACAAAGTAATCTTCATCGTGCCGGTTTTTATAGCCGAACCACTGCCATTATTGTTATCAACAGTATAAGAACGTTTGAGCTCAGCTTTGTCCACTGATCGCAAATCCGGAATGCCCTTGTACAAGGAATTGATTTTTACTGAACCACTGATATTGCTAAAGCTTATATTTTCCACCTGCTCTGGTAAAAGCAAAAGCCGGTAATCCTCCTGCCCCTTTAGAGTAACTTTAGTTGTGGTTCCATCCAGCTTAAAAGAAAAAGATACCTGGTCCATTTTTAGTTGAGGTAAAATTGTCTGGCAGCCAAACAAAATCGGCAGATCAGGTGAAACTTTATTCACCGCTACATCTAACAAATAATTACGCAACAGGAAATAGTGGTCAAAATCTCCGCAAGAAGCGGCTATCATCATGGCTGTACAAACTCTTTTGCCTGTAGCGGTGATACTTGTATCCTTACCTTTTATGCTCATTACACTGCCTATGGTTTGAGAATTTTCTTCTAAATAAGCAGTAAAAAGCTTTTTGGCCGGTTGGATGTCCCCCAACTGAGCCATTCCCCAATAGAGATAGAGTTTTTCCTCGCTTGAGAGATCATTTTGCGCCAAGCAATTATTAATATCCTGTAAAACAGGTTCTCCCAAAGCCGCCAAGCCGCTAAGGGCTAATATTTTATTTTGGCGGCTCTCTTTTTGCCGTAAAAAACTATAGAAATAAGCTTTTAGTCTACTATTATCAAAATATTGTGTATCTAATGAAGCAATCTGAACACTTAGCAGCAGATTGGTGGAGCCATAAGGAAACATTGCTATACCGCCATCGTTTCGTTGATAGTTCGATAAATCCTCAACATTATCCACTTTAACGGGGAAACTTTCGCTATCATAATCATGCAATAATTGCGAGGCTATAGCTACAGACAAACGAGATTCTATTCTCGTGGAATTATTATCACAAAGATGCCATAAATCACTTAAAACATCCCCCCGGTACTTGGAAGAAAAAATCATCACCGTAGGATAAGTTTGGCTATGGTTAATATTAGGTCGAGCATTTAATTCGGCCTGATCGCTAAGATTAACCAGTATGAAACTATCTGTGACGGTAAGCGGATGGACAAAGGAATCTGTATGACCTTCGCTTGATTGTAGATTAACAGTTAAATTATACTGACCATCCGCTAATTGCCCCAGAGAAAGAGCGGTCAGCTTGTTAGCTGGCCCGGTTACGGAATATTTTTTGCTAACTTGGCTGTCATCAGATTTTTCTAGGCTGATATCATATTTGATTTCACCTGTAGCCTCCTGACCCAAAGCACGCAGGAAAATAGTAGGATTATCTTGCGCCAGGTAGCTGTTATTAGCTATCACCTCACCCCAAAATGGTAGTGTAGAAATTATTTTGTCTTTACTTTGACCTGCTTTGATATAATAATCATTATTAACGGCAATACTGCTGATACGCCAAGAAGTAATATTATCCGGCAACTCAAGACTGATTTTACCCTTGCCATTATTGTCAGTAGTAATTTGCTTAAAGATTACACTATCTGCAAAATAATCACGCATCGATTGAGGCTCATCTCCTGCGCCTCCTCCACCATCAGCAAAGTTCTCTTTTGGCCCATGGCTAATAATAAACTGGCCCACATCGGAAGGCACATAATTATCATAGAGAGCCTCCAGTATATTACTATAGTTTTCACTGACCGCAAAGAGAGCCTCATCCACTACACTTATCAAAACTTTGGCTTTTTTGCCTGCGCCATCCTTATCGCTGACTTTTACCTGAATATCTACAGTATCCCCAGGTTTATAGCTATTTTTATCAGTGCTGACATCAATATCCAAGGCGAATTGCTCAGCAGCCGCTTTTACTACTAATGGACTGGTTGCGTAATAATGGTTGCCATCAAAATATACACCACTGAGCCACATATTAGGATTATATTCTTCTAGAAATTGACCAATAAAAGTAGGACTATCCTGTATGCGGGCATTTTTTATGCCTGATCTGGAGGTAACAAAGAGAAAGGAATTTTTGCGCTCGTTTAATTTAGCATTATTCCTTTTCATATCAACATGGAAAGTCTCACCTATTTGATAACCTTGTTCTTGATCAGCATCCAAGTAATTATAATAATATTCCTGATAAATATCGGGTATTTGCGGATAGAAATAGCAAGTTTCTTTAACTATACGGCCCTGGCTGTCCGTAACGATCAGATCTGCTACAAAAGAAGAGCTTCCTTCCATCAGTTGCCATTGATCGCCCCAATCCTTGGCTGGAGCACCATAGACAAAATTAAAGCTTTGTTTAATGAGCCCCTTGGAGTTGCTTTTTACATCTATTTGATCAATCAAAGTATATTGATAATCGTATTCATAAATAGGAATTGTAACTTTATTGATATTATCATAAGATTGGCCGGTTTGCTTGCGCAACCAATCCATACGGTAATATTTGATTTTTACATCTTTGTTAGGTGCTACGCCCGCTAAAAAGTCATCTGTTTGATGATGGCTTTCTTCATCTTTATTTACTTTATCAAGAGTTGTATTATATACGGTGGCCCAAATATTAGCTTTGCCGTCTTTGATTTCATTTTTGGCTTTGATACCCAAGCTTCCCTTCAATACCTCTAGGGAATTGGTGGTGCTGATATCTCCGCTTTCCGGGCCTTGGGCTCTGGCATAAATACTTTTATATTCTACAAGAGGGTAAGCATGCTCAGGCCCTTCATCTTTAGTAGAAGCTGCAGTGCCAGATACTATTTGGGCATACCCCTCCTCATCAGTATATAATCTTTTTTCAGCATCATCTATATAATAGGAGAACTCCAATCCCGGCAGGGGGGTATTTTCAAAACATTTGGCATAAATATCAAAAATTGCCTCCTCCCCAACCATGATGGCTTGTTTGCGAGCTTGCGATTCCAAGCGATAAGTCGGCTTGATATAGTCGGCTATCTGGAAAGAAAGTTGACTGATCTCTTTTTTTCCTGAAGTGACCACAAGAGAATAATAACCGCTCGATAAGGTAGGCAAAGTAAGATCGCCGGAAAAAGTATTATCTTCTACTGGGACTATAGTATGCAAAATAGGTTGATTATTGTCATTACTGCATATACTGACCCGTACCCTTTTTAAATCGTCATAGCCGGCTCTGGCTTGAACAAAGCCCCAGAAATTGAGCTGCTCCCCTGCCTTATAGAGTTTTTTGTCGCTATATACATAACTCCAATATTCTTCCACAGCATTGTCATGCCAATGATATCCGTCATCATACAAAACCAAAGATTGATCCTTATATTCCACGATATAAACTGCCTGTTTAGTATAGAAATCATCTTGGTACAGTTTTCCCTTATCGATGCTGCTGATAGGCATTTTCAATAGTCCTTTTTGGTTGGTTTTACCATTATTGGCCCCATTATATTCCCTAATAGCAGCGCCGGATATAGCAAGTCCGTTAATATCATGCAGCCAAAACAATATCTCATTTTCGGCAGGTAAAGCATAAGCGTTGATATCCGACACCTGGAATAATAATTCTCTGACTTGTCCATTGCGCTCAACAGAGAGAAGATAATATCCTGCTGGCAAGCTTTGCGGCAAAACGATATAAGCACTATAGCGGTCTTCATCAACCACGATATCGGATTTGATATCTAGAACTTTGGTTAAAGAATCTTTATCAGTGTCATAAACTGTATAATTATTATTAGCCCAAATAGGGTTGGCATTTTTATCTAAGGCATCAGCAAAATCAACGGCTGAAGCAAAAGCATAAACCTTTACCGGCAGATTTTTTCTATTATCTTTTTTAGTCCAATCCACATCTACTTTAAAAGCAGGTGTTTGCTTAGTGTTAAAAGTCAAAAAGGTTCTATCGATATCCCAATAATCATCATTATATAAATCCATTTGAGTTTGAAAAGAAAAGGCATAATCCTTGGCCAACTTTTGATCACTATCCTTAATGGCCAGGCCTGACTTGATGGTCACATTATATATAGTATTGGGCAAAAGATTGTGTCTAGGGATAAATGTTACAGTATTACCTTCTTGTTGAAAATCCCCTTCCACAGCAGGTTCGATGTGGAAATAATCCTTTATATCGGCAATATTATTGCTATCAAAATAAATTTCGATACTGCTGTTTAGCGGCACATTTGTAGATTCGCCTGCCGGCAATGTAGCGGAAACTGCCAAATCGGACTTTGTCTCAAAAGCCCAACTAAGGGGAGTGTCTTCAGCCAGCAGAGTAAATTTATATAAAGTGCCCGCATCTAAAGGTTGGGCAGGTGCTATCAATACTTCTTGTTTGTTATTACCTTGATGTACAGCAAATTCTATCTCTGGCTCTACACTGATAAAATGACGCACCGAAGAAGCATTGACATCGCCCTGAAATTTAATATTAAAAGCCGAAGCGGTATCGACACCGGCAGCATCTTTGACCGTGGCCTGCATATCGGCATCAGATGCATAAGCCAAAGGAATTTCATCGGCCCGGGTAAGTAAAAAAACAGCAAAAAGAACTACCACCACCACTACTAAAGCAGCTATCCAAAAGTGTTTTCCTTTCATAGCAATCTCCTTTTAAAGAGCATCATTGATATACAACTTATTATAGCAGATTGGACTTATCTTTAGAAATAAAAGTTGCATTTATCATAAAAACAGCCACTCTTTAATCTCGAAAAAAGAGTGGCCGTTTTTTATTTACAACGCCCGGCAGCAGCAATAAAATCTCTAAAAAGAGGATGAGCTCGATTGGGCCTCGACTTGAATTCGGGATGGAATTGGACGCCGACAAACCAAGGATGTGTGGGTAATTCTAATATTTCCACCAAATCACGTTGGGTATTTATACCTGCAATTCGCAGTCCGGCTTCCTCTATCTCACTGCGATATTTATTATTAAATTCGTAGCGATGGCGATGTCTTTCCTGAATATCTGTTTGACCATAAGCCTTATAAGCAAAGGTATCGGGTAAAAGATGACAATCATAAAGACCCAAACGCATTGTACCGCCAAAATCACTAATATCGCGCTGCTCTTCCATAAGATCAATAATCGGATAGGGATTATCTGGATTTATTTCCGTAGTATCAGCTTTCTGTTTATTCATGACATTACGGGCAAATTCTATAGCCATCATTTGCATTCCTAAACAGATGCCAAAAAATGGAATATCATTAACTCTGGCATAATTAATAGCAGCAATTTTGCCTTCCAGTCCTCTTTCACCAAATCCGCCCGGGACCAAAATCCCCTGCACTCCTTCAAGAATCTCGGCAGCATTGTCATAATTAATGGTTTCTGAATTAATCCAACGAATATCAACATCTAATTTATTAGCTATACCGCCATGAGCCAATGCTTCTGCAACACTTAAATAAGCATCATGCAATTCCACATATTTTCCTACCAGAGCAATAGTTACTTTATTTTTTATTGATTTCTGTACTTTAACCATAGACCGCCATTGATCAAGATTGGGTTTAGGAGCTTCGATATTGAGCATTTGACAAACCAAATCATCCAATCCCTGCTCCGCTAAACGAAGCGGAACTTCATAAAGCGTCTTGGAATCACTGTTAAAAATAACAGCTTCTCTATCAACATTGCAGAACAAAGAAATCTTACTGCGGGTTTCCTCTTTAAGAGGGCGATCGGCACGACACACGATGATATCAGGTTGAATACCGATAGCACGTAATTCTTTAACACTATGTTGCGTTGGTTTAGTTTTTGCCTCTCCGGCGGCAGCAATAAAAGGAACCAGCGTAACATGGATAAAAAGACAATTTTCCCGGCCAATCTCTCTTCGCATTTGACGTACAGCTTCCAAAAAAGGTAATCCCTCGATATCGCCTACCGTGCCACCGATTTCCGTAATAACAAGGTCAGGATTATTTTGAGTGGCGGCAAAAATACAATCTTTGATTTGGCGGGTAATATGAGGAATCACTTGTACCGTTCTTCCCAGATACTCCCCACGCCTTTCTTTATCGATAACCGCTAAATAGACCGATCCCGCCGTAACACTATGTACCCGGCTGAGGTTTTCATCGGTAAATCTCTCATAGTGACCTAAATCCAAATCGGTTTCCGCACCGTCATCGGTAACAAAAACTTCACCATGCTGATAGGGGCTCATAGTACCAGGATCAACATTGATGTAAGGATCCAATTTTTGATTAACGATTTTCAACCCACGGCATTTTAAGAGCCGACCCAGAGAAGCGGCAGTAATACCTTTTCCTAAAGATGATACTACACCACCTGTAATAAAGACAAATTTTGTACCCATTAACACTGCCTCCAAAAAATATGCTGAATTCTATCATATAAATATTTTTATCCCCACTTTCACAAAAGCGGGGATATTACATTCTTCTAATAAAGATATCATATTTTAATTTTATTTTCAATATTTAATTATTTTATTTGCTTCCCTAGATTATAGATCGTAATACTTTTCAAACTCTACCGGGTGTGGAAGTTGATTGTATTTTGCACAATCCTGCCGTCTTTTTTCAATCCATATTTCAATCAATTTTTGCGGAAATACACCGCCTGCGGTCAAGAACTCATAATCCGCTTCCAATGCGTCCAGCGCTTCATCAAGCGAACGAGGCAATTGTTTGATCTTCTTCTGGTCTTCAGCGGAAAGATTGTATAGATTATAATCATAAGGTCCATATCCTTCTTTACTCGGGTCAATTTTTTTCTGTATACCGTCAAGACCTGCCATAAGTATGGCCGCAAAAGCGTAGTATGGGTTACAGGTGCCGTCCGGGCTGCGCAGCTCAAAGCGTTTTTTGTCCGGGCCCTTAGCATATGCCGGAATACGAATCACACTGCTGCGGTTGGATGTTGCATAGCCAATCGTAACAGGTGCTTCATAACCAGGTATAAGGCGTTTAAAAGAATTTGTACTCGGATTGGTAAAGGCGCATAAAGCTCTTGCATGAGTTAAAAGTCCGCCCATAAAATAATGTGCTGTGTCGCTCAGCTGTGAATAACCGTTTTCATCATAAAAAAGCGGTTCGCCGTTTTTAAACAAGTGCATATGGACATGCATACCATTGCCTGCCTCGGCATAAACAGGTTTCGGCATAAATGTGGCTGTTTTATTCTCCGCAATAGCGGAGTTTTTAATCAAATATTTGGTCATCATGGTCTTATCGGCCATTTCCAACATCGGGCCCATCTCAATCTCGATTTCCAATTGCCCCGGTCCGCCAACTTCATGATGATGATATTTAACAAGAATCCCCTGTTGTTCCATCAGCATGGTTACTCTGGAACGAAAACCGCTCAGTTTATCCAGCGGCGGCGCCATGTGATAGCCGCCTTTTAAAGGCACTTTATAGCCTAAATTATCTCCGTCTTTACCCGAATTCCATTCTGCTTGATTTGTATCAACGCTGTATCTGGATCCATTTGGTTGCACGCTATAGCTTATATTGTCAAATACATAAAATTCAAATTCAGGTCCGATACGCATTTCATCTGCGATACCAAGTTCTTTCATATATTCTTCAGCGTGAAACGCAACATTTCTGGGATCCTGGTCGAATCTGCGATTTTTTGGCAAATCAATAACAAACACATCACCTATCATTGCTAGCGTAGGCACTTCGGCAAAAACATCAACATAAGCACTTTTTAAATCCGGTACAAATACCATATCGCTTTTTTCGACGGGAGCAAATCCATAATTTGAACCATCGAACCCGATTCCGTTTTCTAAAGTATCTTCCGTAAATCTGTCGGTGGGCATGGTAAGGTGTCGCCAGCGTCCGTCCAAATCAATCATCATAAAATCAACCATTTTAATATCATTTTCTGCACAAAACCGTTTTGCCTGTTCTAAATTATCAAACATATCTCTTTCTCCTATCTCATTATTTTCTATATTGTAGTTTGAGAAAAAATTATCGTTAATTTTTATTCCCACTCGATAGAAGCCGGTGGTTTACTGGTAATATCATAAACCACACGATTAACATGGTGCACTTCATTAACGATACGGCGGGAAATGGTATCCAAAACCTCATAAGGTAGACGCACCCAATCAGCGGTCATAAAGTCGCTGGTATTTACTATCCGCAAGGCAATAGTATAATCATAGCTCCTTTCATCACCCATTACGCCTACACTTTTTAATCCTGTCAATACGGTAAAATATTGGCTGGCAATACCAGTCATATTATTTTTTGCAATTTCTTCACGCAAAATATAATCCGATTCCTTGACAATATTTAATTTATCCTTCGTGATATTACCGATCACCCTGATGGCTAATCCCGGACCAGGGAAGGGTTGACGCCATACTATATCATGAGGCAAACCCAGTTCTTCCCCCAGCTTGCGCACCTCATCCTTAAAGAGATAGCGCAAAGGTTCCACTAGGCCACAAAAAGGCAAATCCTTGGGCAAACCGCCCACATTATGATGACTTTTTATCACAGCGGCGGCACCGCCACCGGATTCTATTACATCGGGATAGATAGTACCTTGAGCTAGAAAATCCAACTTACCCACGGCTCTGGCAGATTCGCTGAATACTTCAATAAATTCCTTGCCGATGATTTTTCTTTTTTGCTCAGGATCGGTTACCCCTGCTAATTTATCTAAAAAGCGGTCTGAAGCATCAATCACTTGCAGATTGGCTCCCATACGGGGTCTAAAAACGGCCTCTACTTCTTCCCTTTCATTCTTACGCAACAGACCATGATCTACAAAAAGACAGGTCAATTGCTCGCCAATAGCCTGATACAAGAGTGCAGCTGCTACAGCCGAATCCACACCACCGGAAAGACCTAAAAGCACATTTTTGTCACCAACTTGCTCACGGATAGCTTTGATAGCCTCCTGAATATAAGAAGACATGCCCCAATCACCTTTGCAGCCACAAATATCATAAAGGAAATTGCTGAAAATCTGATTGCCTTGCGGGGTATGGGTGACTTCCGGATGGAATTGCACTCCATAAAAATGTTTGTCTCCATTTTCCATAGCGGCAATCGGACAATGACTGCTGTAAGCCACGGCTTTAAATCCGGCTGGCAAAGCTGTTACTTGTTGGGTATGGCTCATCCATACTTGTGTTTCACTATGCATACCCTGCAAAATACGGCTATCCGTAGTTTTTATATGCACTTTGCCATATTCCCTTTGTTCAGGCGCCTGCACTCTGCCTTTGAGCATATAGGCCATCAGTTGCATACCATAACAAATACCTAAAATAGGCAAGCCCAAGTTAAATATTTGCTCATCACAGCGAGGAGAATCAGCCTCTAAAACTGAGGCTGGACCACCGGACAAGATAATACCGCGCGGTTTTTTGGACATGATATCTTCCACAGAAGTAGTATAGGGCACTATTTCACAATAGACATTAGCCGCACGCACGCGGCGCGCAATCAACTGGCTATATTGAGCCCCAAAATCAATAAGAACCACCTGTTGCCGATCTCTGTTTATCTTAAAAGACAAAAAAGTTACCTCCCCCTTATATCATCAAAATCGTCCAAACTTTGTTCAAATTATAAATATAAAAAATTATAACGCTTAAAAAGCTATTTGGCAATATGCAGGCCGATAAAATCGGAAAAAGATTTTGCCAGAAAAATATCTTAATGATATAATGTTTTAATGATATAATAATAAAACTTAGAGATATTAATAAAGGAAAAGAGGTTGGGTCATGACTATTTCCATACAAGATGTAGAATATGTGGCAAAATTAGCTAAGCTAAACTTCACAGAAGAAGAAAAAGTCATCTATCAGGAAAAGCTAGACGCTATTTTGGGCTATATGGAACAATTGCAAGAATTGGATACTAAAGATATCGAGCCCACAACACATGTTTTGCCCTTGGAAAATGTGTTCAGAGAAGACAAGGTAGGAGTTTGCCTATCTAATCAAGAGGCTCTCGCAAATGCTCCCGATCAGAAAGACGGTTATTTCAAAGTGCCAAAAATCATTTAAATATTATATAACTTTAAAGGGGGGAGATTTTTTGTCTATCATTAATATGAATATTCGCCAACTAGCCGAGGCATTAAACAAAAAAGAGCTTTCCAGCGTTGATTTAACCAAAGCTTACTTGGCTCAGATAAATAAATTAGAACCAACTATCAATTCTTATATCAAAGTTACCGCAGATGTAGCTTTGCAGGCGGCAGAACAAAGTGATAAAAGACGGCAAGAAGGAAGCGTTTTAGGTATACTCGATGGCATCCCTATGGCTTTAAAAGATATCTTTTGTACCAAGGGAGTGACGACTACCTGTGCTTCTAAAATATTAGAGAATTTTATTCCACCTTATAATGCTACCAGCTGGCAAAAACTAGAGGATGCCGGTGCAGTTTTACTGGGCAAATGCAATATGGACGAATTTGCTATGGGTTCTTCCACAGAAAACTCTGCCTTTGGTATTACCAAAAACCCTTATGATACCCAGCGCATCCCGGGAGGATCTTCCGGTGGCAGTGCTGCGGCTTTGGCAGCACGTATGGCCGCCTATACTTTGGGCACCGATACCGGCGGTTCTGTCCGCCAGCCCGCCTCTTATTGTGGCGTAGTGGGCTTGAAGCCTACTTATGGGCGTATTTCCCGCTTTGGTGTCATACCTTACGCTTCCTCTTTAGATCAGGTAGGTATCTTCGCCCTCGATATACAAGATTGTGCACTGATTCTGGAAAATATTGCCGGACAAGACTCTTATGATTCAACCTCGGCACCTCAACCAGTTGGCGCTTACCAGGCAGCCTGCCAAAAAGATGTTAAGGGTCTGAAAATCGGCTTACCACAAGAGTATTTAGCCGAAGGCATCGATTCTGCCATCATTGAAAAAGTCTATGATGCAGCGGAAAAACTACAAAAACTAGGGGCAGAAATCATTCCCGTATCATTGCCTCATACCAAATATGCTCTGCCTGCTTATTATATTCTGGCCACAGCCGAGGCCAGCTCTAACCTGGCCCGTTATGACGGTGTACGCTATGGCTTGAGAGTTGAAAAAGATAATATCCAAGATACCTTCACAGCTACTCGCTCGGCCGGTTTTGGCAAAGAAGTAAAAACCCGTATCATGCTGGGGACTTATGCTCTTTCTTCCGGTTATTATGATGCTTATTATAATAAAACTCTCCAAGCGCGCACCTTAATCAAAGGTGATTATGACCAAGTATTTACTAGCGTTCAGGCATTATTGACCCCTACAGCACCGTCAACTGCCTTTAAACTGGGAGAAAAAACCGCCGATCCACTGGCTATGTATATGACTGATGTATGCACTGTCCCGGTCAATCTGGCAGGACTACCCGGTTTGACGGTTCCTTATACCATGCACAATGACATGCCGCTGGGGTTGCAACTAATCGGTCCGGCCTTTGGTGAAGAAAATCTCTTTACTATCGGACAAGCTTTGGAAAATATCGCCGGCAAATTACCTATGCCGAAGCTAGCAGAGGAGGCATAATTATGAGTAAATATAACACTACCATCGGGTTAGAATTTCATGCCGAGCTAAAAACCGCTACCAAGATTTTTTGCTCCTGCCCCACAACATTTGCCGGAGATCCTAATACCAATGTCTGCCCTGTTTGTCTGGGCTTGCCCGGCGTATTGCCGGTATTGAATAAAAAAGCTGTCGATCTGGCTATCAAAGCTGGTCTGGCTCTCAACTGTGAAATTTCCCGTTACAGCAAATTCGACCGCAAAAACTATTTTTATCCTGACCTGCCCAAAGGTTATCAGGTCACGCAATTCCCCCTGCCCATCTGCCGCAACGGCCATATAACAATTCAAACTTCTCAAGGAGAAAAGAAGATCCGTATCAACCGTATCCATTTGGAAGAAGATGCCGGCAAATTAGTGCATAATGGAGATACTATTACCAGCTCCCAATACTCCCTGCCCGATTACAACAGGGCAGCCGTTCCTCTGATTGAGATTGTCACTGAGCCGGATATTTCTTCTGCTGAAGAAGCCAGAGAATTCGGCGAGCAATTGAGGTTGATACTTCTTTATGCCGGTGTTTCCGATGTCAAGATGGAGCAAGGTTCACTGCGCTGTGATGTCAATATCTCTTTGAGTCCTGTAGGCAGTAAAGAACTAGGCACTAAAGCCGAGATAAAAAATCTCAACTCCTTTAAAGCTGTCCAACGCGCTATCTTATATGAAGAAGCCCGCCAGGCTGATATTCTTGATAATGGCGGCCGTATCATACAAGAAACACGCACCTTTGATGATGCTACAGGCTCAACCAGCTCCATGCGCAGCAAAGAGGATTCCCATGATTACCGCTATTTCCCCGAACCGGATCTGGTCCCTACGGTAGTTGATGAGCAATGGATTGCTCGCCTAGCGGCAGAAATGCCGGAAATGCCTCAGGCACGGTTAAAAAGACTCTGCGATGATTACGGACTCTCCGCATATGACGCAGGAATCATTGTAGCAACACCACCGCTGGCATTATTCTTTGATCAAGTGATCATACATTTCAACGAGCCAAAAACCGTGGCTAATTGGCTCTTGGGCGATCTTTCTCGCCTTTTGAATGCCAGCGGCCAAGAAATAGATACTATACCTATCAAACCAGAATATCTGGCACAGCTATTACAAGAAATCAAGGATAATAAAATCAATAATAATTCTGCCAAAATAGTGCTGGAGGAAATGTACTCCTCCTCCAAAGACCCTCTGGCCATAATTCAAGAAAGAGGCTTTAGCCAGATTTCTGACACCTCAGCCTTAGAAAAAGCCATTGCCAATGTCCTGGACGCCCATCCGCAACCGGTAAAGGATTATCGCGGGGGCAAAAAACAAGCTATGGGCTTTTTGCTGGGGCAAGTCATGAGAGCAACCGGCGGTCAGGCCAATCCACAAATAGTCAAGGAATTGCTGATTAAAGAATTAGATAAATAAAATTAAAGGATCTCACTAGAGATCCTTTTTTATACAACATTTAATTTACTGATTACTTTTTTTATCGTTTAACTTATGAACACAATTTTTTTCATGTCTACAACCGGAACAATAGGTATTACTACACATAGTACCCTTTTTATGACGTTTGTAGATATAAAAAGCTACTGCAGCCAATGCAGCAAATAACAGGATCCCAATAATAACGGTTGCCATAATACCCGACCCCCTTTAGATTTTAGCTTTAGCTATCTTTGACGCATTTATGCCATGATGTGTGGGATCCTTTCTGAGCAATAAATAGAAGAAAACGATTAGTAAGAAGATCGATATCGCAGTGCCGATACTAAAACCGTTTCCGGTGAACCATAATCCCAGTTGAAAAATAACCATAGACACAAAATAAGCAAAACCGGTTTGGTAGGCAACAGCGATTAAGGTCCATTTGACATTGCCCATTTCACGTCTGATGGCGCCGATAGCGGCAATGCAAGGGGCACACAAAAGATTAAATAGTAGAAAAGAATAAGCTGAAAGCTGAGTAAAGGCAGCTTGTAGATTAGCCCAATATTCGGTACCGTTTTCGGCAACTTCTTCAAACCCGTACAGAACACCAAAAGTGCCAACAACGTTTTCTTTGGCAATCAAACCTGTAATAGTAGCTACTGTTGGTTTCCAATCGCCCCAGCCCAAAGGATTAAAGATAATAGCGATCGCATTTCCGATGGAAGCAAGTATGGATTCGGAAGCACTCACCATATCCAGAGACCAGCTATAAGAACTCAAGAACCATAGTGCGGCACTGGCTACGAAAATAATGGTACCAGCTCTGATAATAAAGGATTTACCTCTATCCCACATATGTATCAATACGCCTTTTGCTCCAGGGATATGATAGGCCGGCAACTCCATCACAAAGGGAGCCGGATCGCCGGCAAAATGCTTGGTTTTTTTCAAAATAATACCGGAAAGAATGATAGCCGCAATACCTATAAAGTAGGCCGACGGTGCAACCAAAGAGGATTCGGGGAACAAAGCACCGGCAATCAAAGCAATTATCGGCAATTTAGCTCCGCAAGGGATGAAGGTAGTGGTTATAATGGTCATTTTGCGGTCACGTTCATTCTCAATTGTACGTGAGGCCATGATTCCCGGCACACCGCAACCCGTACCGATGAGAATAGGGATAAAGGATTTTCCGGAAAGTCCGAATTTGCGAAAAATCCGATCCATAATAAAGGCTATACGAGCCATATATCCGCAGTCTTCCAAAATAGAAAGGAAGAAGAATAAAATCAAAATTAAGGGCAAAAAACCAATAACTGCACCAACACCGGCAATGACACCATCCAAAATGAGTGATGTCAGCCAATCAGCACTACCTACAGATACCAGAAAGTTTTCCACTGCTCCTGGAATTATGCTGCCAAATAATACCTCATTTACCCAATTGGTAGCCAGAGCACCTACGGTGGAGATAGATACGTAATAAATCAAGAAAATAATTCCGGCAAAAATCGGAAAAGCCAAAAATCTGTTGGTGATTACCCGGTCGATCTTATCTGAAGTAGTCATTCTGGTATTATCTTTTTTCTTAATCGAGTCTTTAATAATCTTATTGATGAATTCATAGCGCTCATTAGTAATGATACTTTCACTATCATCATCAAACTGCTCTTCGCAGCTAGAGATGATAGCTTCTAATCGCTCTTTAATATCATTCGGAAAACTAATTTGCTCCATGACCTTTTCATCACGCTCGAAAATCTTAATTGCAAACCAGCGCAAAAGATTACTGTCCGCAAAATCTTTGATGATGTCTTGAATAGCGGATAAGTTACTTTCCAGCTTCTCGGCAAAAACATGTTGGGGAGGAGTTTTTGTATTAAGGTTTACCAGAGAAATTGCTTTCTCCGTCACCTCCTTACAGCCTTCGCCTTTTAGTGCGGTAGTTTCAATAATCTCACAGCCTAAATGTTTGCTAAGTTTTTCAATATTAATAACGTCGCCTCTTTTACGAACAATATCGACCATGTTAAGAGCTATAATAACAGGAATACCTAACTCCATAAGCTGGGTGGTGAGATAGAGATTTCTCTCGATATTTGTACCGTCTACAATGTTAATGATAGCATCAGGCTTTTCAGTAACCAGATAATTTCGGGAGACAACTTCTTCTAAAGTATAAGGTGAAAGAGAATAAATCCCCGGCAAATCAACTATTTCAACATCTTTATGACCTCTTAATTTACCCTCTTTCTTTTCTACTGTAACACCAGGCCAATTTCCAACATACTGTGTGCTACCTGTCAGTTGATTGAACATGGTGGTCTTACCGGAGTTTGGATTGCCGGCAAGAGCAATTCTGATTTTCATTACCTATTCCTCCCACAAGTTAGCATAGACTAACCTATATATCTAAAATAGGCAGCCTCAAAAGGCTGCTAATACTATTATTGAACTTCGATCATCTCGGCATCAGCTTTTCGCAAGCTAAGTTCATAATTCCGTACGTTTATTTCAATGGGATCGCCCAGCGGCGCCACTTTACGGACAAAAATTTCTACGCCTTTGGTAATACCCATATCCATAATCCGGCGTTTGATCGGTCCCGCTCCATTGACTTTTACAACGGTTACCGTCTCACCCGAATTTACGGATCTTAAATTTCTCATTATAGTGCCTCCTAAACAATTATCCTGTTAGCCATACTTCTGTCAAGAGCTATTCGGGTATCTTTAATATTTATAATCATATTACCGGCAATCTCTGAAACAACAGTGATATTTTCACCCTCAACAAAACCAAGATTGGCCAAAAACCTCTTGGTTTCATCTTTACCTGTAATTTTTTTGATATTGCTTATTTCACCTGCTTTAACCATTGTTAAAGGCATAATAAACTTCCTCCCCTCTGCTGTTAGCACCAGCTAACCTATACTTCGAATAAAAGAGTTAGTTTATGCTAACTCTAGCTTCTGAAAAAAGTATACTACTATAGTATGATTTTGTCAATATAAATTTAAACAAAATTCTAATTGTTTTTTAGTATATGCATTGGATCATATAATTGCTCATTTTTTTTAATAATCTTAAATTGAAAAAATTGCATATTAAGTACATTTACATTACAATCTGCAGCTTTCTCATTACTAGCCAACCTATGATGGAGGCTACCGCAGATAAGGCACAAATCAAACCTAACCCTTCTACCAAATTACTCCATGCCATAGAGGCTACTAACATACCAATACTACCAGCAATGGTATTGGTAAAATTGATCAAAGAAGCGGCCGAACCCGTATCTCCTTTTTGTTGATCCAATAAGAGGTTAGTGCTAAAGGGTCTGATAGCACTTGTTGTCACAGCAAAAGGCACAAAAGATAAAAAGAATAAAAAGGGCATGTGACTGCCGACAGTCATTAATAACATTCCGCTGACAAGCGTAATGATAAAACCCGCTAGTGAAAATCTGACTGCGGTGATCTTATGCATAGTTCTAAGATAAATAAACGGCCCTAGCATGGCAGAGCAGGAGTTAGCAGCAAAAAAATAGCTGTATTGCTGAGAGTTCAAATGAAAATAATCTATGTATATATAGGATGAAATAGCAATATAGCCCATAAAGCCAACGGAAAGAAAAGCAAAAGTAAGTAGCATCATACTAAAAGATTTATTTTTTGCCACAACGGCCAATCTACTTAAAGAACCCAGTAAACTCCCGTTATAGCGTTGTTGTCTCGCTAATGTTTCTTGAAAAAAAAGTCCCATAATCAAGCTGGCCAAGCCGATCATGGCTAATGCAATAAAAGAACCTCGCCAAGTAGTAAAGCGCAGTATAAAAGCACCCAAAATTGGAGCGGACATAGGAGCGATCAACATCATAGATTGTATCATAGCTAATACTTTGCTTCTGGCTTTGCCACTAAAACAATCCTTGACCACTGCGGTAGAAACGGAAACGATAGCACCAGAACCCATGGCCTGCAGGACGCGAAAAATTATCAGCCAATAAATGTTGGTGGCACCCGCACAAGCAAAACTGGATAAGACATAGATAGCCATACCGTAAAGCAGAATCCTTTTGCGTCCATATTTTTCGCTCAAGGGCCCCCAAAACAATAAGCCTACCGCATAAAACAAAAAAAAGGCTACTAAAGTTAAATTAACCAAAGTTGCCGAAACCGAAAAATATTTACTCATAGAGGGCAATGCCGGTAAATATAAATCCGTAGATATTGGAACAAACATATTGAGCAAAGCAATAAAAGCAATTAACCCTTTTTGTCCCAGATATTTTTGTCGGTATTGTACTTGGTTAATATCTAACAAATTATCATCATTAGTTTTTATAATATTTTCTGCCGTATTTTTAAAGTGCATAATTATATCTCCAAGGCGCGGCTAATAAATCGTTTGATATTCTTAATAATACTATCACCTTACCCAATGATTATCAACCATGTTAATAGGCTTTCTGACAGAAAAACAGATCACATTTTTTTCAATCTAATAAACTTATTTAACAAAATAAGACATATATATTAAAAAAGAGGCTACCTTTTCCAATAAATTGAGGGAGGTAGCTTCTTTGTTCTTAAGAATCAATTCACATTACTAAATAATAATCAGGCTTGGTGATAATTAGCCAAAAAAGACCTCAGCTTATCCATTGCCAATTTCAATTCTTCCAGCTTGGGTAAAAATACCACTCGAAAATGATCCGGGTTAATCCAGTTAAAGCCCCTGCCATGAACTACTAATACATGTTGTTGGTGCAGAAAGTCCAAAACAAATTTTTCATCGTCTTTGATATTAAATTTTTTAGTATTGATTTTTGGAAATATATATAAACCTGCTTTAGGTTTAACAGCGCTGATACCAGGTATATTATTCAAAGCTTCATATACAAAATTTCTCTGCTCATATAAACGACCGCCAGGAAGTAGAGCTTCATGCGGACCCTTATAATTTTCTAGAGCCGTTTGCACCACAAATTGTGCCGGTACATTAGCGCATAATCTCATTGATGAAAGCATATTGAGCCCTTCAATATAACCCCGAGCTTTTGATTTATCGCCGCTCAAAGACATCCACCCGCAACGGAATCCGCATAAATTATCTGATTTGGAAAGGCCGTTGAATGTGACCATAAACAGATCGGGAGCTAAAGAGGCGATGGAAATATGTTCCCTGCCATCCATGACTAAGCGATCATATATCTCGTCAGCAAAAATAATTAATTCATGCTGTCGGGCCAATTCCACAATTTGTTGCAATAATTCTTGGGGATATAGTGCACCGGTGGGATTATTGGGGTTGATAATTATTATAGCTTTAGCCCGTTTAGTGATTTTTTTCTTAAGATCATCAATATCGGGATTCCAATCAGCTTGTTCATCACAAATATAATGGACGGCCTTACCCCCTGCCAACGTCACAGCGGCAGTCCATAGGGGATAATCAGGAGCCGGTACTAATACTTCGTCACCATGATCCAAAAGAGCTTGCATCGACATGAGCGTTAATTCACTGACTCCGTTACCGGTATAGATATCATTGATATCCACATTGGATATATTTTTTTTCCTACAATAATCGGCAATAGCTTGTCTGGCGGAAACAATACCCTTGGAATCGGAATAACCTTCTGCATGGTGCAGATTTTCTGTTATTACTCTGATCAATTCCTCTGGTGTCTCAAAGCCAAAAGGCGCAGGATTGCCGATATTCAATTTGAGAATCTTTACTCCTTGACTCTGCATTTTGTCGGCTTCTTGCAATACTGGACCTCTAACATCATAGGATACATGATCAAGCTTGCTTGATTTCCCGAAAGTTCTCATATCAATCACCCTCCTCTAATAAAAAATCCCTAAGTTGATATGTATCAGCTTAGGGCGAATCATAATCCGTGTTACCACCTAAATTCAGAGTTTTGCTCTGCTCTCTGCCGGCGAAAATAGGCAAAACATTTTCGTCCGCTCCCGTTATAACGATCGGGGGTTCGATGAAGCCTACTTGAAAATTTCTTTCGGTTCATAGCTCAGAAACTGCTTCTCTGCTTCCTTCACGAAGATTTACACCTACCATCTTCTCTCTTGGCATCCAAAAACAGGTACTCTTTTTCGTCATCGCTTTTGACAATATTGTGTTAAAAGTTAATATAGCATATACAAATAGTTTAGTCAATACTAATATTTGGTCAAAGCCGTATGACCATAAATATTTTTATTCTCTAGGTCCATACTTAAAAAAGGTTTCCGAATGGTTAAATATATATGAGATGGATTTTTTATTCATAGATTTTAATCTAAATACATTACTCCACTTCGTCGATCCATTTTTTCATACCTAGCCTGCCAATTCCTGCCGTATATCCGCCATCTATTTGGATATCTTCACCGGTGATAAACTGGCAATCATCGGCCGCTAAAAAGTGTGCCAGGGCCGCCACTTCCTCGGGCTTGCAAGGACGACCAAGCGGCCAGCAATAGTGGGCCATTTTCAGCTCATTTTCGCAACCGGGCTGGTACAGCATCGGAGTATCAATACTGGCGGGGCAAATAGCATTAACTCTAATATTACGATCTGCCAGCTCCAAGGCAACAGTTTTTGTCAAACTGTTAATAGCTCCTTTGGAAGCATTATAAGCACTATAACCGGGAAAGGTCTGCACTCCTGCATTAGATGAAATATTGATAATGGAAGTCCCCTCCGGCATATACTGTACTGCATTTTTAATACAGAAAAAATAGCCGAAGAAATTGATATCAAATAATTTTTTGGCCTTTGCTGAATCAATATTCTGAATATCGGCTTCAGGAATAATTATTGCAGCATTATTTACAAGTATATCGATTCTGCCATAACGATCATAAACGCTTTTTAAGAGACTTTGTACTTGCTTTTCGTCGCTTACATCAGTTTTTACAAATGTCGCACCTATACCTTGGGCTACCTTTTCACCTTTGCCATTACTGTTTCTGCCAGCCATGATTACTGTAGCACCGGCCTCCTTAAACCGCTTGGAAATAGCAAGACCTACTCCCTGCTGAGCACCTGTGACTACGGCGATTTTCCCTCTTAAAGAAAAAAACATATTTTCACCCTCTTTTATTTTTTATCCAATTTATCAATACCATTGTAAATCAGAAAATAATCTCATTATTATTATCTTTAATAGAAGCATATCAAATAAAAGTAAAAAACGATTGTAAAAATCAATCCTTCTCCGTAATTAAGTGTCAAATAAAAGTATGTTTTTTATAAACAGTATAAACAAATATAGCTTTATTCATACTGATCATCTTTTTCAATAAAAGAAATAAATAAAATCGCTGTCTTAAATAGCAGACTTGTAACCAAAGATAATCACCAATATTAGTTGAATATAAAAAACCTTTGCTCGTACTTATCTATAAACACCTGCTAAGATCACTGCCAATAATAGCCAAGCAAAAGTAAAGCCAGAAGTCAACTGACAGATTAATAATCCAATTGTAAATGAAATAAAAATATGTCTTGGCTTTTTTACCATGCCCTGAAAAACAAATTGTTGCCTAAGCAATCATTAAAGTGATCTGCCATACCCGTCGAAGCTAATAATCCTCACAAATTACTTTCTCCTTTATAAAAAACAACAAAGCCTTGGAGCAAAAATATTACTCCAGGGCTTTTACCCTACCGTGTAGTGTTTTTATCATCCTCTGTACTTTTAGTTTCTAAGATATAAAAAGCAAAAGGCCTAGACTATTAATGTCAAGCCTTATTGCTAAAAATTGGCGGAGAGGGCGGGATTCGAACCCGCGTGCGATTGCTCGCAAACTGATTTCGAGTCAGCCCCGTTATGACCACTTCGATACCTCTCCATATTTAATTTATTACATAAACGAAACGATTTCAAATCACTTCAACATGATTTCGAGTGCAGCTCGTTATGACCACTTCGAAACTTCTCCACAAGATTGATACTTGATATCTGTATTATATTATCACATACTGCCTGTTCTGCCAATAGTAAATTATTTGAAAAATCATTTTTACTTGTTAAAAATAAATATCTATGTTACAATAACGCATATTGCAAACCATATAATCATGGAGGGTTGACAATGCGTGATCAAATACTTAAAATACTTCGTCAAAGCAAGGAAGATATATCTGGACAACTATTAAGCCAAAAACTTAATATCAGCCGAGCTGCTATAGGCAAACATATAAAATCACTTCGTCAACAAGGTTATATAATTGAGGCCAGCACACATAAAGGTTATAGATTTGTTTCCGCCCCCGATCAGCTTTTTGCATCTGAGATTGAAAGTTTTTTGTTGGCGGATTCTCCCTGGAAGATCTATTGGAAAAAACAGGTAGATTCTACCAATAATGTCCTACGTCAAATGGCGCAAGAAAATGCTCCCTCTTTTACAGCCTTAGTCGCAGAGGAGCAAAGCGCCGGCAAAGGTCGTTTGGGAAGATGCTGGCATTCTCCTGCCGGTGCAGGTATCTGGCTTTCAATCTTATTGCGCCCCGAACTTGCCTCTAATATGGCTCAGTTTTTTACCCTAACAATAGCCGTAGCTATTGCCGAAGCATTATCCGGTCTGGGCTGGCCGATATTTATCAAATGGCCCAACGATCTATTACTGAATGGCAAAAAAGTCTGTGGCATCCTGGCAGAAATTCAAGCCGATATGGACACCTTACATTGGGTAGTTGTGGGAATGGGTATCAATTATCATCATTGTACTTTGCCCACCGATATCAAAGATCTGGCCATATCATTGAATACAATAAAAGCAACTTACTATTCTAGAGCCGAAATTACAGCCAAGATACTCTCCTCTATTGAAAAATATTATCATATGCTATGCCAAAAAGGCTTCCGGCCCATAAGAGAAAAATGGCTACAATATGCCTGTTGTATAGGTAAAAATATAACAGCTAATACCCTAAGCGGGTCATATGAGGGAAAATCTTTAGATATGGATGATCATGGTTATTTAATACTACAGCTCTCGGATGGATCAACAAAAAAAATAAACGCCGGCGATATTATAATAAAAACTTAAGAGGTATACCAAAATGAGAAGACAACAAACATTGACCTTAACAATTAGTGCCCTCATGGTAGCAACCATGTGCATTTTATCTCTGATTGCTATACCTTTACCCGTATCACCTATTCCTATAACATTACAAACAGCCGCTGTGCTATTAACAACATTGATATTGGGGCCCAGAAAGGCTTTTGTGGTTATTTTGATTTACCTTATTATCGGCTGCCTGGGATTACCAGTATTTGCCGGCGGAAAAGCCGGTCTTGGGGTGATAGCCGGCCCTAGCGGGGGTTTTTTATTAGGCTTTATGCCTGCTGCCTTATTGGGTGGATTTATCTACAATATAAAAAAAACCACTAGTCTCAAAAGAGCTTTTTTGGCTGCTATCATAATCAATGTGATTATTTATGCTTGCGGTATTACTTATTTTGCAATCATTACAGATATCTCCTTAAAAGCGGCATTTTTAACCGCTGGGCTTCCTTTTATCCCGGGAGAGATTATCAAAATTATATTCTTTGTCCCTTTAGCAATTTCTATAACAAAATCACTGCAAAAACAAATGCCCGCTTACGTAAAAAAACAACTCCCTTAAAGGAGGTGTTTTAATAATATCCATAAGGTTTATTACCATTCATAGGGTTTAGAGTGTTTATTGGATTAGGATTCATGGAATTTATTGATCCCTTAAGCGGATTATGATAAAAATGACCCCTATTAAAGGGATTATTTTCGCTAAAGGTTTTTGTACATCTTTGATACATAGCAGCCAATATACGAGCATGATGCTTTTCATCATTTAATATACTACAAATAATTTCTTTTTGCTTGAGGCAAAAAAGTTTAGCAGCCAATCTCTCATATAATGCTGCAGCATTCAACTCATCATAGATTGCAGTTTTTATCATATCACAATAATTTTTTGGCAAGCTTACGGATGGATTTCCCAAGCTATAATAATCTC
>JBMNOA010000085.1:0-4821 GCA_050942825.1 Bacillota bacterium
CAGAACATTCCGTAACGCTTCAACGCACAAATTACTTCATACGCTGGTTACTGACTAAGTGGCTGCCCTACCTTTACCACTACAGGACTTTCACCTGTTAGCATTTGCCAGCTTCGCTGGACGCACGCATCAACGCTACACACTCAACGTGGGTCAAGTTAATGGAATTGAAATTCGTCAAAAGAATCTTTCGCATTCGCTAGAAAATGCTTCTAATGCTTGAGTTGGGATAAAGAAGAATGTGTCGGCAGCCTTTTTGAAAAGACACATGTAAAGTTTAAGCTTAATAATATCAAAGGGTCGGCAAAAAAACCTATATCCCAATATAAAGGCGAATACATGGGCAGATTTTGAAGCATTTTGGGCTGTTGCTAAAAGAACCAGATATTACTCATCCCTGTTGTAACTCTCATTTGTATTGATATGGATTGAGTTTGTCGCACCATCCCAAACGACCCCAAAATCAAAAAGACAGCCCAGATCACGGAGTTTAAAGTAGTTATACCCGTTTATTGTGTAAGCTTTAATATCTATTTCCTTACCATCACAGTAAACCTTGGATGTATTTAATAATGCTTTTCTTGTATTTGTATCACGTTTTGACATCTCACCGCCGACTACCGTATAAGGTTTGTTGGATATCAGGTCAATTCCCTTTTCTTTATCCCAGGTTACATCAAATTGCTTGGCGCTTCCACTTAATACATACGCCAAATCTCTTAACTTAAAGTAGTTATATCCATCGATACCATATGCGTCAAAATCTATTTTCTTACCGTCAACAAATATGCTTGGTACGGTGGGTTCAGCCATTGTCGTTTTCGCTAGTATAATATTGCTCGGTATTTTTACGTTGCTTATTTTAACTCTGATCGGCCAAGGCTTAAGAGCCCAATGCCCCTCATCAGTGTCTCCTACCCCTAATTCCCCATAGGCGTTACATCCCCAGCTCCATACACTTCCATCTTTTTTAATGGCAACACAGCTGCAACTCTCATGGTGCGCATATACTACATCGTCCATAATCTTTTGAGGAGTATTGCTCTTTGTGAACGTTCCATTTCCCAACTGCCCCATATAATTATCGCCCCAGGTCCATAAGGTACCATCATTTTTTAACGCCAGAATGCTGCCCTCTCCAATTGAAAAGGTGGCTACATCGTCCATTACTTTCTTTGGGGTTTCAATATCTATATTTGTTCCATCCCCCAGCTGGCCGTTATTATTGCTTCCCCATGTCCAAAGCGTGCCATCGGATTTCAGCACACCATAAACCGGGTAATCCATCCAACAATTTGCATCTATCAGCACAACATCTTCCATCAGCTTTTTAGGTGCACGTCCTATATGATACCAAAGAGATCTATCACTTTTTATTGCACATATACCGTAATATGGTGCAATAGTCGCATATATAACATCTGTAAATATTTTTTTTGGAGTCATACTTATTTCACCATTACCATCCCCAGTAGGAATATAGTCTCCCCAATGCCATAGACTTCTATCTTTTTTGATGGCAAGGGTTTCGTAGAAGAATTCAGTATTGACAAATACAACATCATCAAGCACTTTTTTAAACCCATCTTCACCAAACCAAAGTGACCCATCCTTCTTAATTGCATAGGTATTTAAGTAACCAAGATCTACAGAAACAACATCATCCAGCACTTTTACCGGTTCCTTTACTTTATATCCGAGTGGTCCTTTTGATTCAAATACTTTTCTTTCAATTCCTATATTATGGCCGTCCCCACTAAGCCAAAGAGTCCCGTCATTCTTTATAAAACCTAATCCTCTGTGTCCTACCGCTATTGTATAATCGTAAGGTAATATTTCTAAAGAAAATGTATTAATAGATCCGCAACTTAAAACTGCCACCATAGAAACCAGAAATAAAAAAGCACTTATTATTCTTTTACTCTTTTTCATGGTTTTTCTCCTATAATAAATATATTTTATAAACCAGATGAAAAGTTAGTATACCGTTGTCATGATCTGGAAAACTTTACACAATTATATCACGTGTTGCTTTGCATTGCAACATAGTATAAACACTTCAGCTTCTGTCGATGTAATATCAGATTAAGTTATTATCTCTGCCTTACCATATACCTATAATTTTTATCACAATGATTTTCTCATTCTGATGCAGTTCATTTCCTTGCCACAGTTGTAAACTTTACTTGTACCATCGGGAGAAAAACCGCATTTATTATAGAATTTAATAGAATACAAGTTTTCTTCAAACACCCACAACAGAATATTTTCCTTACCTGCTGCTCTTGCTTTATCCATAGCAAATTCAAGTGCTATTGTTCCGATTCCACGACGGAAATAATCGGGATGCAGATAAATGCCATGTAACTCCCAGAAACTATCGTCTATGCCTGTATCATTTTTTATTTCAATTTCTTCATGCCGTGGTGGCCCAACCGTCATTATTCCGACAGATGTGTTTTCATTCAGAATAATGTAGTGAATGTTGTTTTTTGCCGATAGATTACGTTCCCACATTGCCGTCCGGGTAGCGCTTATCTCTTTAATATATTTAGCCGGTAAAATATCCTTATACGCAACTTCCCACGAGCGGGACAGTATGTTTGCCATATCCTGTGCATCGGCATAGGCAGCAAGTCTGATTGTAATATTCATAATTTCACCTTATCCACTTGATAATTTTACCAAATTATTAAGTGAAATTTTATCATATATACTGCAGGTTGAATAGCCAACTGTGGTCTTACAGGTTTACTTTTAATTTATGAAAATCAATCAGGGTTTTACTAATCATCCACCAATTTATCGTATATCAAACTAGTTCCGATAACAATACAATTAATAATCTCCGCATTTATACTAAGTTTGGTGCCATATCTACTTTATAATTTGAGTCATTAAAAGGGCGTCAGACTGTGCGAAAACTGTTTTAACATGCAGGTTATAATAATTAATTATGCAACCGTAAATAAGCGGCGTGGTTGCTGCGATTTAAAGCGAAGCATATGTTGACAGGCCAAGTGTCATCCTGAGCGGAGCGCAGCGGAGTCGAAGGATCTTATATATGACATGTAGGCACGCACAATACGCACTGGTTTATTGACAATCAATGTTAACTCCTGCATATCAGGTCCTTCCCTGACACACCAGGATGACAATGTCAGCTGCAGCCGCTAAACTTGCATAGATTTAATACTATTGATAGTTTTCACACAGTCTGGCGTAAAAAAGCGGGGGTATCTTAATTAGAGAATACTCCCGCAAATTATAAGAATCAGTTATATTAAATAAAATAAATCAAATTTTGTCGGCTTACATTTATGCTTATTTAGTACGCCTTTGTGTCTAAAGGTAAACGGCAAAACGGCAAGTATATTCAAATGACTTTAGCAATCAACTGAACGAGATTAAAATACTTTCCGCCCTCAGCCTCCATCATTTTTATATCGTTTGAGGCATAGGGATTAGGGCTGGTAAGCCATTCATCCCATGCCTGTCTGCAACAGTTCATTTCGCTGACATCTACGATTTCGACACCATCTGCCTCGCTCCACAAATCTTTCCACCAGGCAAGGGAGTGTATAGTCCTTGCCACCTCATCAGTCCAGAACGGCTTCATTTCATCGGGAACATTTTCACCGAATTCGTATTTTAAGCCAGGAATAGCCACGGCGATATAACCGCCCTTTTTCACAAAAGGAATGAGTGACGGGAGCATTTCCGGCGTATCACCAAAATAGTGGTAGGCGTCCACGGTGAACAACAGGTCAAAAAATCCATTTGCGAAAGGCAACCCTTTAGTCGCATCTACGGAAATCGGAATGGCATTATCATCAATCCCGGCAGACTTAAAACGCTCATAGTTTTCAGTTGGCGAAATCCAAAGATCGGCGGCAAAAACGGATGCACCGTATTTTTTCGCTAACAAAAGCGTGGAAAGGCCACACCCGCAACCCAGGTCTAGTATTTGCATATTCTTATTAATGTTTAGGTGTGACGCTAATTCCTCCGCTACGCGCATGGCATTTGGCCCCATCATAGTGGCTTTTAGGAACTCAGCATTTTTATCATTTGAAATAAACTGGTTTGTAAATGTATACATTGTATTTTTTCCTTTCTAATTATCACCTTATAGAAAGAAATAAAAAAGCACAGTATGCTACTGCGCTACAAATCATACCATTATTAAAAATGGATATTCGTTCTATCTGTAAGGCAGTTTTTGATAACACAAACAAGAGCAGAATGACTGCTCATTTCATACCATTAACTTAAGTCCTTACAGAATTACCGACATCAATACACTCCCTTTATTTACTTATTTTATTATAACACTATTATTATCTCAATGTAATAAATATAATGGCTATTACCTGACACGTTTTACTCTTGGAACTTCATATGTGCCATTTAATACTATTGCAGCGGGCTGATACATCCTTAGCAATAAATTAAAATCATCATCCGGCGCCGTCAACCAATTGGATTCATGGTTTATAGGCTTACAATCCATTTCTTGATATCTAATCTATCGCTTCGCCTAAGTAGGCTATTTCAATTATTACATATACCGATCAAACTGAAATGAGTTGCTCTATAGCTTTATCGAATAATACTGACTGATTCTACCTTCTTTATAATTCTCGGTTTCTGCAATAAGAATTCCACCATTCTTCTTGATGGTTGCTGCTGATGCCTGGTTATCCTTATAGCAGCCAAGAATTTACACCAATAATGAAATAGAACAAATTACTCGCTTGCTTTACCAGTGTGATGAACGCGGTCTCAAGGTTATAGCAGCAACAGTTAAAGCTCTGCTGG
>JBMNOA010000086.1:0-4818 GCA_050942825.1 Bacillota bacterium
CGCACCGCCTTCTTTGGACAAGCACAATGTGATTGCCGCTGTTAAGGTCGTTTTACCATGGTCTACGTGACCAATTGTACCTATATTGACGTGTGGCTTTGTTCTCTCAAATTTTTGTTTCGACATTGGTTGTAATAACCTCCTTCTCACTTGACTGCCAATTAAAAGACGGCAATTATCTACATAAGCTATATATATTTCCGCTTATACATCAACATTTTATAGCATAAAAAATTGTATGTCAATTGCAAATTATGTCTCGACAGATTTCTCTATATTTTATAAAGTTTATGCTGTATAATTTGCATTAAAGGAGTGAAAAAATTGGAATCATTTACCAAACTCAGAATTTTTATTTCTACTATTATTATTGGGCTCGCTGGTACAGGTTTACATTTTGTTTACAAACTATCGGGGAAATCAGCCATAGTAGGATTGATCGCTTCCGTTAATGAAAGCGTTTGGGAACACACAAAATTGGCCTTCATCCCTATGATGATATTTTGGCTGATCTTAATATTTTTTCAAAAAAAAGGGCAGATAAATCATGGCCCCAAAGCAGCAGTATCAGGTATTTTTTCCACTATTATAAGCATAATCTTTATTCCCTTGTTCTTTTATACTTATTCCGAAGGTTTGGGTATTCATTCTTTAGCCTTGGATATCTCTTTTTTCTATATTTGTATATTAATCGGTCAAGCCATAGGAGCGCATATATATAATAGAACAACCCCGCCACCGATAGCGGGTATTATAGCTATTGCATCTTTCATAGCATTATTTATTATTTATGCAATTTTCACCTTCAATCCCCCCAATATACCCATTTTTATCAGTCCTATTTAGACAATAAGAAGGTTGCCTGACAGCAGCCTTCTTTATTGTTATTAAGGCTTTTAAAATCTGATTGTCTCAAAACATCCCGTCTTGTCAGCGATTTCGGCATAGCCATGCCGCAAATAAAAAGCGCACAATTGCTTACCGTTTTGATCTTTATAATAATCACGCAGATAAGGCCTTTCTTCAAAAACCTTGGCTACTGTTTGCGCTCTGTCATCAAAAACAGCTTGACCCCTGATTCTGATCCAAGTATTGTCAGCATTAGCAGTGCAAATTTCCACATTTGGGTTAGCCTTGATCTGTTGATAACAAGCCTTATGCTTCCCTGTGGCAAAATACAGCTTACCCTCATACTCCATAAAAAAACCAAAGGGCCTTATCCTAGGTTTATCACCATCCACCGTAGCAAAATAAAATGTAGGGTTATCTTTGAGAAAATATAGTACCTTTTTCACCCTAATTGCCTCCCTTGATAGCTCATAAGCTAGTCTTGACTATAATATTATTGACAACTTTATCTTAAATATTCAGCAACAAAAAAAGCCTCCCAAGAGTTACCCCTGGTCGGCTTTTTTTATTGTGTCAAAATCTCCTGCACATAATTTGGTAAAGCAAAGCTGCCTCGATGTAATTCCAGATTATAATATTTTGTTGGTATGCGCAAACTTTGCCATTTTTGGCTTTTAATATCCAATAAAGGATCTAATTTTTTAGAGGCAAAACCAAAATACCAATAGCCCGAAGCATATGAAGGAATGTTAAAACCATAAACCTTGGCAATAGGGAAAACTTCCTTTAATATATTATGAACTCTTTTCATCTCACAGATATCCGTATCATAAAAAGCGCCTTCATGCTGATTAATCAAAATACCCTCTTGTGAAAGTACTCTAAAACAATTGCGATAAAAGTCTACGGTAAAAAGCCTTTTCCCAGGACCTATAGGATCCGTGGAATCAACCAGGATTAAATCATAGGCACTGTCTTTAGCATTGTTAACAAATTGCAAACCATCACAAAAATGCAGCTCAAGGCGACTCTCCTGATCAAATACCGCAGCTGTTTGTGGCAGATATTTTTGACACAGGCGCACCACTCTTTCATCGATCTCCACCAGATCGATTTTTTCTATCATAGGATATTTGGCAACCTCCCTGGCTGTACCGCCATCGCCTCCGCCAATAATTAAGACCCTTTTGATGGCAGGCTTAACGGCCATAGCCGGATGGCAGATCATATCATGATAAATAAATTCATCTTTTTCCGTGATCATGATATAACCGTCAAGAGTAAAAAAGTTGCCGAAAGTGGCATTACGCATGAATTTTATATGTTGAAAAGGAGTTTTTTCCTCATATAGCGTTTCTTGCAGGCCTAAAGAGAATCTAACATCTTCGGAATGAAATTCTGAAAACCATATATCATGCTTTTTTTCCAGCATTTATTTTCTCCTTATGTTAATTGTTTTGGACAGTTTAAGGCAAATTCCTACCATAAAAGATTTCGTCCATTTCTTTTTTCAGCTTAGAAGTGATTTCTCGCACCTCTCTGCCTGGGATATCTTCCTCACTAAAATGAAAGAGATAATTATCCAATAAAAAGGTTTTTAGCTTACATTTGGTATGAAAAATATTTTCTTGGTAGACATTGACATCAATCATTTGATAAAGGTTTTGTATCTCAGGACTGATATAATCTTGAATCGAAGTCAAAGCATGGTCTATAAAAAGCTTTCTGCCAGTTATATCTCTTGTAAAACCCCTGACTCTGTAATCCATGGTTATGATGTCAGCCTCGAAATTATTGATGAGAAAATTGAGCGTATTTAAAGGAGAAATTTCGCCGCAGGTAGAGATATCGATATCAACACGGAATGTACAAACTCCGCCGTCGGGATGATATTCTGGATATGTGTGTACAGTCAAATGACTTTTGTCCAAATGGGCAACAACAGCATCATGTGTGGGAGCACAAGCAGGATAAGTCCCATCTACTGCTTGACCTTCTTCACAAACCAGGATGGTAACACTGGCCCCTTGAGGTTCATAATCCTGCACTGCTATATTTAATATTTTAGCCCCGATAATATCTACTACATCTTTTAATATTTGTGTTAGTTTCTCGGCATTATATTGTTCATCAATATATTCAATATAAGCTATCCTATCCTCCACAGATTTGGTATAACAAATATCATATATATTAAAGCTTAATGTCTTAGTCAAGTTGTTGAATCCATGTAGTTTTATTTTTTCCGCTTGAAAATTTTCCATTAACGCCCTCCTCAATCTTACAATATAAACGCAAATAATTATATCATCTTTTTAAAATTTTGCAATTAATATGTAAAATTATTCCGAAATTTTTTGTTTTTGCTTCTTTTCTTTGAGCCAAAAATTTTTATCCTGACTTTTCTCTATACGGCGATTACGGTAATAGAGCATCAAATCCACCGAGACCATTACTAAATTTAGTATGTAGAAAAAAATCACCGGATCATCGGGGAAAAAAAGCAGCTTATTTAAAACACCTGCAATATAGCCGGCTATAAGTATCCAAAGAAAGATCACACTCTTGCCTCTGGTGGAGCATGACTTATAAGAACGATATATGGAAGCAGGCCAAGCGGCACCAAAACAGAGAAGCATAACTAATTCTAAAGTACTCATCAGAACTCCTTATAAAAATATTTTAAAAACACTATATAATATAGCAAAATCATGGCCATTATGGAAGATAAATATTAAATTTAATATTTAATTAATCTAAAATCAAACCCACATGCTTTTTTACTATAAACATACAGTTTGAATCAGTATTTTACCCAGTAGCTAAAAAAAGGTTTCGCAAGTGTATTTTAACATAAAAACCGGCAGGTAAGAGAACTTACCTGCCGTAAAAATAAGCCAATATTTATTTTTGGTTTTTTTGTAAATCAGTAAAGTAAAGTTAAGCTAATATTACATTTCTACGGTTGGGAAATAGATTTCCGTCCATTTTTCAAAACCATCATCCAATTTTTCATATTTGTGACTATTGATAGCTTCCTGCATAGCTTCATAATACCATTTTCCTTTTACAAGATCAGGGAATTGCTTGGCATCAGGCAGGATATGTTCTGTATGAACTCTGCGATCCAAAACATTGTTTACCAGTATTACAAATTCAGATCTGGTAATATACTGGTCCGGTTTGAAGGTTCCATCCAGATATCCATTTACCCAGCCTTTTTGGGCTGCGGAATTGATATATTTTTCTGCCCAATGGCCACTTACATCCGAGAATTTTCCTGTTTCGAGAGTTTCCAGTTTATCAAACCTGGAGGCAATAGTTGCTAATTCTGCTCTAGTAATGAATTCCTCTGGTCGGAAGGAGCCAAGGTAACCCGTGATAATATCACCGTTGGCAAGGGTTGCGATATGCTTCAAGGACCATTTATTACCGGCCACATCTCTAAAATCATGTTCGGTTGTTCTTATAGTTTCTCTGTAAGTTGGATCCAACAATCTAAAGAAAACAGCTGCAACTTCTTCTCTGGTGATATTACCTTGTGGCCTTACCGTATTATTTGGATAACCTTGGATATAAGCAATATGATCTATGGTATTGAGAATTGGGCCTCCGGGAACTTCTTCATCGTGGATAATAATTTCACCACCGCCGCCACCTGAGGATTTCCTGGAAAAGTTAGCAACAAATGTGATATCCCCCGTAACTATAGCACCAGATCCTAACAAGGTCGGACTCCAACCGGTGAATCTATATTTTTTTGCCGGTACTGGTTTAGGTGGTGGATCAAAGCTATCACCATAAACCTTGATATCTGTTCTATTGCCACCGGTCAAACTTCCATTTGGACCCGCAATATATCTAATCTCGTATTTATCTTGGCTCCATTGTGCCGTATATGTCACCGTACCGGTTACTTTTGCACTTACTTCTGGTGACCAACCTGTGAAGGTATAGCCGGGGTTACCT
>JBMNOA010000088.1:0-4625 GCA_050942825.1 Bacillota bacterium
CTGTCCGTCTTCACGGTCTCTGTCTTCGGCTGCTCCGTGGGCTTCGGATCATCTTTCGGAGTCTCGGTAGGTGTTTTCTTGTTGGTCATTACCACCGAAACGACCTTGCCATCCTCCGTGATGGAGAACTCGTACTTCGTATCGTCGATCTCATACCCATCCGGGGCATCGAACTCCTGATAGTAGTACTTCCCGAATTCAAGGGTAAATTCGCAGATACCCTTACTGTTGGTATAGCCCTCTTTGACCACTTCGCCGTTCACGTCGTAGATCCGGAAGCCAGCATTGGGAAGCAGCTTTTCCGTATCCGCATCGGCCTTAGAGATGACCAGCTTGCCAGTGATTTTCAGGTTTTCCATGTCGAAGGAGAGCGCCTGACCGTCCTCTTTGATTTCAAAGGCCAGAGGCGTATCGTCCAGCACGTAACCTTCCGGAGCCCGATACTCAGCCACCGTGTACTTACCGTAACGGAGCTTGAACGTCACGGTTCCATCTTCACCGGTCACGCCCTCAGCAACCTGATTGCCGTCTGCATCGAAGACGCGGAAACCAGCGCCTACCAGCTTGCTACCAGTCTCCTTATCGGTCTTAAAGACTGTTACTTCTCCCATCATGACCTGATTCTTGAAGCCCACACCGGCCTCATTCTCGACCAGTACAGTCTCTCCGTGATTCACGATAGAAACAGCGTAGATGTTCTCATCCTTCAGGAAGCCTTCAGGGGCGGTCTCTTCTCTGACGAAATAGCTGCCATAAGCCACTTCATCAAGTCGGTACACACCGTCGTTTACCTCCGGGATCACGCTGACAAGCTGATCGTTCTCCGCATCGAACTCTCCGTTTCTGTCAGTGTCCGCATACAGATGGAACACAGCGCCGCTCAGGTGGTTGTCCGGGTAGTCCGCATCGTACTTCGTCAGTTCAATGCTGCCAAAGATCGGGTAGTCGATGACCTTCAGGCCAATGATCTGCTCATCATAAGTCAATGCAACAAAGTGACGGGCATCAGAGAGCACATAACCTTCGGGCGCTGCAATTTCCACGATCACATAATCCCCAAGAGGCACTTCATCAAAGGCGAAGCGGCCTTCAGCATCGGTCGTATCAGTAAGCAGGGCATTTTCCATGGTGAACTCTTCCGTGTCCTTCGCAAACAGGCCAAAGACAGCGCCTTCCAGAACTGCGTCGCCCTCATCGACCTTGACACCCTCGATCCTGCCAAGCAGAAGCTCGTTCACGATAGGTTCTCCATTGTTCAGGTGAACTTCCTGAAGTGCGATCTCCTGACCGGCATAGTTGAAGTCGAAAGAATACACACGCATATTCTTTGCGTAATAGGGGTTAGTGGACAACTCCTTTACATAGTAGTGACCAAACGGGAGATCCGCATTGAAGGCGACATGACCGTTTTCGTCGGCAAACGCAATCTCGATCAGTCCATCAATCGGGAGCACCGATCCGTCAGCAGCCATGATATCCTCGCCTGCATAGAGGCCAAAGGAAACCGCCGTGACTTCACCGTTCATGCCGATGCCGAAGCTCTGGCTCTGCTCCATAACCTTCTCAGCATCAATGGATACCTTCTGGCGGTCATTGACAAAGCCTGCATCCGTGGAAGTAAGAGACACCTCCTGACCGGCATAGGTCAGAGTTACATCCTGCGTCTGCGTATTCAGCACACAGCCTTCAGGTGCCTTTGTCTCCACGATTGTATATCGGCCAAGATACAGTTCCTGAGTAGAAGCTGCGCCATCATCCCCGGTAGTGATCTCAGCAACCAGCGTACCGGCAGCAACCCGCAGCGTTCCATCTCCGGTATAGATATCCTCCGCAGCGATCACCTGATAGGTTGCTCCTGCCAGATATCGAACCTCGTACACAGGAGTATAAACACAGTTGGTAAGGATCGTGGTCTTGCCGTCCTTATCACCCGGAACCTCGTCACCGGTCACATTCACGGTGTAGAACACTTCGCCGCTTTTCGTGATCCGGATAACACCCTTCTGCGCCGTGTCGTAAGCCGTCACTGTGATAACATTCAGGCCTTCCAGCTCCTCGTTCTCATTTCTGGTCACAGTGAACGGGATCGGAGTGGAATCAAGCACATACCCATATGGAGCCTGCACTTCAACCAGCGAATAATCACCGGCAGGCAGCACTTCCGGAGTCAGCAGCGTACCATCGTCACTCACATAGTAGGTATCAATGGTGGTGAGCGTCGGGTACGTATAGCTCATCTCGACCTTCTGACCGGAAGCATCATAGATTTCAAAACCGGCACCGGAAAGCGGGATCGTAGCGCCGGTCTCAGCGTCTGCCTTGACCACTTTGATGTATGCGGCATACTCGGCATTGTTGATCAGATACTTGTAGTTCTGACCATCCTTGCAGATGAACACGGTGAAGTCCTTCATGAACTCAGTCTCCGGGAAGCCCTTCGTCTGATGCACCGTATACATACCATAGGGAAGCCATTTGCTGATTGCAAAGCCATCCTCATCACAGGTAAGGGTATCGCGTTCAGATTCCTTCGCACTGTCGTAGCTGCCAGCGGAGGTCAGATAGATTTGGAATTCGGCTCCTTCCTCCGGAGTTTCAATCTGCGTGGAGCCATCGTCGTGATGCTTGATAATAGAGATCTGACCTTTGATGACCTGCTCCGGAGAGTCCACGGCAGGAGCGCTGTTGAACTCGACCTCATAGCTGCCAGCAGAAGCACCAACCGGATACACGGTCTCATCCAGCAGATAGCCTTCAGAGGGAGTGATCTCCTTTACTGTCCAGTTGTCCCCGCAAACGTGATAGCCGGAAGTCACGTGGCCGTTCTCATCCGTTACCAGCTGCTCAACCAGAGTATCGCCTTCGTAAAGGCCATACACGGCTCCGGCAAGCTTTGCATCTCCCTGAGCTGCGCCGGTCTCTGCATCAGACTTGTTGACCGTTACGTTGAACTTCTTCAGGATATTAGGAACGACCGTGCTTGTCTCTTCCTGCCAGAAAACATTGATGGTCTGATCCTTGGGAATAACATAGCGGACAGCCGTATCAACCTCTTCCAGCGTATAACCTTCATTTCCGGCAATCAGGACGTTCTCAAACGTCGCAATACCGGCATCGTTGGTGGTGGCGTACAGATCCACCTGCTGTCCGGATGCACTCGTTCCGTAGAGATGGAACTTAACACCGGAATTGAACTGATCTTCAGAGTTCTTTGCAACAGAAACCGTACCCTTCTTCAGAACATTGGAGAAGGAAACCGTAGTAGTCTGACCGGCAGTGATCGTGATGGTCTTTGCATCCTGCGGCTCATAATAATCGGAAACATGCTCCGTCACGGTATAAGTGCCGGGAACAAGCCCCTTCAGGCTGATCTTGCCGTTGGCATCCGTTTTCACGGTCTGGTTGAAATCCTTGCCGGATACCGTCATTGTGATACCGGCAATGTTGCCGTCTTCGCTGGTCTTCACGATGTCCAGATTGCCGCCCGGAGTAGCAACCTTGAAGCTGGCCGTTACGTCATCCGGCTTCTCAATGCCTGTAATGACATCCTGAAGGTTGGGATCGCCCCATGCCACGAGCTGCGCATTGGCACTGATATTGGTGCTCTTCACAAAGCTGATTGTCACGTTGCCGTCAAAATAGTCCTTGCTGGTCAGCGTCAGAGTGTTGCCGGACTTGGTGATTTTTACGTTGCTGTTGGAAGCAGTAACCGTGCAAGAGGACAGCACCCCGTTGGTATCCGTCAGTTTCAGGACATACTGGCCGTTCTCGTAGGTCATGTCCCTGCTGGAACCGTCTGCAAAGCTCGGCATCACATGGTAGGTGGTCATGGCTGCAACAATGTTGTTGTAGACAGCCAGAACTTCCTGATTGTGTCCACCGGCACAAAGAGAATTGATAATGCGGTCATCCACTCTCTTCAGGGTTTTCGGATCGCGGATACCACATGTCATCTCCCAAACCAGAACCTGAGTAGCAGCGCTCTGAGAGCCAGCGGAACCGCCGATGCTGCCGCTGTTACCCGGCTTGCCGAATGCCAGAACCGTCTTCACGCCGTTCTGTCTATCCGCGCTCAGCGCATTCCAGCGCTCAGAAGCATTGGACTTCAGTGTATCGCCAGAGAGGAGATGAACACCCGGCTCAATACAGTAGGCCTCGTCTCCGTTGACATAGATCGCGCAGCGGTGTGTAGTCCCAGAAGTATCGCCTGCGGTATAGCCATCTGCGCTGAAGGAAGCCCAATAGCAGATATTTGTGCCATCACTCTGATAGCAGTAATCAAACGTCGCCACACCAGTTTCAGAGGTGGCAGCAAACGCGGTTGCAGGCATCAAGCCCAGCATCATCAGGATACCAAGCACACCCGCAAGAATTCTTTTCGTTTTTCCTTTCAAATTCATGCTTTACCTTCTTTCTTAGATTTTGTTTTTGATTGTGAGGATAAAAAAGAGGAGTGTCGCAACTAAGGCGGCACCCCTCGAAAGAGAAGCACATTCATGCTTTATTCCTCGTCATCCTCCGCGAAGGCAGGTTCCTGATCCTCGTTCTCGTATTCCTCGTCATCATAGAATTCTCTGTCTTCGTCAATACTGGAGCCGTTTTTATTCGGTTTGTTAGTCAGGAAG
>JBMNOA010000089.1:0-4579 GCA_050942825.1 Bacillota bacterium
TGTTTCTCGACCATGTGTTCTTACCTCGATCCAGTATTTATTTAGGACCTCCAAAATACGTTTATATTGCCATGTCTTTTTTCTATCAATCATTTTCATCCTCCTCAATCATGTATAATTTCATCACACGATGCTCCTTATCTTGTCGATAATGCTTACGTATTCTTGCAATTCATAATTAAGCTCTTTGTTCAACTGGTCTAGTCTTTCGATATCGCCAAACTTTCCATCTTCACGATCGATAAGTTTTCTCGTGATTTCACTGGCCATGTCTAAAGGCATGAGCTTTGCCAATTCGTCTTGTATGTCCATCCAGAAAAGTATATCTTGTGTTGTCATTTTTCGTTCTTGCTCCAATCTAATTCAGTTCCGCGAAGTAGGTACCCATCTGTGTCAGTACGATCCGACCCGGTACTCCGGCAGTAGATGGGGATGTAAATTTAAGGCACCAGTAACCTTCCTTTTTACACAGTTCAACAAGGTACTTTTCTAATTCTTTTTCTAACATTTTTCCTCCTGTTTTTTGATGAAGTGAAGGTCGTGAAAGTCTTTTCTAAAACCTCTCTTTGGGAGTTTTTTTTAAAGTCTCCATAGGGGGTTTTAGGTACGACCTTCACGACTTTCACTTTTGCTTTATATAAAGGATTTTTGGATTATTCAAAAATTTCTTTTAGGTCCAATCCAATCACTTTAAATCCTTTATTTGTCTTTTTTCGAAAAAAATTCGCTTTGTCTAGTGCTTGATAAAAGTCGGTAGTTGATCTCGTGTACTCGCCACTTTTTTCACAGTAATTTCGATAAGTTTGATACAGCAAACCAGACCCGCATTGCAGATCCTCGCCGACATTGCAACAGGAATCAATAAATTGACGCATCCAGTTATTTGTTTCTTTGTAGTCTGCGGTCGCATCCTTGACAACCTGAGGCGGATCCAATTTGAAATTTTTGTTTATGATCCGCTGGGCGCCTTCCATGATCCATTTCAGTACGGCACCGCCACACTCCTTATACAGGTAGTCCGCATAGTTCTTGATATCGCTTTTCCCTTCGATCGATGCGTTGAACGGCACGACGATCAATCTTCGCCATGTTCCTTCATCAAGCGATCCGACCTTTGGCAAATGGTTGGTGTACAAGACCAGTGTATGAGTCGGTGTATATGCAAATGGGTCCTTGTACTTTTTTTCCGCATATATGTCATCGGTCGAGCATAGCTGTTTCACGATCGATGTAGATAGACGCATGCCTTCTTCCAGTTCGGCCGATATGATCAGCCGCTTGCCTTTGGCTTCGGCAAGCTCCGGCTTGACATTGCGCTTATTATTGGCAGTCAGTGTATCGGCCGATAAATTGCCCGAATACGTACCCATGACACGGGCTATCGTATTCCAGAAGGTAGACTTTCCATTGCGTCCGCTTCCATAGGCGATGATCAGCGCCTCCAGATATACCTTTCCAATGGCCGCCAGGCCAACGATATCTTGCACGTAATTAATAAGATCATCATCCAGGCAGAAAAAGGTATCTAAGG
Organism: Bacillota bacterium; assembly: GCA_050942825.1. Lineage (GTDB taxonomy): Bacteria > Bacillota > Dehalobacteriia > UBA4068 > UBA4068 > CAYRML01. Next base: position 1,532 of record JBMNOA010000089.1, read on the forward strand.
CATCCTTCCAGATGGCCATGCCTTCGTCACTGGGATCAACGGTCGCGATCTTGGTAATATAGTCCTCCGGATCGTGAGCATGCGGCTTATCGATGCCGTAGCGCAGATCATAGGTCTTGGAAGGTGTATTCAAAAAGAATTCATCGGCGTCCAGGTCTCTCTGATCGATCTCGACCATGGGCTGCACTTCTTTCAGTGCGTTGGTGATATACTTCGAATCGCGTCGCCTTTCGACAAATGTACGGTACTTTTTGGCCAGTTGATATTTGACCAGTGCGGCATGCTGACGCATGGAAAGCGTGACCCTGGCGCGTACATCACCGCTCTTGGTAAGCAGGTCCTGTACACCTTCGGACTGGATCGTGTTCTGCGCCTGTTCCAGCGCCTCGTCTGCTTCTTTCATCTGCATCTTGGTCAGAGCATGCACGACGCCCTGTGCTTTTGGGTTGGACTCTTCCCAGTACGCTCCATTGAAGACGATGAAGTTTGTGGACGGTGAGTATCGGATGCTTCCTTTGTACTCTCTAGCTAGCACCGTGGCCTGTCCTACATCGGAGTAGTCATCCGGTGCATATTTGAAGTCCATATTGAATTCATCCGGTGATACATAATCCGGTGATTTCGATATTGCCTCTTTAAAATATTTTGAAGCGCTTTTCCAGATGGTCGCCTGGTCTTTGTCTGGTAATGGCGGTGTGCATTTCTCAAGCATTTCCTGATACTTGGCTTCCGCCTTGCCGTTGGTATCGCCATACTTCTTGAGCACGGCACAGGCATACTTATGCATCGTGTCATTGCGGCTTCCCTCCGGGATGTAGTCTGCTTCTTCTACTCTAGCTATGATCGATTGATCATCCTCGCTCAGAGCGTCAAATTCGGCATCTGCTTCGGGCATGTTGGCAAAGAATTCGTCAAGCGTCAGGTCGTTAGTCAAATTCATACTGACTTCCGGATCCTCTGTACCAAAAAAGAAGCGCGCGGTGTCCAGTGCATTGGCATCAAAATACGGGAAGGCACTTGCTGCTTTCCTTTTTAGCGCCGCATATTTGTCGGCGTTATCTGTCCACTCGATCGGAAAGAATACGTGGAACTTTGGCCGCGCCGCCTTTCCTTTCTTCCTGACCATGTTGCTTCTTGAGTAATGGATCGCAAATTTGACATTTGGGAAAGCTTTGCTTATATCCTGCAACGGTCGTACCCAGTCCATAGGGTTCTCAGAGTGGTCATTATCACAGTCCAGGATGATCACATTCGAACCTATAAAGTTGCTTATGGATCGCTTGTTGTCCTTGTACTGCGCTCCGACGTAGTCGTGCTTGACCGCCTCTTTAAGGTCTTTGTAACCCGATTGGTTTTCTGATATGTTGATCTCATTTTTATATGTGTTATTGACCGGATTGCCGCGGCAATCGGCCGTGTATAGCGTAAACAACTGTCTCCCCCCCCTTTAATTTTCCGCAATTGGATATTTGCGCTTTTTTCTTTTGCTCTTCATAGCTAATCCTTTCTGTAGTAATTTGACGTGAAGCCGTCGGCGGTCAGTATCAACCCAGGAGCCCATGGTATCGGTTCGGCCATGATGCCTTCTATCCGTTCAAGGCACTCATTTGCCTTCTCCTTCGGCACCTCCACGATGACCTCATCATGGACATGCATGACCGTCCAGTATCCGGTCTTGGATATCCGCATCAATGTAAGTGCCAGGCAGTCACGTGCGATGGCCTGGACGATGTTTTCGGTCAGTTTGCCGCCATAGGTCTTCAATCGTTCCCACTTGTGCGTGGTTTGGTTCTGACCCATATATGTAATCTGATAGCCTCGCTCAGTTTCTTCCAACTGTGGATCGGCATAGCATATATACCGCCCGGACGGCAGATATATCTGTAGAAATTCCATATTTTCTATGAAATTCATATGAAATCGAATTTCTTTTCCGTTACCAAAGTAATCACTGTAAGCGCCTCTTTCGGCACCCGTTCGCTCTTCGTTTTCGCGAGCTCGGATCGGGTCATATTCTTTTTTGGATACATGAGAGTCCTTGCCCGACTCAATGGTCTTGATCGCAGCCGTTTGGATCCGATTCCACAGGGCCACGATGTGAGGCGACTTCTTCCGCCATTTCTGGACGATATCGAGCATTTCTTCTTCGGTCATGCCCATGGCTTCGCCGCCCATCCGCTTCATCGCGTTGACGCCGCCTTGGTAGCCGAGCGCCAGTTCGGCGACCTTGCCCTTCTTGCGCAGGTGGGCATTGCGTCCATGCTTCTCGACAGGTACATGGAACATCTGTTCCGCCGATGCGCAATAGATGTCTCCGCCGTTCTTGAAGGTATCCTGGCGCCACTTTTCTCCGGCAAGCCAGGCAATTACTCGAGCCTCGATTGCACTGTAATCCGCGACCGCGAAGGTATAGTGTTCAGGCGGTATGATCATCGTTCGTATGAGCGTTGCGAACACAGCACTGATAGAATCATAGAGCATGGCTAATTCGTCCCATCGTTGCGACAGGACCAGATCACGCGCCAATCCGATATCATCGAAGGCGTTGCGAGGAAGATTCTGTACCTGCAGTAACCGTCCGGCCCATCGGCCCGTACGCCCTGCACCGTAGAATTGAAGGACGCCATGCAGACGTCCGTCTGAGCATAGCGCCTCCAGGGTCTTGTTATACTTTCGAATCGATGTCTTGCCGACCTCTTGCCGTATCTCAAGTACCCGTCTTGTATCTGGTTCGAGATCGTCTCTTTTTAAAAGGTCCGCAACATCTTTTTTCGTAAGTGAATTCAATTCAATGTCCTCTACTTGTCGGATCCAGTTGATCAATTGGATGATCGAGTTGATATTGATGCCGCCTGTCAATTCTTCGGCTTCTCTTTTCAGTGCATCGGTATATCTAGCGGAATAACGGATAACGATATCAAGCATCTTTCTGTCGATCATCAAGCCGTGGTCGTTCATATCCTGGTCCAGGCAGTAGAGATTTTTTTCAGATTCAGGAATCGGTATCCGCTTCAATCGCCTGTCAATTTCCTGCTCCGTCTCGACATC
>JBMNOA010000026.1:0-23474 GCA_050942825.1 Bacillota bacterium
ATTTGATTTTTTATAGAACAAAGAAAACATTGTGTATATATCACAATAAAGATAAATCTTTTTACCTCAAAAAAAATGTATAAAAAATGTAATGTTTAAGCTTCTTTATCTACGCTTTGAATATACTTTGATAAGCAAAAATATTCACTTTTTATTATTACTACCAAATTATATAAATATAATATTAAAGCACATCTTTAAGAAAGATGTGCTTATTAATGGAGCGGGTGATGGGAATCGAACCCACATAACTGGCTTGGGAAGCCAGCGCTCTACCACTGAGCTACACCCGCAAAGTAAAACGGGCCGCTTATTAAAGCAGCCCTGCTGGTGACGCGTAGGGGATTCGAACCCCTGAATGCCAGCGTGAAAGGCTGGTGAGTTAAGCCGCTTCTCCAACGCGCCATGGTAAGGCATCGGCGACTCGAACGCCGGACACCCTGATTAAAAGTCAGGTGCTCTACCTACTGAGCTAATGCCTCAAACAAGACAGTATGTTACTATATTTTTGCATCAATGTCAACACTTATCAAAAAAATAGTTAAAAAACAACCTTTTAAAGGTTGTTTTTAAAAAATATCATTAATTACAATAGTCTGATTTCTTTCCGGCCCAACAGCCACTATGGAAATGGGAATACCGGATATTTTTTCTAATCGCCTTAAATAGTTTTTAGCATTATCGGGCAAATCTGCTATGCTACGACAATCAACCGTAGACTCGCACCAACCAGGCAATGTTTCATAAACAGGCTCACATCCCGATAATATCTCTAAATCAGCAGGAAAATCATGGATTTCTTGACCTTTATAAAGATAAGAAGTGCAAATTTTTATTTCCGACAAAGTATCCAAAACATCCAATTTAGTAATGGCTAAATCGGTTAGTCCATTAATCATGGTGCTGTAGCGTAAAACAACGGCATCAAACCAACCGCAACGGCGGGGACGTCCTGTAGTAGTGCCAAACTCAAAACCTTGCTGGCGGATCATCTCACCTGTTTGATCAAAAAGTTCGCTGGGGAATGGACCATCGCCTACTCTGGTTGTATAAGCTTTGGCAATACCTAAAACTTTATTTATTTTGGTTGGTCCTACACCAGAACCTGTGCAAGCACCTCCTGCTGTGGGATAAGATGAGGTTACATAAGGATAAGTACCATGATCTATATCCAAGAGGGTGCCTTGTGCTCCCTCAAAAAGGACATTCTTACCAAGTTCTATGGCCTGATTAATAATCGGCGCTGTATCCACTATATACTGTTTGATCCTTTCAGCATAGACTTTAAAATCAGCAATGATTTTTTCTTCATTGATAAGCTCTTGTCCATACATGGCAAAAATGCGGTTTTTTTCTTCTACGTTAGCATGCAATTTGGACAAAAATCCTTGCCAATTCATCAAATCTATGAGCCGAAAACCTGAACGAGCTACTTTATCTACATAAGCCGGACCGATACCCCTTTTTGTAGTACCGATTTTACCGTCACCTTTGATACTTTCTTGTAATTCATCCAATTGGCGGTGATAAGGCATGATAATCTGGGCCCTTTGAGAAATACGTAATTTATCACTTTTGACGCCTTGCGCGGCCAAATTGTCTAATTCTTCTAAAACAACAGCTAAATCAGCAACTACACCATTGGCAATAATACAATCCACGCCGGGATAGAGTATGCCGGAGGGAATAAGATGTAGTTTATAAGTCTTATCACCATAGACGACCGTATGGCCGGCATTATTACCGCCCTGGCAACGCACGACCATATCAGCTTTTTGAGCCAAAAAGTCAATTATTTTACCTTTACCTTCGTCGCCCCATTGTGCACCTACGATAACTGCTGTGGACATAAAAAGCACCTCTTTCTGTGCGTTGCTTAAAAATACAACATATACGGCTTTGCAATCACCAAATTATTTTATCAAAAACACTGTCTTTTGTCAATTTTTCCAAATTAAAAACCTTTTTTAAAGGACATAAATTTCCTCAAAAATAATATAGGGTGGCTAATGCACCCTATATTTAAATTTTTATATTTAATCAAATCTTTGACCATATTTCTATGGTTAAATAATTGCTGCCCACTTTAGATTTGATAATAATATTGCCTTTTGTATTATTGGTAAACCGAAAATCTTTTTCACCATAAAAAACCGTAGCATCACTATCGGGAGCAACATAATTTACCGCTATGCTATGTCTATGCCTTTCTACAATTTTCAGATTGGCCTTGATAGCGGCATTATAAATAGTGCTTGAAACTTGACAAACGCCTCCGCCATAATCTTCCGCCTTTTTACCATTCATAAAGATAATAGCTTTTTTATAACCTCTTTTAGGGCTGCGCGGCCCCACAGTTTTATTAAAAGAAAATGTTTGATTAGGAGCTAAAACTAGACCGTTGACAGCCTTACTGGCCAATTTTATATTGCTTGTTCTGTTAAGCAGATTAGCATTAAAATATGTCGTCTTAGAGCCTAGAAGCTTTGCCGATGGCTTAGGCAGGGAATTTTGCAGGTCAGAGCCAATTACAGTCCATAATTCCTGCATCGTAGGAGGCAAATACCCGGTGTTAAAAACATGGGGGCTAAGCGTGATGTCAAGCTTACGCATATCTACCTGCCAATTGGCAGTCATTCCTAGATGGATTAATATCTGGCGGTTCAGATAACTATTGCCCGCGACAATTTTAATCGGTTGCTCATAATAAATTTTTTGCCAGGTGATACCATTGGCATTATTTTGCCCAATATAAAGATACTTTACTTTTTGGCAATAGGCTAAAGTACGATTACCAACAGAAAAGAAGACTACGCCGGGATTATCCAGCCAACTGACAGTACCCCCTGCATCCAAAATAAAAGTACGCAACTGTAAAAAATCAGGCATATTAGCAGAATATGGTTCAAAAGTCTGCCAGGATTGATCCTCTAAAGTAAAAGATAATTGCATTTGATCCGGAGGAATTGGTTGATCCTGAACTTGCACCACAGATGATTGGGCCTGGCTAGAGTCTTGTCCATCTGCCAAATATTCATCAGGTATAGCCAATGCATGGGAGGAGGATAAAAAGATTGTAAAAAATATAATTGCTACTAACACTAATACATAGAGAAACATCAGACTACTTTTGCTTCTTATTTGTATTTGCATATTTTTTAGCCACTCCTTTCTCTAGTATTATATGATGCAAGTTATATAATATGACTTAATAATTACTAGAAATTACCATGCAATTGACCATTAATTTACATTATATTATTAAAAATCTTCTTTGTATATCCTTTTATATATTTTTAAAACAAAATCTGACTTATCTTTTTTTCCATAAGATGGCATTTTTTATCTTTAATTTATCGGGATCAAATACTGGCTCCACCGCCTGCTTAAGTTGACTCTCATAATCTGCTAAAAGAGCTAGGGCTGGCTTTTGCAGTTTGAATATGGCTATAATATTGAGCCAAGCCATCACACCAACGCCAATATCACCTAAAGCCCAGATGGTATCTGTGGCCCGTATGGCAGAAAGAATAACAGTAAAAAGGAATGCTAATTGTAAAAGCATAGTAGCTTTTTGCGCCTTGCTATCATCACGAAATACATATGCCAAATTAGTCTCTGCCTGATAATAATAAGATAATAAAGAAGTAAAAGCAAAAAATGCTAGAGCTACAGCAATAAAGATGCCGCCAAACCCATGAAAAACCGTATCCAAGGCAGCTTGTGTAAAAGCCTGCCCCTTTTCCAAATGGGGCACATATTCTGCCAGCATAGCTCCCGTACGCTCATCTACCACATTATAACAATTAGTTAAAAGCATTACAAAAGCAGTAGCCGTGCAGATCAAAAAAGTATCTACATATACAGAGAATGCTTGTATCAATCCTTGTTTGGCCGGATGCGAAACCTCCGCGGCAGCCGCCGCATGAGGTGCATTGCCCATACCTGCCTCATTAGCATAAGCTCCCCTTTTAACCCCCCAAACGACAGCCGAACCGATAATACCGCCAAAAGCCGCATCTGAACCAAAAGCACTTTTTAGAATAACAGCCAGCATACTCGGCAAATATTCAATATTTGCCGTAATGACAATAGTGATTCCTATCATATATCCTATAGCCATAAAGGGAACGATTATTTCAGCCGCATTAGCTATCCTTTTTATACCGCCGAAAATAATCAAACCGAGAAAAAATACAATAACAAAAGCCAACAACATTTTATTGATACCACTGATATCATGAAAGGCTGTGATAACTACGCCCGACTGTACACCTGGTAAAAGCAATCCGCAAGCTAAGATGGAAAAAAAGGCGAAAACACAAGCATAGCGCTGCCAGCCCAAGCCTTTTTCTATGTAATAAGCTGGTCCGCCCCGATATTGACCATCTACCTCCTCTTTCCAAAGCTGCGCCAAGGAGCATTCTACAAAAGAGGAAGCTGCTCCCAATAAGGCAAAAATCCACATCCAAAAGATGGCTCCCGGGCCGCCAAAAAATATGGCCGTAGCAGTACCGGAAATATTGCCTGTACCAATTCTCCCCGCCAAAGACATGGTAAAAGACTGAAAGGAAGATATTCCTTTGCTGGATTTTTTATCACTTATAAGAAGCTTGATCATATTAAAAAAATGTCTCACTTGCAAAAAACCGCTGCGGCAAGAAAAATACAATCCGCAAAATAAGCATAACCCAACCAAAAGTGGGCTCCAAACTATTTTATCACTAATAAAATATATAATATCATTAGTATCTATAATCAAAATATAACCGCCTTAGATGTAGTTGTTTAATAATACATATGCGTAATAAAAGATTTATATTATAAAAATATATTGAGAAATCAAATTGCAAAAGCAAAAACAATCAATCAATACCAAAAAAGCCTTGTCAAATAAGATAGATGCATGTTAAAATGAGGAAATACTAAATAGGAATAACAAAAAAGGATAAAACACCGGATCTTCCCGGAGATTTATACAATTTGATTAAAAATGGGGGTAATAATATGGTAAAAATTTATTATGATAATGATGCGGATCTTTCGCTTTTGCAAGGAAAGAAGATCGCTATCATAGGTTATGGCAGCCAAGGACATGCACAAGCACAAAACCTTCGCGATAGCGGACTGGAAGTTATTGTCGGTCAAAGAAAAGGCGGAGCCAGCTATGAAAGAGCTATCGCTGACGGAATGACTGTTATGACGGCCGTCGAAGCTGCCGCCGCTGCCGATTATATTCAAATACTCTTGCCCGATGAAGTACAAGCTAAAATCTATGCTACTGATATTTTACCTAACCTTAAACCAGGTAAAGTATTAGGCTTTTCCCACGGCTTTAATATCCATTTCAACCAAATCACACCTCCCACTGATATTGATGTGGTAATGATTGCTCCAAAAAGCCCGGGTCACTTAGTAAGAAGAACATATACAGAGGGAGCAGGCACACCCGCTCTTATCGCTATTTATCAAGATGCTTCGGGACAAGCCCATGATCTGGCCATGGCTTATGCTAAAGGGATCGGTACTACTCGCGCCGGAGTTATCGAAACAACCTTTAAAGAAGAAACAGAAACAGACCTCTTCGGTGAACAGGTCGTTCTCTGCGGCGGGTTAAGCCATTTGATCACTGCCGGTTTTGAAACATTGGTTGAAGCCGGCTATCAACCAGAGATTGCTTATTTTGAGTGCTTGCATGAAACTAAATTGATCGTTGACCTGATGTATGAAGCCGGTATCAGCATGATGCGTTATTCCGTCAGTGATACTGCCGAATGGGGAGATTTGGCAACAGGCCCCAGAATCATCAACGATGCCACCAAAACTGAAATGAAACAAGTCTTAAAAGAGATCCAAGACGGAGTATTCGCCAAAAACTGGATTTTGGAAAACCAGGCCGGACGTCCTGTATTTAAGGCCCTAGCTAAAAAAGGCCAAGAACATCAGATCGAAACCGTAGGCAAACAATTACGTTCCATGATGACCTGGCTTAAAAAATAAGACTTTTAAAATTACCTAAAAAAGGAGTATGCTTTGAGCATACTCCTTTTCTTGTGAAAAAAAATTATTTTTCTTTATTTTTCGGGTTTACAAACCAATAAAAGATAGGAATCGTCAAAAATACCAACCAAGCGGGGCCTTCTACATCAAAGCCAAGCCTCAGGATAAAAAATATTATTACCATTAATACGGGATAAGGAAATTTTACCCAGTTGAATTTTGATTTTGGAGGCGGTGCAGATTTTTGCTCATGATCTTGCTCATCTAGCTGCTTATCAGCTTGATCGGACAAGGCTTTGACCGTCACTTGCTCCTCCGGTTTTATAAGCTCATCCAAAGAAACATCATATATTTTGGATAGAGCCAATAAATTGTCTATATCGGGGCAGGCTTCGGCTCTTTCCCACTTGGATATGGCTTGTCTGCTGATGCCTAGCTTTTCTGCTAATGCCTCTTGAGATAAGTTATTTTTTTTTCTTAGCTGTACCAATCTATTCGCCGTTTCAATATTCATATTAATCCCCTTAAAGCCCTGATTTATTGAATATATCATACAACAAACTTGGCGGTTGCATCAACCAACTTTAGATTTCATGAGCGCAACTACAGGTTGCTTAATATTTGCCCGGATTTATTATTCCAACGGCGGAGGGGCTTCCCCCACCCATTCTTTGGCATAATCCTTAAAGGCGGTAAAGGAAGGGATAAAGACCATTTTTACAACGCCTACTGGACCGTTCCTATGTTTAGCAACTATGACATCGATCAAACCGTTGTCATCCTCATCATCGGTTTTTTTATGTAAAAATATCACAATATCGGCATCTTGTTCCAAGGCGCCGGATTCCCGCAAATGACTTAGACTGGGGGGTTCACTACCTTTTTCCGCCATTCGGGATAATTGTGATAAGGCTAAAACCGGTACATCCAATTCTTTAGCCAATGCTTTAAGAGAGCGGGAAATCTCCGCTATTTCCTGTTGACGGTTTTCTGCTCTTTTGGCCGATCCCTGCATCAATTGCAGATAGTCAATAACAATCAAATCAAGCCCTTTTTTCTCCATTTTCAGCTTGCGGCAGCGAGAGCGCATTTCCATAACCGTGACTCCGGCGGTATCATCTAAATATATCTCCGCTTTGGCCAGCGGCCCCAGTTTTTCCGAAAGACGGCTCAGATCTTTTGCCGAGGCCATGCCGGAACGGACCTTACCCTGATCTACTTCAGCCATAGAACAAAGCATGCGTTGCACCAACTGCTCTTTGGGCATCTCCAGACTGAATATAGCGACTCTTTTGCCATACTTGACAGCTGCACCTTGCGCGATATTCAGTGCCATTGAGGTTTTACCCATACCGGGACGGGCAGCTAAAATGATCAAATCGCTCCTTTGTAAACCAGAAAGCAATTTATCCAAATCTCTGAAAGTTGGTATGCCGGTCACGCCATCCGAAGCTTTGATTTGTGCTATTTGCTCCATGACATCGACAGCTACTTCACTAATACGGTAAAAGCTATGATAATTGCGTTTTTCCCCAACCTCAAATATGGATTTTTCCGCCAGCTCCAAGATTTCCTGAGCCTCATAACCATGACTATAACCATACTCTTGGATCTTACCGGCAGCGGCTATCAGAGAGCGGATCAAGGCCTTTTCAGCTACGATGGCGCCATAATAAGCAGCTGAAGCTGCCGAAGGAACAGCATCTGTCAAAGAGGCTATATATTCTATTCCGCCTGCTCTCGATAAATTACCCTGTTTATCTAATTCTTCTACTACAGTCACCAAATCGCATGGTTTGGCCTCTTGCAGTAAGTTTTGCAGACATGCGAAAATGAGACGGTGATCGTCACGATAAAAATCCTCTTCGCACACAAATTCCATAGCGCTGTTAAGGGCTTCTTTATCTAACAAACACGCCCCCAAAAGGGCTTGCTCTGCTTCTATATTATGGGGCAAAGATCTCAATACCTGTTCTGCCATATCAGTACCTTTCCTAATTATCACAAGCTTATTGCTTGGCCACTACATCCAAAAATATTTGGCATTGTACTTGACTATGCAACCGCAAAATAATTTGATAACGACCGATTGTTTTAATGCTTTCGGCAATTTCTACTTTTCTTTTATCTATATCGATACCATCTTTGGCTAAGGCATCGGCGACATCAGCATTAGTAATAGAGCCAAATAATCTACCACCATCACCGCATTTGGCCTCGATAGTCCAGACAGTGTCTTGCAAACGTTGAGCCAACTGTTTGGCATCGGCCAAGATTCGCGCCTCTTTATTGGCTTTCAGTTCCTTTTCATGTTGCAGCATATTCATATTAGCTTTATTGGCTTCGGCTACCAATCCTTTTGGCAAAAGATAATTACGTGCATAGCCTTCCGCAACTTCTTTGATATCTCCTCTTTTGCCCAAGGATTTGATGTCTTGCAATAAAATTACTTTCATTTTTATTCCTCCTTCTTAATGTCTTATTCTTTTTCTAGCAAAGGCTTTAATTTATTTCTCAAATCAAATATTGGATCTATAACGGCAATAATCATGAGAAGATAAACAAAATAAGCCATGAACAATATCGCTACAATCATAAAAATAGCTCTGGTTGAATTGTTTTTAAATCTCTTCCACATCCAATAAACTAAACTTAGACCACAAACCACTAAAATAGGATAGTACACATATATAATATTAGACGTTATTTGCAATACTGTTGACCAATCGAATATTTTACTGAGAGCATTAAATATTATTACTATTATCAATACCCACACTAATTGCCAAGTGAGCCGCCAACCCTCAAAAGGTGGCAAAGGCAATATATCATGTTGCAACCGGCGCGTTATTTTAACTAAGATAAAATATTCAAGGGTTGCCAGAACCATAGAATATATCACTAATACAGCCGGTATCATATGCATAAATTGCTCGGTCAAAGCAGCTTTATAATCTTCAATAGAGGTACCCTGGAAGGAACGCCCCTGGATTAAGGAATCAATGACTTTTTCGGCCATTTGCGTATAATGGGCATAAAACTGATCAAGTGATACACCGGCCATTGCAGCCGAAATCAGCAACGTTGCCAAGAACAAAAGCGCAGCGATGATCACTCCTAATACTAAAATACGTAGCGGTTTTATTCTGGATCTAAAACACTGGCCAAAAAACAATCCTAAAATACCATATTGCAGCGTAAGCAGGCCGGCTGCTAAAGGATTGAGCAACAGTGCCAATATCACGGTAGTGGCTAAAAGAGCAATGACACCCCAACGTAAATTATAGCGAAAAACTATAATGGCAAAGGGTAAAGAATACAAAAATGAGGCGATAATACCAATAATAGGCAAAATAAGCGCCGCCAAACCCAAAATTACAGCCATTGCAACCATTAAAGCCACCGGAGCTAATGGTGATTTATTGTTTTGATATGGATTATTGATTGGTTCTTGATTTTGTTCCATATATATTCCCTCATTTGGGCTAATTTAAATATTTTCTTCTTTTTTATGCTATATCCTTTATTTTATATGATCTCTTTATATTATATCTTAACCAGTCGGAAAAAGCCCCCTTTAAAGAAAAGCAACTTGTATTAATATTATATTTCGGTAAGGCTATCAAAAGTTATTTGCCTCAAATCGCGCCTGACAGATGCCGGAAATTTTTCTTAGAAATATAACTTAATAATAAAGGCTTGCTGATAACAGCAAGCCTTTTCTTATTAATTGGTTTATTCAGTAGTATAAGGCAAAAGTGCAGCAATACGAGCTTTTTTAATAGCTTCGGTCAAACATCTTTGATGTTTGGCGCAATTACCGGAAATACGGCGTGGTAAAATTTTACCTCTTTCAGTGATATATTTACGCAATTTAGCTGTATCTTTATAATCAATTTCCGTAACTTTGTCTACACAAAAGCTGCAGACACGTCTACGTCCCCGGCGATTGCGGAAGCTGCGTTCGCCTCTGTCGCCACGGCCGCCTCTTTCATTATCAGCCATATTATATCCTCCTTTATCCCTTTATAAGTCAACCGCCAAACTTTTAAAAAGGCAAATCATCATCGCCCAGCGGCATCTCTTCATCAAAATTATCCATCACAGGCTCATTTTTAACATATCCTTCACTTGGGCTGGTTGGCGTTGCCACACTACTTTCTCTAGGAGAAAGAAAACGGACATCATCGGCCACAACTTCGGCGATCGTACGTTTTTGTCCATCCTTGGTTTCATAATTTCTGATTTGCAAACGGCCATCTACTGCCGCTAATTTACCTTTGGAAAGATAATTTGCACAGTTTTCACCCAAACCGCGCCAGGCAATGATATTGATAAAATCAGTTTCTTTTTGGCCATCAGCATTTTTAAAAGAACGATCTACAGCTAAAAAAAAGCTGGCAACAGCCACTCCGCTTTGGGTAAAGCGTAATTCCGGATCTTTAGTTAATCGGCCAATCAAAATTATTCTATTGAGCATGTTATTCCCTCCTATCAACAACTTAAAAGGATGGGCCTATTCTTCTATTCTGGTAATTAAATAGCGAATAACTTCATCAGATATTTTGAAATTACGTTCTAATTCTTTGGGCAAATCTGTTTCAGATTGCATTTGTAACAAAACATAATATCCTTCGCGTATTTTATTGATCTCGTAAGCTAAACGGCGCTTGCCCCAAATATCTACATTGAGGACCTCTCCACCGTTTTCTTGGATCAGCGTATTATACTTTTCTACATATTCTTTATAATTTTCCTCTAGTAAATCAGGACGCATAATATAAAGCACTTCGTATTTACGCAAATCACTCACCTCCTCCCTTTGGACTAACGGCTCCGCTACCCAAGCGGAGCAGGGATATCAGCAATCGCTGATATAACCTGTATATAATATCATAATACTTTGTTTATGGCAAGAGCTATGATAAAATAGCTTTTACTCTTTTTTGCAATTCATTGCGGCTAAGCAATATTTGATGATGGCATTTTAAACATTGCAATCGACAATCCATGCCTAGACTGGTTACCTTCCACTCAAAGCCGCCACAAGGATGAGGTTTTTTTAGCTTTACGATACTTCCTACCTTCAAGGCAGAAATCTCCATCATGATTCTAAACACTCCCCGCCGGATCATTATCTTTAATAAGTTCGGCTGTATCTAAAATTATTTTGCTATAAGAATAAGGGATAGATATTCCAATCTTATCGAGTGCCTCTTTAGAACGTTGGCGCAGTTGTCTTTCTATCTCAAATTTATCATTTAATGCGGCACTGAATGAGATATTAATAGTCATATGAGATGGTTCCAAGCTACCTAACCCTAAAACAACCGGACCGTCTGTAATCTGGGGATATTGATCTTTCATATCATAACAGATTTGATTAATAGCCCTCATAGCCATAGATAGATCACCTTCATAGGAAACAGGAATCTGCACTATTGAACTGAGATTGCCACGTGAATAATTAGTAACGATAGTCAACTGTCCATTAGGACAGATATGCTGCTCACCAGCCCAATCACGAATTTTAGTAGACCGCAGACCTACTTCTTCTACAAATCCTTTGACTCCGCCCGCCTCTACATAATCTCCTACTTCATAATAATTCTCAAACAGCATGAAAAACCCGGTTATCACATCCTTGACCAAACTTTGAGCACCAAACCCGATGGCTATACCAGCCACACCTGCCGATGCCAAAACAGGAGCAATATTGATATCCAAAATACTGAGAATAATCATCACAGTAATGAAATAAACAAAGTAGCGCCAAACACTGAAGGAAACTGTAGCTAGTGTATCAGCTCTTTTACTGTTTTTGACATTAGAAACTTTGCCGAAAACACCTTTAATGATACTTTTGCCAATTTTAATGGCTATAAAACAAATAAACAATACAATAGCAATTTTTAATGCACTGGATATAACTGTTGTAAACTCAATATCAGCAAACCATTTGGATAAATATGGAATTTCCTGGCTGAATATATTCAATATAATTCTCCCCTATTTAGAACTCCAGCTCGAGCCTGTCCAAAGCTTCTTTGGCATTAGCACGTACTAAAAATGAGTCGTCTACCAGCATTTGTCTTAGCCGATCATGCGCTGCTTGCACTTTCATCTGTCCCAATGCTTTAGCTACGGCAGCCCGTACTTGCCAAACAGAATCATGCGTAAGAGGTAACACTGCCTCTTTGGCTTCGTAATAATTGCTTTCGCCTAAAGCCTTAACCGCTGCAGCTCGGATTTCCCATGATCTATGATTCAAGCACTCCAAAAGCGGCATCAATTGATATCCGGCGTCAAATTGTTCCAATACTTCTAAAATAATCAACTTATGTTCATCTTTCATCTCCGGCAACATTCTGGCTAATAGATTGGCAGCCTCCATGCCGAAGGCCACTAAAACCTCGCCCACCCTGGCAGTTAAATATTTTTTAGGCTGTAAAAGGGCCGCGACCAGATAAGGCAAGCTTCTTTTGTCTTTGATAGCAGTCAAAAGCCACACTCCCGCCATGCGTACTGCCTCTTCCTTATCAGCTAATAGATCAACTAAGGCAGGTAATAGCCTGGCATCCGGGAAATATTTCCAAGCCTTAAAAAGCACTTCGCAATTTTTATTTTTATCAGTTAATGCGTCGGCATATTTATTTAGCCAGCCCTCATCAAACAATAATTGTTTGATACTTTGCGCTAACTGCGGGTCCAAATCTTCATAAATCAATAAAAGCTCCGGTAAAAAATCGGCACCGGCAGCAGAACATTCCGCCTCTAAATTAGCAGATAATATGCCCTGATGAGATTTAAGTTTCTTAGACAAAGCAGCAAAATTACTATTATCCGCCGGTAGTTCCTTATCACAATCATTGAAGTGACGCTTTGGCGAGGGATCGCTAAGGGGCAAAGCCTGCTCAATAATTTTTTCCGATATGGGGATAATGCGCTGCTTGTTATCATTAATTTCGCTTTCTTCTTTTTGCGCAATCATAGATTTTTCTAGTTTTTTCTTGCGCTTTTTTTTAATAGCAAAAATAATAATTAAAATAATAGCAACAATAATACCTATAATTACCCACTTGGCATAGCTATTTTGTAAAAACAAGCTTAACCAGGCTTGTACATCAGCAAATATTTCTTTAGCCTGTTGGATTATGACCTTCACTAGATATCCCTCCCCTTGATAAGCGGCCACTGATATTTGTAATTTATTTAATACTGTAAGGACAAGCAGCCAAGCAGAGTCCACAAACTCTTTTGCCGAAAGATTGCCGTATCTCCATCAAATAATTATGGCAAGCCAAAGCGTCTATATGCTGACAAATGGATTGATTTTCTTGCCAAAGATGATCTTTTATAGCATGAGCGGGACAAATCTCCATGCAGAGCCGACAGTCCTTGCAAAGATTTTCTACTGGCTTTCCGCAATCTAAAGGCGCATTGGTCAAAACCGTGCCTAAACGCAGACGGGGACCATTCTTTTCCGTAACAATATTGCAACTTTTGCCTACCCAACCTAACCCGCCTAAATAAGCAGCAAAGCGATGGCTAAAAACCGCTGCCAACTTATTATCGCTGATGCGCTGAGAGGCCGGAATAGGATAACTAGTATAACCTTTTTTGGATAACTTATTGGCCAGCAAAAGGCCTATCTCATTAATTTTATTATTGAGGATATCATAATAGGCCAGATAAGTATGGCTGGGCCCTTTTAATAATTCCTGCACAATCGCTTGAGGAAAATGCACGGCAATAACAACAGCGCGAGTGAATGCTTGCCATTTATCGCCATACTCATTTTGTAAATAAGCAGAAGCTTGAGATAAATCAGCAAAAGCTACTTCATCAGCACCATGCTCAAAAGCAAATTGCTCTATCTCTTTGTTCAATGGTCTCATAGGACCTCCCATTAGTTTTTCTAAACACTAGGTAAATTATTTACTCCCGGTATTTGATCAAGGGCGGGTAAATCAAAAGAATCAATTAAAGCCGCGGCGTTAGTAATAAAATATCCCGTCATACCTAAAAGCAAGGGCAATATATGCTGCGATGCCCCCAAAAATAGCTTGAGATCCAACAAGACACCGGTATTGCCAAATAGCGGCAAGAAAATTGTCCATAAGAAATTGATAATGATAGCAAATATCAAAAGACCAAAAAAGGCGCCGACCGCACTATTCAATAAGCCTAAAACGGAACCCCTCATCACCCTATCCAAAGCAGAGGCTATACAGCGAATAATAAAAATTACCAAAACAAAAATAATTATAAAAGCTACTATGTAAAAAATCTTTTCCAAAACAGATGTACTGTCTAAAAAAAGATATAAGGCATTCCATACACTGGCATCACTTACTGTTGAACTGGCACCACCGACTAGTTTACTGAGCCAACCGGCCAAATAAGCGGCAAAAGTACGGGCTGCCTGCCAACCTAAAATAAGAGAACCCACTCCAGCCAAAATTTTTATGGTTCCACTATTCCAGCCAATCAAAATACTTAACAAAGAAAAGGCTAAAAGAACCCAGTCTGCTGTAACCATTTCAATACACCTTCAATCATAAATCCTTTTGATAATTATACCTTAAAATAATATTATTGCCAAGATTATGAAAAAAAAAGAGGGTATCTAAAGCCCTTTTTATTGTGCTTGATTCCATGATCCCTTTATTCATTACGATAAATACTATGGCCTTTCACATCAACCATACCAGCCATAGTTTAAACTTACTCTTTCAATTATTTAGGTATTTATCAATAAATATTTCAATAAGGCATTTTATTGATTAATGATGCCGCATAACCGGCTCCGAAGCCATTGTCGATATTGACTACCGTAATGCCAGAGCTGCAGCTGTTGAGCATACCCAGAAGTGCAGCTAAACCATTGAAACTGGTACCATAACCGACACTTGTCGGTACAGCGATAACCGGCTTGTCTACCAGACCGGCCACTACGCTAGGTAAAGCACCTTCCATGCCTGCCACAACAATGATAACCTTGGCTGCCGAAAGTTGTTCCGTAGCGTTTAAAAGACGATGAATACCGGCCACCCCTACATCATAAAGCCTTTCCACTTTATTACCCATAAAATAAGCCGTAAGCGCAGCCTCTTCTGCTACAAACATATCGGAAGTACCGGCACAAACCACCAGAATATTGCCTACTTCTTCCGGTTCTTTTTGTTCTATACAAATCAGTTTGGCTTGCGGATAATAATCAGCCTCCGGTAATTCATCACATAATAAATGCCAAACTTCCTCTTCACAACGGGTAGCCAGGATATTATTATCGCAATTTTGTTGTAAAGCCGTCATGATGCTTAATATCTGCTGCGGAGTTTTACCACCCGCATACACCACTTCGGGAAAGCCCTTTCTCAACTCACGGTGGTAATCGATATTAGCATAACCTAAATCCTCACTAGAAAAATACTTAAAATTTTGCAAAGCTTGCTGGGGTTGTAATTTTCCTGCGGCAACTTGTTGTAATATATACAATATTTGTTCATTTTTCATATTATGTACCTCTAAACTATTGTTAAATATGTTATTTATCAGTACGATTTTATCATATTTTATTTGCAGGGGCTAGAAATTTTAACAAAAGATTATCTTTGCTTGTGGTTAGATGCTTTTTTAGATATAATGATATTATGTGTTTATAAATGATTTTGGAGGGACAGATTCATGGCTCTTTCCTGTGGGATTATAGGATTGCCTCTGGTGGGCAAAACTACTTTTTTCAATCTTTTGACCAATGCCGGCATCGAAACAAATGCCTTTTTTTCCGGAAAAACCACTACCAATACGGCTCATGCTATTATACCTGACCGCCGTTTGGATTATTTGACCAAGATGTTTAAGCCTAAAAAAACTACTTTTGCCCAGATAGAAGTCATTGATGTTCCTGGCTTGGTAGCAGGATCCAGCCAAGGCCAAGGTAGCGGTAACGAATTTCTTAATGCTGTGCGTAATGTGGATGCTCTGGCCCATATCGTACGGGCCTTTACCAATGACAAAGTTTTACATGTCGAAAACAATATTGATGTCATGCGTGATATAAATATCATCAACAGCGAGCTATTATTCGCTGATCTACAATTAATAGAAACACGCCTTTTGCGCATCAACAGCGGACATAAAAAAAAGGTGGAACACCCAGCAGAAGAAGCCGCTCTTTTGAAATGCCAGGCCTGCCTAGAAGAAGAACAGCCTTTGAAAAATTTGCACCTTACTGACGAAGAAAAGGAGGCTCTTAAACATATAACCTTTTTGACCACTAAACCTATGCTTATAGTCATTAATCTTGATGAAGAACAATTATCATCGGGAGAATGGCCGCAAAAATCAGCTTTACAAACTTGGTGTCAGGAACAAGGATTTAAACTTTTGCCTGTTTGCGCTAAAATGGAAGAGGAGATACAGCAGTTACCTCACGAAGAGCGGGAACTATTTTTAGAAGAATTGGGCATAGAGGAAAGTGGCATCGATCGTATGGCCAATGCTCTCTATAAACAATTAGGCCTTATTTCCTTTTTAACTGCTGGAGAAGACGAAGTGCGAGCCTGGCCTGTCAAAGCAGGATTATCAGCCAAACAAGCCGCCGGCAAGATCCATTCCGATATCGAAAGAGGTTTTATCAGAGCAGAAACTGTGGCTTTTGAAAAACTAATGGAGGCCGGCAGCATGGCAAGCGCCAGAGATAAGGGCTATTTCCGTCTCGAAGGTAAGGAATATATAGTAGCCGACGGAGATATCATCAATTTCCGCTTCAATGTCTAGATTAATTTAAGGAGTGTTAAATTTTATGATTACTATAGTTGCCAAACGTATTGTTATGCCAGAAAAAATAGATGAATTTAAAGCCCTTGCTTTAAAATTAGTAAAAGCCAGCAGAAAAGAAGCAGGCTGCATACCGGTTCAGCTGGCATTTCAATTAACGTTTGCAGCTGCCTGGTTCTTTCCATTGTAACAAGCGGATATCCGTATATATAGGCTTGTATGCCTAGACTGTACGCATAGTATTAAGATATGAGCTTAAAGAACATTTTCCCTTCATAAGATCTACTACTCCTTACTAATATGTATAATTATATTCGGGGAGGTTGACCACCCCTGATATGTTACGCCTTTTTTAGAAACATATCATATAGCATAGTATGATAAAACAAGTAAAGGGTGACTAGACGGTTACAGCGTAACTGTATTGGCAAATTTGACTTTCCGGTTACTACATATGCCACAAAGCAAGAAAAATCGGCATAGCCGGTAGTACATACCAAACTATGCCGATATTTTTACGGGATTATAAATCCCAAAGACGCACCCTCAAAGTCGGGGTTTATTTTTATAAAATTCTTGTCACAATTATTGTAAAAACTCTTGGAGTGTTTCTCCGATTATTTTGATACCTTCTTTTATTTGTTCGTCGGAAGGGGTGGAATAATTGAGCCTAAAGGAAGCTGCATCATTGGAATTGATCATAAATGCAATGCCGGGTACTATAGATACTTTGCGCTCTATCAGACGCTTAGCCAGCATACTGGCATCATTTCCTTGTGGCATAGTACACCAGAGGAACAAACCTCCTTCAGGACGAGTAGCACTAACACTTTTATCAAAATATTTATCAATACCCTCCAGCATCAAAGAGCTTTTCCTTCCATAGATCTGTTGGACACTTTTTATATGTTCTTCAAAGTTGTATTCTTCCATAAATTTATCCAGCATAATCTGACAAAACTGATTGGTATGGACATCCTGACCTTGTTTAGCTACAGTACATTTAGCTATTGCCTCTTCCGGGCCGCACAAAAAGCCGATTCTGACACCTGCGGAGAAGACTTTGGAATATGAACCGCAATACATAACGATACCTTCTTCGTCAAGGGATTTTATGGTAGGAATTTCTTCTCCTGTAAAGCGCAAATCTCCATAAGGATTATCTTCCAGAATCATAACTTTATGACGCAAACAAAGATCATAGATAGCTTTACGCTTTTTGAGTGAGGTTGTGATACCAGTAGGATTTTGGAAAGTGGAAATAATATACAAGAGCTTTACGTTATTTTCTTTTTTAAGCGCTGCCTCTAAGGACTCTAAATTAATACCATCTTCCTCCATGTCGATACCTACAAGTTTTGTATTATAAGAACGGAAGGTATTAAGTGCCCCAATAAAGCTGGGGTTTTCACACAAAATAACATCTTCTTCATTACAAAAGACCTTGGTGACCAGGTTAAGTCCTTGTTGTCCGCCGCTCGTAATAATAACGCTATCAAAATTTCTTCCTATAGAAAAACGCTTTTTCAGACGGTTTGCAGTCTTTTCAACTAAAGGTCCATACCCTTCCGTCACTCCGTACTGAAATGCGGCATTACAAAGAGCCCTGTCCGCAAAAATACTTTGAGAGATTTTCTCCATTTCTAGCAAAGGGAATGATTCCGCTGCGGGGTTCCCTGCTGCTAAGGCAATGATACCTGGGGCTGAGGAGTTTTTTAATATTTCCCTGATAGAAGATGGCTTTAGGGACTTGATCTTATTAGAGAATATGTATTCCACTTTTTTCACACCCTTCCTAACCGTTTTTGTCTTATATTTTAACACATAACCCAATGATTAACAACCCCCGCTGGCTTGAGCCTCCAATTACTAAACATATTCATTTTCAATAACCAATTATTTTCTTATTGACCTTATTATTACTATATTTTATTGATCGAATATTTATGATCTTATAAAAAAAAGCCCGTCCTCTGAATCCAGAGGACGGGAAAAGTGTTACCTATCTATTAATTATACTCTCACAATGCTATCTTTTATCATGATTTATTTTCTTCTTTATAAAGCCCCTGCCTATGGGCTTTAAGATATTTGGTGCAAAAATTATCATTTCCCAAAAGGGCATTTGAGGCATAAAAAAGACCCATTAATTTATTATCGGTAGGGTTAAGAATATAAGCATCCATGCCTCTGGTCATGGTTTGCACAAGAAATGTCCCGTTTAATAAAGCCCGGTTGGGCAAACCAAAAGATATATTGGACAATCCACAAATACAATGAACTGCCGGATATTTGCTTTTAATGGCGCTGATAGTATCCAACACAGCCATACCGGCCATATTCCCCGTGGCAATAGGCTGTACCAAAGGGTCGAGATAAATATCATCTTGTGCTATATCGGCTGCGGTCAAATCGGTAATCAATTGCTCGGCAATTGCAAAACGAGCAGCAGGTGTTACCGGTATGCCGCTATCATCCATACAAAGAGCAACTAATTTAGCTTGATATTTGAGAGCCAAAGGCAATATTTGCGCGAAGCGTTCTTTTTCCGCCGTAATAGAATTAATCATAGGCTTACCATTGCAACAAGCCTCCAGTCCGGCCTCTAAAACGATGGCGCTGGGACTATCCACACAAAGGGGCTTGTCCGTAACTTGTTGTACCGTATCGATTAACCAGAGCATTTTCTCTTTTTCATCATTTACAAAAGTACCGCAATTAATATCCAAATAATCAGCACCTTTAGATACTTGGGAGAGAGCAATTTCCTGGATAGCCCGCACATTAGCTTCTTCAATAAGGGGCCTGATGGATTTACGGCTGCTATTGATCAATTCTCCTACTATTAACATATTATCTCCTTCTTCGCTCTTTCTTTATATACTTAATAAGTTTTTACATAGCTCGACAGCTCTCACAGCATCTTCCGAATAACCGTCTGCCCCTATTTGTTGAGCATATTCTGCTGTAACAGGAGCCCCGCCAATAATAATTTTGACCTTATCGCGATATCCGGCGGCACAAATAGCCTCTACCGTTTCTTGCATAGCCGGCATAGTGGTAGTGAGCAAAGCCGACATGCCAACGATATCAGCATCATGATCGGCTACCGCCTGACAAAAATCTTCAGGAGCTACATCGGTACCCAAATCTATGACAGTAAAACCACTATTTTCCATCATCATAGAAACCAAATTTTTACCTATATCATGCAAGTCCCCTTTTACGGTACCTATTACTATGGTAGCCATTTTAGGCATATCTTCTTGATTGACTAAAGCTTTTAATTTATCTAAAGCTATAGTAACTGCTTGGGCGGACATCATCACTTCCGGCACAAACATTTCGCCTTCCTTAAAAAGCTCGCCGACTGCCGCCATGCCGTTCAAAAGACCTTTATTGATGATCACCATTGGTTGCTGACCCTGCTTTAAAAGGGAATCAGTTTCTGCCTCCACAACCTCAGCATCACCTTCTATAATATATTGGACAAGATCTGTATATAAATCATCTGCCAAGCTAATCACCTGTTTTCTCTAAAGATTCTATAGATTATTCTTTATATCATCTATATTTCCCTGCTAATGCAAAAATATTGTTTAATGAACAATAATTGACTTTTTGTCCATAAATATCTATACTAAAACTAATAATTGATGGAATTATATAGTTAATTGGAGGGAATTTTTATGAAAATACTTGTGGCTATCGATGGTTCTGAGCAATCTTTAAAAGCTGCCGATGTGGCAGTTAAAATGACCCAGGCATTTGATGCCGAAATCACTTTAATCACTGTTGTTTTTCAAGAACCTATCTATAATATGGCCGCTATGCCGGGAGCATTAATGAAAAATATTTTTGATACACAAGCAGAATTAACTGAAAGAGAAAAAGAACATGGCAAGATGCTATTAGAATATGTCACAGAGAAATTTATCGCCGTAAATATACAACCTAAACATGTTATCTCAGTAGGCTTTCCCTCCGAAGAAATCATAAAAGAAGCCGATAGAGGTGAATATGATATGTTAATTATGGGTTGCCGCGGTTTGGCTAGTTTAACCAAGCGTGTATTTATGGGCTCCGTTACAGAAAGAGTCATCCACCATACAAAAGCAAATGTCTTGGTAGTGAAATAAAAGCCTCTTCAGAGGCTTTTACTATAAATTCTTTATTGCTTGACGAGCAAGAAAATCGCAATACTCATTTTCTCTGTTGCCGGCATGGCCTTTGACTTTGATCCAAGTTATTTGATGCCTCTCACTTTGCTCTAACAGCTGAAGCCACAGATCCTGATTTTCTACAGCAGTTTTTTTGCTGGTTTGCCAACCGTTTTTCACCCAACTTTTAATCCAGCCCTGATTAAAAGCATTGATCAAATAAGCACTATCACTATATACATTTACCTTACAAGAACGTTTAAGCATTTTTAGGCCTTCCAAAGCAGCCTTTAATTCCATTTTTTGGTTAGTGGTCAAGGGTTCAGCACCGGCTGACTCGCGCCTATGTTGGCCATAAATCAGTACGCAACCCCAACCGCCGGGGCCGGGATTGCCAGAACAGGCACCATCGCTATATATATCAACTTCCTTCATAAAAAGGCCCCCTTTTTAGCTATCGCTTATTATATTTGTCTTTAATAAAAGGAATCCCTGCCTGGGAAAAAATTTCTTTTATAGCAGTAGGCTAAGTGTTATAATATATAGCATATATCATTTTAATATAAAATTGTATCCCACCAAGAAAGTACGGTGATTATTTTGTCAAACAATTTTTGGCCCCAAAATAACGAGGATAAAGCTCCATGGGAACAGGATCCTCAAGAAATATTAAAAGAAGAAACTCCCCTCGCACAAACCTCTCTTATGGATAATGACCCTTTGGCAAACAAAACAATTATTGATGAAAAACCTTGGCCTCAGGAAAGTGCGGAACAACAAAGTACTACCGATTTGCTGGCTTTAGCAGCTGAGGCAGAGGCTCAGGCCAGTAATGCCTCCGAGGCGGCAAAAACAGCAATGCTAGCCGCCCAGGCCGCAGATAACGCCATAAAAGCCAACTTCACATCTTATGATGAAAGGATCCATAAAGCAAAAATTGAAGCCGCCCATCAAGCGTCTTTAGCCGCAGAGGCTGCACTAAACGCCCAAATAAGTGCCAGAGATACCTCAATTGGTGCAGTTTCCCAGGCCGAGGCGTCTGCCGAAAAACTATTGATATTATTGAAAAATTTTGAGAAAGAACTGCAACATCTAGAAGAGCTATCCCAAGAATCCATCGAGATGGCAGAAAACGCAGCAGAAACAGCGGCTATAGCAGTACAAAAAGCAGAAATGGAAGAACAAAAAAAACAAGCGGCCCAAGCTGCCTATCTGGCGGCAAAAATACTTAAAGAACAAGCTGCCAGCGATTATCAAAAAGCACAAGAAGAACTGTCTGCTGCCAAAAATTTGGCACAAACAGCTAATCTCAAGCTGGCTGCCGTACAACAACAAAATCTCAGAATAAAAGAAGAAACGCTTTTTATCTTACAAGATATCTCTCCAGAAAGGCCACAGACATCTACTGATATTTTTACCACTCCCACAGAACAATCAACAACCGAACAGATAGATCCCCTGTTTGATAATATTGATATTACACAAAATGCGGATCAAATACAACCAGAAGAATTGCAAGCAGAAGAAGTACCACTAAATGATCAGGTATTATTTACTTCAGAGCCTAGCATCTTTGGAGAAGAAAAAATCAAAAAAGAAGGTATAAGCCGCACAGCTTGGGGCATAGTAAAACTGGTCCTTATAGCTTTAGCTATTGCTTTAGTTCTGCGTACTTTTGTTTTTGAAATGACAGTAGTCAACGGATCTTCTATGATGCCAACATTAAGCAACGGGGACAGGCTCTTAACCAGCAAAATAACATATATTATATCAAAGCCACAAAGAGGCGATGTCATTATCGTTGATGCTCCCGACCGTAACAAAGAATATTATATCAAAAGAATCATCGGCATGCCTAATGAACAAATAACTATCAAAGATGGGCTTATCTATATTAATGGAGATTTATATACCGAACCCTATCTGACTCAGGTTTATACAGACGGAAATATTGATATGATTATAGACGACGATTCATACTTCGTCATGGGTGATAATCGTAATGAAAGCCATGATAGCAGAGATTCTTCCGTTAGCACCATTAGCTCAGAACATGTATTGGGCAAAGCCGTTCTCAGAATATATCCTTTTAGCGAGTTTGGTTCTTTATATGATAAATAAAATCATCTAATTATAGACATATTTCTATTGGCCGGAAACATCATTTTTCAAGCTCCGGCCCTCTTTTTTTACGGGGAGATATAAAATGGAATTTATTCAATATGCAGATGAGCTTTTATTAGAATTTATTACTATGCATATGCACAACTTTTTCTTAGACACCATAATGGTTTTTTGTACTAATTTAGGTGAGGCCGGCTTTATTTGGTTGGCTATTGCTTTAATAATGATTTTGAACAAGAAATATCGCATTTATGGCATTATGGCTCTTTGTGCATTATTATTAGCTACTATTTTTGGTGAAGTAATTTTAAAACCGACTTTTGCCCGCTCACGTCCTTTTATCAGCAATTTAGATATCCCTTTATTAATATCTGCTCCCCACGGCTTTTCTTTTCCTTCTAGTCA
>JBMNOA010000090.1:0-4372 GCA_050942825.1 Bacillota bacterium
ATTCGAACCCGCGTGCGATTGCTCGCAAACTGATTTCGAGTCAAAGAAACTATTTCGGAAGTAAAGAGAAATAGCCTCCCTTAACGGAAGAACAGGGAACTTAAAACTCCCTTGTATTGTCTATGTTTTTCGGGGTTTCATCTCCGAAATCAGCGAAAAACCTTGCATTTCAGCGAGTTCGAAAGATTTCCGGTTTTTGCCCCATTTTGCAGGCAAAAATGGATTTTGGGGAGAATTTGGGGAGAACGGAACCTCGCTAAAAACATGATTCTGCAGGACCACCTACCGATGACCGAATACATGAAAAAGGTGGATTATGCATGAAGTCGCAGTTCGAATATTATGAGGAGATAAAACGTACTTTTCCTCGCACGATGAGCAAAGACCAGTTCTATCAAGTCGCACATATCAGCAAGGCAACAGCTCTGTATCTCCTTCAAAGCGGTCTCGTTCCATGTAAAGACTCTGGCAAGAAGACCAGACGATATACCATAAAGACAACCGATGTGATTGCCTATCTCCAAGACCGCATTCTTTATCCGGCAAAGTACGCAGCGCCGGACGGTTGGTACATAGGTCGCTCCAACGGCAAAGTGAGGCATCAGCAGGCAGGTGTAAACAGAGTCCTCTATTTCACGCCGGAACAGCGGACCTTGCTTCAGGATTACTTTCGCGAAGAAATGAGTGATCTTGAAGATCTTATTACGGTCAAGGAATTTGCCGAGTTTCTTGGCTACAATCCAAATTCCGTGGTGAGGTGGTGCAATAAGCTCACGCTCAAATGCTTCAACGTCTCTGGAAAATATCTCATTCCAAAGGTGTGCGCGATTGAGTTTTTGGCTACAGACACCTCTCTTGGCATCAGACGAAAATCGCATAGACATCAGCTATTCCTATCTGATTTTATGAACAAGAACGGAATCGCTCGATAACAAAGAAAATCGCCTTGTGCTCAGCACAGGGCGATTTCGCATTTAGGGAGGAAAAATGAGTAAAGAACAAATAGCGGAATCGATTTCCAACATAGAGCTTGCGAAGCTCAAACCATTTCGGGATCATCCCTTTTCCATCAGGGATGACGATGCAATGCAGCAGACAGTTGAGAGCGTCCGCGCGTATGGAGTTCTCGTCCCCGCAATCGCCAGACCGCTTGAGGATGGCTCATATGAGTTAATCTCCGGTCATCGACGAAAACACGCATGCGAGCTGGCAGGGCTTTCGACCATGCCTGTTATCATCCGAGACATCGACAGAGATGCCGCGACAATCATTATGGTGGACAGCAATCTCCAGAGAGATAGCATTCTGCCAAGTGAACGCGCCAAGGCGTACAAGATGAAACTCGATGCCATCAAGCGCCAAGGAGCAAGGCATGATTTAACTTCTACGCAAGTTGCACAGAAGTTGTCAGTTGAAAAAGTTGCTGAAGAAGCCGGAACAAGCAAAGACCACGTTCGCCGCTATATTCGCTTGAATGAGCTACAACCCGAATTGCAGAAAATGGTCGATGATGGCAAAATCGGCATGACCCCCGCGGTTGAGCTTTCTTATCTCAAGCCGGATGAGCAGAGGCTCTTGATCGAGACCATCGACAGTGAGCAGGCCACCCCGTCTCTTTCCCAGGCGCAGCGGATGAAGCGGCTTTCGCAGGAAGGTAGGCTCACAGACGATTCCATGCTGGGCATTATGATGGAGCAAAAGAAGCCTGAAAACTGGAACCTGTCGTTGCCAATGGACAAAATCAAAAAGTATTTCCCGCGCTCGTACACACCACAGCGCATGGAGGAAACAATCATCAAGTTACTGGAAAGCTGGATGAAAAAGCGCCAGCGCGATCAGCAAAGATAATGAATTACAGGACATGTCGCCGGACAGGAATCTTTTCTCCTGATCCGGCTTCTTTCATGCCCGGATCATGGAGGAATTATGAAAATCAGAGATTTCAAATACACACCGGAGGATGTAGACTGCCGGTACTGCACGAAGTTCATTCGAGGGCGCTGCAGAGCGAATGGATGTCCCTGGTTGAACGAACGCATTGAGGCCAGTGTCATTGGGTACACCGAAGCACTCGATGAAACATTTCTGGAGCTTACACCCCTGCGCCGAAGAGTGAAACTGGTATCCGCCTGTTCGTATTCCTTCTGGAAAGATGAGCGGCACCGGCAACGCTTCGCAGCTGCTCAAGCCATCTTCGGTATTTATCGAAAGCGCAACACTCCTGCATATTACGCTGCCCTTTACATTCTCACTTCTGATGACTCGCTTTTCAGGCGAACGGCTGATTGCGTCAGGAAGAAGAAAATCGACTTTCAATTCGCAGATGTTCGGAATATGACTGTAAGCCAGTATGCGCTTTATAAGACAGCCAAAAGTCTTTACAACGAGTCCAGTGAGGTCAGCATAGATGAGTTTGCCGCCCCTTCCCTGTTTGGGCTTGAAGAGTTCAAGACGGCCGTTAATGCTATGCTCATCAGCAGATATGGTCTGTCAGCCGTGGATCTGTCCCATGAAGGTGTGAACCGTGGAATACTTTGATGTCCAAGTGGTAAAAGGCTTCTCGATTACGCCCAATTACCACCAACGCGATAGGACTCTGTCGATGAAAGCAAAAGGCATCTTGTCGCTCATGTTTTCACTCCCTGATGATTGGGATTACACACTCAAAGGTCTTGCATATCTCAGTACAGACGGCATTGATTCTATCAGATCAGGCATACAGGAACTTGAGCGAGCCGGATATATCTTCCGTTCAAGGATACGGGATGAACATGGGCACCTGCGAGGAACGAAGTATAAAGTATACCCAACGCCGCACAGTCCAGGCTCGGATGTACCTACATTGGAAAATCCAACGCTGGTAAATCCCACGCAGGATCATCCTACGCAGGCAAATCCAACGCAATTAAATATAGATAGAACAAGTAAAGAAGAATCAAATACGGATTTATCAAATATCGATTCATTCTCTTCCGGTGTTCGTCCATCTGTACTCGCCAATCTGGAAGCGAAGCGAAAAGAAGCGATATGCAGGGACATGGATGTTTACAGAGAAATCATCAAGGAAAACATCGACTACAACATTCTGCTCTCGGATATGCCGTATGACCGGGATCGCCTGGAGGAAGTTTTGGAGCTGATGGTGGAAACCATCTGCTCTACGAAAAAATACATTCGCGTTGCCGGAGCGGACTATCCTGCGGATGCGGTTCGTTCGCGGCTTATGAAGCTGAATTCCGAGCACATCAAGTTTGTGTTTGACTGTCTCAAAGAAAACACAACGAAGATCCGCAACATCAAGCAGTATCTGCTGACCACGCTGTATAATGCTCCAACTACTATCGGCAATTACTACTCAGCATTGGTTCAGCATGATCTATATGGAGGAAGTTCTCACGACCGGTAATCGTGGGAGCTTTTCTTTTACCCGGAAAGGAGGTCTGACAGAATTGTTCCCATACCTTCATCGTCTGGTCGTGCCACCTTAGCACCTTTTCCACCCGTAGAACAACCAAGACAAATATTACGCCGACAACGGCAGAAGGAGTTCAAAATGAATCAGTCCAAATACCCCAACAAGGGCAGCAGCAAGAACGATAACGCCAAGTTCAAGAAAACCATGGGCATCATCCTCGGTGTCCTGATTGTCATCGCCGTCATCCTCGGATGTCTCCGTGGCTGCCAGAGCAATCAGACCGCAGAACCCAATGATAGTCCGACCCCCGGTATCATCTATGATCCCGGTGCTGTGGAGGGCGGCTGGAACGAAGCTGATACCGACAAGATCATCGAAAACCTGAACCAGAAGGTTGAGGAAGGCATGATTAACATCAGCATGAATACCACCCCGAATTTTGCCAACGGCACATCTGAAGGCAATCTGATGATCGTCAACGAGGGTGTCAACCGTTATCCCCAGGTAGTTGAAATCACTCGTAACGACACGGGCGAATTGATCTACAAATCCGGGGCCATCGCCGTGGGCAGTAAAATCGAGACGGCCAAGCTCGCTGTGAATCTCGACAAGGGTACTTACGAATGTACCGCACTGTTTTACAACGTAGACCCCAATACCGGTGCGTATCTGGGTTGCGCCGGTGCAATCATCAATATCAATGTCCTTGAGTAAGGCTTGATATAAAATCATCACGAAAAGGAGAAATCACTATGACTATCACCAAATCCAAAGCGTTTTCCCGCATCATGGCTCTTGCGCTGGCTCTGTGCATGACCTGCGCCCTGGGCATCTCTGCATCCGCCGCGGAGATCGACACCAACGGCGGTGCCGGTTCCACTCCCGTTTACCTCAGTTCCACCGAGGACGGTTCCATCGGAGGCAATCCGTCCCCCACTGCCATGTCTGTGACCGTTC
>JBMNOA010000091.1:0-4276 GCA_050942825.1 Bacillota bacterium
TTAGTTCGTCCCGTAGCATCATGTAGTCCTCGCGGTTCGCTTCTGCGTCCTCGTTAGACAATCCGAATTTCCACCGGGCAAAGCAGCGGACAGCCCCTAAAATGAGGCTGTCCGTTTCGTCTGTTGCTCTGCTTTCCAATACACCCAACTGTTGGAGATCAAGGCGGCATTCTTCGATTATGTCAGTCAGTTCCGCGTCAACGTCCGTGTCGGTGTTGCGCCGCACAGCCCTGCGGATTTTGGCCAAATATGCAGCAGATACCGCCATTGTGATACCTCCCTATACGATGATATACAAGTCAAGCGGTTTCGTGCCGTTCGGCTCCCCGCCCATAGCGAAAGTGTTTGAACAAAGGTCGGTTGCGCTGTTGTGCACTGTTCCGTTGTCATCCCCGTTGTTGAACAGGTTCGCAATAACCAGCTCATCCGCTGCCAGCTTATACGGGATGCCGATAACCTTGCCCCAGCCGATGCTGATAACGTCCTCTGCCGCGCCCGTTACAGTGTTGTGCGCGATGCTGCCAAGCGTGACGTTGGAATTCCCGGCCGTTGTAAGCACAAGATTGATATTTTCATCGTGCGCGGCGTAAGTCAGTCTTTCAATCGTGATGTCCGCGCCGGTTCCGGCGGCGACCCAGTGTTCATTGAACTTGTCATCCGCGTTCAGTGCGGCGCGAAGCTTAACAGCGGCTTTCGCATCGGTATCATCCTCTGCCGTGTACGTGCAGCTAATGGTATAGGCCGTCCCGGTTGCGGCCGAAGTGAACGTATAAACGGATGTCCCGGCGGCGGCGGCACCTGCGGTAACTGCGACGGTGGCCTTCTGCTTCGCGGGAGTAGTACCCCGGACAGGCAGATCAACCTTCGTCACAGCCGCGAACGCTTTCGTGCCGACCTTCGGGGTAAGTCCGGCCGTGGTAAACGATTCATCAATTGCGTCGCCTGCAAAGTCCACGCCATACACCTTGACAGTCGTCCCGGTTACAGCGGCGGCGCTCGGTGTGATGGTGACGTTGCGCGGCTCAGGGATGGCGTTGAATCCGCTTATAATAGTCTGAGCACCCGCGTCAAGGGTGAACGCGCCGATCCCGTCCGTATCTGCGGCGGCGGGTGTCAGATGATAGTGCGCGAGAAAAGAACGGTCAACCGCAAAATTCCCCGCGTCTGTTTTAATTCTCCCGATTTTCGGGTTAAATGGTACTCTTGGCATATTTTTACCTCCATTGGGGCGGTTAGTTAGCCGCCCCGTATTTCAATTTTCGCAGGGATTAGGTTTTCTTGACGCGCAGGAAACCGTTCTTCGCGGTTACGTTGCCGCCAGCAAAGATAACGCCGCGGTGAGCGATCATGCCCTCCTTAAACTTGTAATCGGTCGAACGGCTCACCTCAAGGTCAGAGAAAATGGCCATTGTGTAGTTAGAGAGAGGGCCGTATGCCATGCAGTAATCGCCGCTGCCCGTAGCGCTGTCGGAAATGGCCTTGCAGTTGGAATTGATAATGTACGGAACGCCGTCGATTGTGCCGTAGTTCCCCCTCGGCTTTACATCGTGAATCTTGCGGCCATTGGAATCGCGCAGCATGGCGAAGGCTTTCAAATCCTGCTTGTTCAGAATCAAGACGGAAACACTCTCGACGTTCTCGTCTCCGCCAAAGGAATAGATGATGGTGTCAAGGGTTTCCTCGTCGATTTCCGCAAAATCAATGTCGGTATCGGCAGAAATAGCCGTCGCGCCGTCGTCGAATATTCCGACAAACTGTCCGGAAGCCCCGCCGCCAAACAGAATTTCGCGGTTGATCTTCTTGCGGATAGCCGTGGAAATGCCCCTTACAACCTCCGCGTCAAAGTTCGCGGCGGGCAGTTTCAGGAGCTCCTCGGAATCCTCGGCATAAGCGACAATCTTGGTTTTCTTGATTTCCGCATAGCCAAATGTCGGCTCGGCCTCCTGCGGAGAAGCGTCGTTCTCTGTCGCATAGTCGGCAGTTCCATACCCGACAAGATACGGCTGCTTGAAGGATTCGCCGCCCTTGAACACCTTAATGCCGACATTATCAATCAGACTGGAAACCTCGTTGAATGTCGGTTTAATGTCGCTGGCCTGATATTCGGGGATGATGATGCCGTCAGACGCAATAGTCACAGCGCGTTTTTCCATGAGTTCCTTGCCGCGCGTCTCGGCCTCGTCCTTCCTGGCCTGCGGCTTCGGTACGGGATCTCCCAGCTTGCCCGCCAGGTCCATCTTTGAGCGAATCTGCGCTTCCTCGGCGGTCAACTCGTCCACCTCGTTGTTGAGCTCCGCGACGCGCTGCTCGTCCGCGTCCGCCAACTCTGCAAGGATAGCGGCCTTCCGCTCCTTGATTTCGTTCAGTCTCTTTTCCATGTTTTAAGCCTCCAGTTTCAGTTTTAGAATTAGTTTTTGGCGCATAAGTTCGGCATCCGCCCTGCGCTGCCGTTCCCGAGCCTCCGCCTCCGCGGCAGCCTTACGCGCTTCGATGCTTGTATCGTCATAGGCCGGTATGTCCACCGCCGAAACGTCATACAGGCGTTTCACGCGCAGTACCGTCCATGTACGATTTTGATAGTCATAAGCCTCCTGGCCTATGGTGAATCGGAAGCTCATGCGGTCTATGTAGCCGTTCTTTATGTCGTTGTATAGCGACCGCCCTTCCTCGGTTCCGTCCAACCGCGCGCGGATGAAAAGACCTTCGTCGTCAACGGCCAGTTGCAGTGTTTTGTTTCTTGTTCGCGCCATCACGCGGCCGGAGTGATTGTAATTAAAAATCACATCATCCATTTTTGCCTCGGAGAACGCGTCGCTGTCTATCTGCTCTTTGTATTCGATGCCATCCATTTCAAAAAGGACGGTTGGCGAGTTGAACCGAGCGGCATAACCTTCAACCCACAGTTCCTCTTTGCCTTCTTCGCCCTCGATCGGCAAGGCGCGCGTTACAAAATCAAATCGCCGTTCAACCAGTTTCGTTCTGTCCATCGTTTTCCTCCTCCCCTTCTTCACCCGTCTGGTATTTGCTCTGGTCTTTGGCCTTAACGTAGTTCAAGCTCACAAGTCTTTCGTCGCCGCCCTCAATCGGAGGATAGCCCATCAGCTCGCGCCGCTCATTCGGTGTCAGTTCCCCTGTTTCCCGCGTGGCGTTCAGTAGGTTAATCCTCGTCTGCATAGATGCCGACATAACAGATGCAGAATTAAAAATGATCCGGTTTCCCGAATCACGTTCGCGCTGTGTGAAACAAACGTTTGTGAGCGCCTGCCCGAATTGTATCAGTATCGGCTCAACGACCGATTCGTAAAAAGCCTGCCCCTGCGCCTCAGTGTAGTCCGACATCAGAATCGCGTTTGATATACGCCAATACCGCAGAACGCCGTCCCGAATGTCCTTCATCTGCGCCGCGTTTGCGCTCCACGGCGTTACGGATAAGGGCGCGTATTCCTCCATGCTGTCGATGCCGACAATCCCGCCATGCTCTGCAGCATGTTTAAACCGCGCCATGAAATCATCTGTGGATTTCTGCACATCGCCGGGAGCAAGCATCGCCTTTTTATGCTTTAATATGCCCCTGACCTTGTTAGCAACCGTGACGGCCTGCGACAATCCTTCGTCCGCGGCCTTCAGCATATCCAGCGTGTTATATACCGGCTCGTTCCCGTCGCCGGCAACGTCCCGCGTGTTGAAAAACTTACGCAAAATAATGACGTCTTCGATTGGGAGGGCGAATTGATTTCCTTCGTAGTCGCTAAACTGCACCGCGTACCCGCCGCCGTCAATCGGCATGATCTCAAAATTGTTATAACCGATCGGGATAAGGGCCTTTGGAATTGTGCCATCCCACCTCACATAACACAGTGCCGTTGTATAGGCTTCAAGATGCGTTATCAGCTTATACTTCAAATCAAACCCGGTCATTAAATCGTTTGGCCGCTGGTTCAGCAGTTTCACATATGGGCTGTTTCGCTTAATCTCCTTAATTCGCCCATCCTTGTCCAATACGACATGCATTGCGTCAGCCTTCGCGCAATGGGTTGCTATGCAGTCAATTACCGCCCGGACGGTTTCGTGTTCGTATGCCTCCCGGTCAAACGGCGCAGATCGGGCAGCCGCGCCGTTATAAACGTATCGAACCCGCACCTTCCCGAACAGCTTGTCAAAAAGCCCCATTACATCACCTCTCAGCGCAAATAGCGCATATATTCATCTTCTTTGTCACAATAGCCAACCCAAGCGTTGAGCAAGCTAACCATGCCATCAATGCGTTTTGTAGCTC
>JBMNOA010000027.1:0-22643 GCA_050942825.1 Bacillota bacterium
CCGTTCATATTTAGAGGCAGACCGACCACGATTTCTTCCACTTCATATTTTTTTATTATCTGTAAAAGATAAGCTATATCCGTATCAGTTCCTTTTCTCTGAAGAGTTTCCAGACCTTGAGCGGTCCAGCCCAAGGGATCACTGAGTGCTATGCCGATAGTTTTTTCGCCTACATCCAATCCTAATATTCTCATAATGGCTCCTTTTTATTAATTATCAAGCAAAGGATAAACAAAACCTTTCGCAAGCGGGAATACAATAACCGCAAAAAAGACATTTTTCCTTAATCCAGCTGGCCTGATAATCTACTATTTCCAAAGCGTTTTGGTGACAGGCCTCCACACATTTGCCGCAACCTGTACAAAGATTATATTTTTCTACCACTAAATTACGGTCAATTAATTGCAAATCCTTTTCTTCTTGGGGATTTTCACCCATAAGCCAGCCAATATTAGTAGCTACTTCCGCTTTATTTTTCATACCGATGGCCACAGAGTGCAGGTATCGCCTGGAGAAGGCCCAATTTAGCATTTCTCGAGCCTTCTTCATCAATGAGCCGCCGCCTATAGCCTTCATACCGTAGATGCCTTTATTATTACTATAGGCTATTTCTATGGCAGCTATCATTTCTTGCAAAGTGCCTCCCCTGATACCCACGCCTGCCTTATTAATCATGGGATGGATAACCTCTATCTCCGGCATTTGTGCGGCTAATCTGACCGCCGAAACATCATGGGCCGAGATACCGACCGCGCCCACCAAGCCTTTGGCTTTAGCCTCGTGTAAATATTCAAGAACAGGCATATTATCTTTTATATCCTGATCAGAGCGTTGTTCATGTAATAGGAATATTTCTATTCTATCCCTGTTCAGCTCTTTGCGAGCGGCTTCTAAAGCATTCCTCATTTCCTTAGGTGTAGTGGCATATGATTTGCTGGCTATAACAACATCCTCATTCCAATCCTTCAACGCCTCGCATAAGTAAGGATATGTTTGATAATATTGTGCTGTATCGAAGAAATTTATACCTCTTTTTAGAGCCTCTTTGATAATCTGTGAACCGTCCTTAACAGGCATATCAGCGCATAAAGGACCTATTGTCAGAACGCCGAAACAGATGCGGGAAACCATAAAGGGTGTACCG
This sequence comes from Bacillota bacterium, assembly GCA_050942825.1. Classification (GTDB taxonomy): domain Bacteria; phylum Bacillota; class Dehalobacteriia; order UBA4068; family UBA4068; genus CAYRML01. The sequence continues at coordinate 1,145 of JBMNOA010000027.1, forward strand.
CCCAATTGAACATATTGCAAAAAGACACCTCCACAAGCATCAATAAATAATAAAAGGGCAAAAAATTTGCCCTTTTATTATTAATCTATATCTTTTACATAATAAGCAACAAGTGCTTCTATCAAATCATCCCTCTCTACCCGTCGAATCAAGCTTCTCGCTTGTTTATGACTGGTGATATAAGCAGGATCACCGGAAATCAAATAACCGACCAATTGATTGATAGGATTATAGCCTTTTTCTCGAAGGGCTGCATAAACGGCTAATAAAACATCGCTTGGGTTAAATTCATCCTCTTTACGAAGTTTAAAACTCATAGTTTCTTCTAAAGAGTTAGTATAGGAGATTTTATCATCTACCAAAGGAGTCGCCTCCCTTTGTGTATTATTTCTTTCTATAATTAATATTTCGCCTCAAAGTACTTATTTCCTTTTAAATCAGGATAATTTATCAGCAATAATATTCTGTGCTTTTTTGATAGCATCTGCTATTTTATCCGGATTTTTACCACCGGCTTGAGCAATATCCTTTTTACCGCCGCCGCTGCCGCCGCATACTGAGGCAATCTCTTTAACCAGGTCACCTGCAAATATGCTTGCTGCTTGTCCTTTAGAGGAAACAGAGGCTACGATATAGACCTTTTCGCCATCGGTAGCTGCTAAAATAATGATATCCACTCCTTTGTTACGGAAAAAGTCCATTGCTGTACGCAAGGTAGGCATATCGTTTATCGCTTCAGCTTGGGCTATCAAGATTTTTAAATCCTTTGCTTCTGTAATCGAAGATATAAGAGCCGCCATAGAGTTTTTAGCTTCTCGTTCTTTGGTTTGTTCTATGATTTTGGCCATATGACGGTTTTCTTCAAGGATTTTTGCTACTCTTTTTTCTACTTCAGAAGGTTGTGTTTTTAAAAGTCCGGCAATATTAGCCAATGTTTTTTCTTGTTCTTTATAATAAGCTACTGCCTCTTGGCCGGTCAAAGCTTCTATTCTTCTCAATCCTGCCGCAATACCGGATTCAGATAGTATTTTTATCAACCCGATTTGACCGGTGCTTTGGCAATGAGTACCACCACATAATTCCTGGCTGTAATCTCCCATTTTAACTACTCTGACAATATCACCGTATTTATCACCGAAAAAGGCTAAAGCTCCCGACTTTTTAGCTTCCTCAAGAGGCATTTCCTTACATTCAATAGACAGATTAGCAAATATTTGCTCGTTGACATCTGCTTCTATTTTTGCCAGTTCTTCAGTGCTGATAGGATTGAAATGAGAAAAATCAAAACGCAGACGATTATCGTCCACCAGAGAACCGGCCTGCTGTACATGATCCCCTAAATTTTTCCTTAATGCTTGGTTGAGCAAGTGGGTAGCGGAGTGATTGCAAGCAATAGCTGCTCTTTTTTTAATCTCAACTTCGGCCATCACTGATTCCTGACTTGAAATTCTGCCTTCAGTGACAACAAATTTTTGTACTGCCATACCGCTGGGCAACTTCTTGCTGTCAAGAATTTTCATTTGACCATGAGAAGATTTTACCGTTCCTTTATCTCCTATTTGACCGCCGCTTTCGGCATAAAAAGGATATTTTTCTAGAATCAGCCAACCAGTATCATTCTGGACGGCTTGGTCTACTTCTTTATTATTTATAACGATAGCTTTTATTTTAGTTGAGAGAGAAATATTGTCATAACCGACGAATTTATTAACTGGCATAGATACTAATAAAGAAGAAAGTTCGTTCAGCTCATCATCGCCGTTATCCTCAATATGAGCCATGCGGGCCTTTTCTCTTTGTGCGGCCATAGCATTTTCAAAGCCTTTTTCATCTACCATCAGGCCATTCTCTTCTGCCAAATCTTTTGTCAAATCTACAGGAAAGCCAAATGTATCATAGAGAGTGAAGGCATCGCGGCCATCAATCACTGTTGCCCCTTTGCTCTTGGTTTGAGCAATGATATCTTCTGCCAGGGCCAGGCCTTCGTTCAAAGTGGTCAAAAATCTTTCTTCTTCTATTTTTATCATTTTTTTCACGAGATCTTTTTTTTCGGTTAGGATGGGATAGGTTTCACCTAGAGAGCTATCTACATCGTCGACTAGTTTATATAAAAAAGGCTCATCTAAGCCTAAGGTTTTACCGAAGCGAACGGCTCTGCGTAAAATACGTCTGAGGACATAACCCCTACCTTCATTTGAAGGTATTACACCGTCTGCAATCAAGAAGGAACAACTGCGGGCATGATCTGCTATAACCCTAAAGGGAAATCCTTCTTCACCTTTATCATAGGTTTTATTACATAAAAGACAAATTTTTTCGATCAAACCTTTTAAAAGATCAGTATCATAATTGCTGTCAACTTGCTGCATGACAGCGGCCACGCGTTCTAATCCCATCCCAGTATCTATACTAGGTTGCGGCAGTGGCAAAAGCGTGCCATCTTCCTGACGATCGAATTGCATAAAAACAAGATTCCAAATTTCCATATAGCGATCACAATCGCAATGCCCAATTCCGCATATTGGTTCTTCACAGCCGTATTGAGGTCCTCTATCAATAAAAATCTCACTACAAGGACCACAAGGGCCGGTAGGTCCCATCGACCAAAAATTATCCTTTTCGCCAATTCTCAATACATGATTCGAATTGATATCAGTTTCTGTACACCAAATTTTAAAAGCCTCGTCATCTTTTTCATAAATGGTGGCGTATAACTTCTCTTTGGGTAAGCCTAATTCATTTGTAACAAAATCCCAACAAAATAAAATTGCATCTCTTTTGAAATAATCGCCGAAAGAAAAATTGCCCAACATTTCGAAAAAAGTATGGTGTCTGGCAGTGCGGCCTACAGTATCCAAATCATTATGCTTTCCTCCTGCACGAACACAACGTTGGGCAGTTACGGCACGCTTATAAGGTCTTTTTTCCAAACCTAGAAAGATATTTTTAAATTGCACCATTCCTGCATTGGTGAATATCAAAGTTTGATCATCATAAGGAATCAGAGATGAGCTAGGCACATGAGTATGGCCTTTGTTGATAAAATAATTAATATATTTCTCTCTGATTTCTTTGCCGCTTAGTTTCTTCATGAACGCCCACCCTTTTCTATTACTATATTTTTCTATTTTATCATTTTTTTTATTATTTCATCAATAACCATTTTATTTAAATCTTTTTCACTGATACCCGTCTGGTTTTCTAACACATTTTCGCTGTTTTTATCTTTAAAAGCTACTAAACGGCTATAAATAAACGATAAGATCAATTTTAAGGCTGCACTTACCGGCACAGCAAAGATCATACCTAAAATACCGAACCAATATCCTCCCGCCAAAACAACAAAAATTACTGTCAAAGGGTGCAATCCCGTTCGAAAGCCGATAATTTTGGGAGAAAGAACGAATGATTCAAATTGCTGAATTGCTCCCAGCACAATAAAAACATAAAAAGCCAAAGTCGGGCTCTCCATCAAAGCAAAAGCCATTGCCACAAGAATACCGAAAAAGGGCCCAAAATAAGGTATTAAATCGGCAATAGCCATAATAACACCGAGAACCAAAGCATATTTAACTCCTAAAATAGCCAAAGCAATACCGGATAACAAGCCTACTATGGCTGCCACAAATAAATAACCATAAATAAATTGCTGCAAAATATGATCGACATCATTTGCTATACGTAAGATCTCCGGCCTTTCTTTGGGCGGTAAAAAAGAGACAATTTTCTTTTTGATGATACCTTTGTCACGCAAAATATAATAACTTAAAATCGGGGCAAATAAGAATGATATAACATAGGTAAAAGAATCTTCCAAGCTTTTTCCTACATCAGACATCATATCGTTAATATAAACATTGATTTTTTGGTTCATATTACCGCTGGCTCCAAAAATATCCTGCATAAAAGGGATTTTATCTAAATTTGGAAGATTATTATTAAGCATTGATTCTCCTTGTGATAAAAATTGTGGAATCGTTGCCAGCAAAGTATCCACTTCTCCCAAAACATTAGGTAATACAAAAAATACCAGTCCATATAAAGCGGCAAAAAGATATAGATAGATAATTACCACTGACCACACCACGGGAACATTTTTTTTATTCAAAGCTCTCACAGCAGGATTTATTATATAAGAAAGTACAACTGCAATAGCAAAAGGCATAATAACCGATCTAATAGACCAGGCCAACATAATAATCACAATACAAACAGCTATGATACAGATATTTATGATAATAGCTTTTTTCTTTTTGTGGTTACTATTTGACAATTTTATTTCCCCTTTAAAAAAAAATTCTCTTATGTATAAAGGGCCCCGCTGTGGAGCCCTTGGCTTTTATCGAATTCTGCGTGCCAAATCTTCACCTAATGAACTAATAATTTGCCCGGTATTTCTGGCCATAGAACAGGTCATTCTGGCAGCTTTACGTTTTATACGCCGCATTTTGTTATCGGAATTTCTATTATGCATCATACCTGCTGTAAAGGCTCCTAAAACACCGCCTAATAACATCCAGCGGTACCAACTTCTATTCATCAATTTAAATCACCTCCGCCCATTAAATTATAGTTTTATTTTCGTACTATTATAATTAGCCATTATTATTTTGCCAAAGTTTTTGTTAAGACATACAAAACATAATTTTGCAATCATTATTTTTTTTAAATAAATATTTTTTTATTGTAGACTATCCTGTTCAAAAATGCCTTCTATAAAATTTTTGCCCTCTTGACGAACATTTTGCCAAGGTATAAAATCCCTTCTTTGATGTAAATCCCCTACTAATCCAGAAGAAATTTCAAGACCAGCTATCATGCCATTTTTTATTAAGACATCTGCTATCGTTCCTTTGTCTTCACCGTTTTTGCTCAAGAGCTTGCTTCCCAGCCAATCTTTTTGATTAAGAGTGATACTTTCTTTAGGAAGACGTTTAATATTGCTTTTATTAGGAACAAATATGCCCTTTTTGCTGAGAATTTTGATATTAGCCATCCTAACTAAATATATTTTTTGCCACATTCCCTGCCCTGCTATTACCAATCCTTCCACTTCCCCGGTATTATCATCTATTACTAAATCCTGCACTCGGCCGATCTCTTCTTTTTTCATACCGGCAAAAACAGGTAATCCACGGATCTCTCTGCCTTTTAGCAAAATATCACCTTATTTCTTTTTTATTTATTATTTCCTAAAATATAAAAAAAATTGCTCTTTCTAAAAAAGAACAATTTAAAAAATATATTTTTTTTCAAACTACATCAATTGAAAAAATTTTCCAGGTTAAATTAAACAACCTCCACCCACAAGAATATCACCTTGATAAAAAACAGCGGATTGGCCCGGAGCTATGGATTTTTGTTTTTCGGCAAAAGTAATTTCTACTAAATCACCATCTTTTTTTATAATAGCCGGTACAGGCTCAGCTTTATAGCGCACTTTTACTTCTACTTGCATAGGCTCTAATAAATCATCAAAAGGGAAAAAATTATTATCGCAAGTAAAGGCTTTTTCAACATAGAGATCTTCTTCCCTACCGATAATGACAGCATTATTTTCCACATCTAAAGCCACAACATAACAAGGATAGCCCAAAGCAACTCCCAGTCCTTTGCGTTGTCCTACCGTATAATAGGGCAATCCTTGGTGGGAGCTTATTTTATTGCCCGAAATATCAAAAAGATTGCCTTCTAAAGGCTGTTTTAAGCAATTTTGACGATAGAAATTTTTATAATCCCCATCAGGAATAAAACAAATATCCTGACTATCATTTTTTTCTGCTACTTTTAATCCCATATCACGCGCTATTTGACGCACATGCTCTTTTTCATATTGGCCCAGAGGAAAAATCGCTCTTGCCAGAACGTCTTGTGATAAAGTATAAAGAAAATATGATTGATCTTTTGACTTGGAATAGGCCTTTTTGAGTATATAGCGGTTGTTTTGTACTATTTTTTGCACATAATGGCCAGTGGCTAAATAAGTGCAACCCAATTGATCCATAAGAGGCCAAAAAGCCGCGAATTTAAGTTTTTTATTACATAAAACGCAGGGATTGGGCGTTTTTCCCCTCTGATATTTATCCAGGAAATCTTTGATAATTGTAGAAGAAAATTTTTTTTGCAAGTCTACAACATAATGCTCTATACCAAGCTCCCGGGCTGCTTCTTCGGCCGCTTTGGCTGCCTCGCCAAAACCTATTTCCATGGTAACTCCGGCCACATCATAGCCCTGTTTTAATAATAAGGCTGCTGTAACTGTTGAGTCGACACCTCCGCTCATTGCAACCAAAACTTTTATTTTCATACCTTATATCTCCGTATCAAAAAAGCAAGCAATAACTCTATAATATACGCTTGCTTAAAGATTTTTTCACGAGGGATGTTTTCTTTCGTAATCTTCAATAGCTAAACGTAGAGCATCCGCGGCTAATACAGAGCAGTGTATTTTTGCCTCGGGCAGACCTCCTAATTCATCAACTATTTGTTGGTTGGTGATTTCTTTTGCCTCCGCCAATGTTTTACCTTTCGCCATTTCTGTTAGCATACTGCTGGAGGCAATGGCAGCAGCACAACCAAATGTTTTAAACTTGATATCTTTAATGATACCGTCTTCTACATCTAAATAGATAAAAGTTGTATCTCCACAAGTAGGGCTTTGCATTTGGCCGACAGCATCCTTTTTTATATCTTCGCCAACATTGCGCGGATTATTAAAATGATCTAAGACTTTTTCTGTGTACATGAGGATTCTCCTTCCAAATCCTAGTATTATAGTTGGATATTATCACTTACTGTTTTCTTTGTCAAGCTTTGCTTTATTTTGGTCTGATTTGCGCCAATTATCCAATCTTGCCTTTATTTCCGCCTCTTGGCCACGGCAATTAGGACGATAATATACGGTGTTCTTTAATGCTTCAGGCAAATATTGTTGAGAAACAAAAGCTTCGGCATAATCATGAACATATTTATATCCCTCACCATGACCGAGATTTTTTGCTCCCTGATAACTGGCATCTTTAAGATGGTCAGGAACTTCTGATATGATACCGTTGTCAAGATCGGCCAATGCTTTATCAATTGCCAGATAGGCTGAATTAGATTTAGGGGCGCAAGCCATATAAATAGCTGCTTCAGCCAAAGGTATTCTGGCCTCCGGCCAGCCAACGAATTTAGCGATATTAGCGGCTGATATTGCTATTGATAAGGCTTCCGGGTCTGCCAAACCAACATCTTCAGCAGCTAAAATAAGTATTCTTCTGGCAATGAATTCTGGTTTCTCTCCTGCCCTGATCATTCTTGCCAGATAGTGTATGGCAGCATCAGGATCCCCGCCGCGCATACTTTTTATAAAAGCAGAGGCCACATTATAATGATTATCTCCACTTTTATCATAGCTTGTCAGTGGTTTTTGTATACTTTGGGCAACTATTTCCTTCGTGATATGCCGGATACCTTTTTCATCTTCATCAGTTGTTAAAACAGCCAACTCCAAAGCATTATAAGCATTTCTGGCATCACCGTCACTCATGTGAGCCAAATAGAGTAATATTTCATCATCGATAACAATCTTATAATTGCCTAATCCCTTTTCTTGATCAAGCAGGGCTCTTTTTAACAGCTCTTTGATATCTTGAGGACTCAAAGCCTCGAGAGTAAAAACTCTAGAACGTGATAAAAGTGCTCGGTTGACCTCAAAATAAGGATTCTCTGTGGTAGCACCAATAAGAACTATAATACCTTCCTCCACTGCCGGTAAAAGGGCATCTTGCTGGTTCTTATTAAAACGATGTATTTCATCAATAAAAAGGATTGTCCTTTTCTGGTAAAGATTTACCCGTTCTTTAGCTTGTTTGATGACCTCTCTCAACTCACCAACCCCGGCATGAACCGCAGAAATAGAGACGAATACACCAGAAGTAGTATTAGCTATGATTTTAGCCAAGGTAGTTTTCCCGCTGCCGGGAGGACCATAAAAAATTACAGATGTTAAGAGATCTGCCTCTATAGCACGCCTCAAGAGGCAGCCTTTGCTGAGAATTTTTTCCTGACCAATAAATTCTTCAAGCGTTTTTGGTCGCATCCTAGCTGCTAAAGGAGCCTTTTTATTAATGAATTTTTCTCGATTGATATCAAATAAATCGGACATAACTCTAAACTAAAAAGTCAGCAAAACTATCTTCCAAATCCTCCAGATCGACATAACCCACTACTTTGGCAGCAGGTTTACCACTGCTAAAAAGTATCGTAGTTGGTACGCCGCTGATATTGTATTTCATAGCCAGGCTCATATTACTCGATACATTTACTGAACCGGTCACGATTTTACCTTGATATTTTTCAGCAAATTGCTCAACTATCGGTGTCATCATTTTACATGGGTAGCAGCCTTGTGACCAAAATTTTACTAAAACGGGTTTTCCGTTATTGAGCACATTAGCCTGAAAGTTAGCCTCTGTAAATTCATGTACCATCTTGATTCCTCCTTGAATTTTTTATTTTATAGGATAACCTATTAAATCCCTGATCACAACTGATGCCAAAAACAAGCCCGCGGCGCCCGGCAGATAAGATATGCTAGCCGGTACAACTTTGCTTTTTTCTTGCAGCTGCTGTTTGCTTTTGGGTTCCTCTTTGCTATATACTACCCGAATACCTTTGGTTATACCGTATTTACGCAATTCCTTGCGTACAGCACGGGCCAAAGGGCAAGCTGATGTTTTGCTGATATCAGCAATCTCTATTAATTCAGGACATAGTTTATTGCCTGTACCCATACAAGATACAATCGGTATTTTTCTCTCTGTGGCATAATGTATAAGGCCGACCTTTCCCGGTACAAAATCAATGGCATCAACTATATAATCACAATCTTTTATAATTGTTTCGATATTATTTTCTGCAATAAATTCATTTTTTATGATAATTTGACAATCAGGATTGATTCTTTTTATTCTTGAAGAAAGACAGTCTGTCTTGTATTCCCCTACTGTGTTCAATAGTGCAGGTATCTGGCGATTAATATTGGAAAGAGATATTCTGTCAAAATCCACCAAAGTCAAATGGCCGATTCCTGCTCTGGCAAGAGCCTCTACAACATAAGAGCCGACTCCTCCCAAACCACAGACGGCTACACGAGATTGTTCTAATTTCGATAATCCCTCTTCGCCAATCAGGGCGGTGGTCCTTATTTTGATTTCTTTGGCTAATTCTTGATTCATAATATCCTCGACTTTTTTATTTACGCAACTCTTTTAATAATCTACTAAAATAATCCGGCAGATCACTGGTAAACTCCATCCATTGTCCGCTTGTGGGGTGTTTGAAGCCCAATACCTTAGCATGGAGCAATTGTCCTTTAAGATGGATCCGGGCCTTTTTGGGTCCGTAAAGAGGGTCGCCTACTACAGGATGTCCCAGATAGCTCATATGTACCCTTATTTGATGGGTACGGCCGGTTTCCAGTTGTATCTCGGCATAGGTGAATTGTTTGAAGCGTTCCAAAACCTTGTAATGAGTTATTGCCAGACGGCCCTTTTGTGGTAATACTGCCATTTTTTTTCGTTGTTGAGGATGTCTGCCGATAGGAGCGTCAATAATACCGGCAGGCTCAGCGATTACTCCATGCAATATAGTATGATAGATCCTTTTTATCTGATGGCCCTTCCATTGCGCACTCAATCCCAGGTGAGCCGCATCATTCTTGGCTGCTACCAAGATACCCGAAGTATCCTTATCGATACGGTGGACAATACCAGGACGAATGACACCATTGATACCTGAAAGATCTTGGCAATGATGCAGTAAGGCATTAACCAAAGTATTTTGATAATGCCCTGCTGCAGGATGTACGACCATCCCTTGTGGTTTATTGACAACGATGATATCACTATCTTCATAAATTATATCTAAATCTATTTCTTGCGCTTGTATATCAAGGGGCTTATCTGATGGTATAGTCAAAGAAATGATTTCCCCGCCTAACAGCTCATGACTGGGTTTTACTATCTTTCCATCAACCTTGATTAGGCCTGATTTGAGAAGTGATTGAATACGCGCACGGGATAGCTCTTTGAGACAATCAGCCAGATAAGCATCTATTCTCTTAGCGGCAGCTTCCACTATTATTGTTTGCTCTCTATCCATTATTTTTTATAGTGCTTTCTTTTGATTTTTGTATAACAGGAGTAATAATTAAATGCCAAATGATGATGGCAACGGCGATAGAGATAAAGCAATCGGCAACATTGAATATGGGAAAAGATATAAGTGTAAAATGAAGAAAGTCCACCACTGCTCCATGCAGCACCCTATCGATCATATTACCCAAAGCTCCCACACAAATAAAAGCTAATGCAATATCCAATACTTGGTCATTTTTAGAAAAGTGGCGCCTAAAAATAAATAAAGCTATCAAAAAGACGATGCCGATTATTACAAAAAACCAGCGATATCCTTCTAAAATGCTCCAGGCAGCGCCTTTATTAAGTATATAAGTAAAGCTGAAAACATTGGGAATGATAGTAATGGATTGCAAATAATCCATATTTATTTTTACCAGATATTTACTAATTTGGTCTATGGCTATTCCCGCTATAAGAATAATCCAGAAAACAATTTCTCTTTTTTGCGCTTTCATACCATATATTTTAGCATAATCTGTCAATAAATTCACCTCTAATTTATTTTATACTTTCGTTCCTTTGCTTTGCTCCACATAACGCCAGATCTCAGCTATAAAATCACCCAATAAAGGTATATTCAAAATTGCCAGCTTATTGAGTATATAAAGCATTAGGGCACTCAAAATAGTAAAGCCGATAGCAAAGCCTACCCCCCGACCGATGCCGGCCATCAAATTCAATAAAAATAGTTTGCCCGGATTTTGCATAAGATCAATATATTCCGAAAGACGAATCTTTTTGCTATATTTATGCAACCAAGCCAGTTTTCCCGTGCTTAGCTCGACCAACTCTTTCATCTCATCTGAGGGTACATATTTTTTTTCAGCATACTTATGGTTATTGTTGCCATTTTGCTCTTTTTCTTCCCGGCGCAAATTTCTGTATTTTATCATTATCACACCTCTAAGACATTTTTTATTAAGTATGCCCTAAAAGTATTAAAAAATAACCACGCTAGTGGTTATTTTACAGAGCCTGTTACAAGAGCTAAAAGCGCCATTCTGATAGTGAGCCCATTAGCCGACTGACGAAAATATGCCGCGCCTTTATATTTATCAAGCTCGGTATCAATTTCATTTACTCGCGGCAGAGGATGCATTATTATCGCACCTTCTTTAAAAATTTTTAGATGGTCACGGGTCAAGAGGAATTTATCTTTGACCTTTTCATATTCGGATAGGTAAGCAAAGCGTTCTTTTTGTACTCTGGTCATATATATGATATCGGCATGGGCCACCGCATAGTCCAAATCAAGGCTTTCTTCTATTTGTATGCCTTTTTCCACAAGTTTATCAATTATATTTTGCGGCATAGTCAATTCTTGGGGGGAGGCAAAAATCATCTTGACCTCATACATGGCCAAAGCATCAGCCAAAGAATGCACTGTTCGCCCGTATTTCAAATCTCCTACTAAAGAAATTGTCAGACCGTTGGGTGATTCCTTTTCTTTGAATATGGTAAACATATCCAATAGAGCCTGTGTAGGATGTTGACCTCCGCCGTCTCCCGCATTGATAAATGGGACCCTTGAAACCCGGGCCAGGTCATAGCGGGAGTCTTTAATCGCAGTTCGGCAAACAATGATATCGCAATAACTATCGATAACTTTTATAGAATCATAGATAGATTCCCCTTTGGCGATAGAGGATATTTGCGGACCTCCGTTTTCTGAGACTGTAACAACCTGTCCTCCCAAACGCAACATGGCCGCTTCAAAGGATAATCTTGTACGCGTGCTGGGTTCAAAAAACAAAGATGCCATAATCTTGCCTGCCATATCATTGATGGGGGCACCATCGGCTAGCCTTTGCTCATAATAGGCGGCTGTATTAATGATAGCTTCCAGTTCCTCTTTATTATATTGTGTAATATCCAAGACATCTTTACCTATAAAACTGTTGAGCATTTCTTCTGAAGGCTTGCAAAAATTTTTCATATATTCCCCTCTTATCACATTTAACTTTCCCTTTTATTCTCCAAAAAACCATCTTTTCCTTCTCGCTATATATAATATAAAAAAGCGGGGCCTAAAAGCCCCGCTTTATCAGTTATTCTTCTTTGTCAAGCTGCATATTTTTAATCACAGCAGAGCAACGGCTGCACAGAGTGGTATGTTCTTTATCTTCCCCTACTGTTTCACTGTATATCCAACAACGCTCACATTTTTGACCCTTGGCAACATTTATTACTATGCGCAAGTCATCGTTACCGCTTGCCTCCGCGGGCGCGGGTTCAGATTTGATATTGACCTGTGAGACAATAAATATTTTGGCCAGATCAGCAGACAGAGAATTTAAAAGAGCAAGATTATCAGCATTGGCATAAAGGTCAACCGCTGCATCCAGGGAATGTCCTATTAATTTGTCTTGGCGGGCCAGCTCTAATTCTTTACCGACCTGATCTCTGATTTCCAGCAAGGTTTGCCATTTTGTTTCTAATTTATCATCATAAAGGCTTTGATCGGCTTGGGGGAAATCCAAAAGTTGTACACTGGGCGGCGCATCATAATTTTTTGGTAAGAAGCTGAATATTTCCTCGGAAGTGAAGGCTAAAACAGGAGTGAGCAATCTGACTAAAGCATCAGCGATATAATAAAGGACAGTTTGTACGGAGCGGCGTTTAGGATCATTGGGCAGTTCCGTATAGAGACAGTCTTTTACCACATCCAGGTAGAAAGTACTCATATCCACCACACAAAAATTATGGATGGCGTGATAAACTATATGAAATTCATAATTTTCATAGGCATTATTTACGCGCTCGATCAATTTATGCAATTTTATCATGGCCCAGCGATCTATTTCGCTCATATCGGCATAGGTAACCATATTTTTATTGATATCGAAATCATAAAGGTTACCCAATAGATAGCGAGCTGTATTACGGATCTTGCGATAAGACTCACTGACTTGTTTCATAATTTGAGGGGAATTGACCATATCATTACGATAATCAGCAGAAGCCACCCACAAACGCAGCACATCAGCTCCCATATTATCAATAACCTTCAAGGGGTCAACTGCATTGCCTTTGGATTTGGATAGCTTATAACCCTTTTCATCAACCAGAAACCCATGAGTCAATACCTGTTTATAAGGCGGAACGCCTCTGGTAGCTACAGAAATACATAAGGAGGAATTAAACCAACCGCGATGCTGGTCGCTACCTTCCAGATAGAGGTCAGCGGGCCATTGGTGACCCTCTCTATGCTCTAATACAGCTAAGTTACTGATTCCCGAATCGAACCAGACATCCATAATATCAGTTTCTTTGGTAAATTTTTGGCTGGAGCAGGTGGGGCAAGTCAAGCCTTCAGGAATCAGCTCATGAGCTTCTTTGGCAAACCAAATAGAAGAGCCATGCTCTCTGAATAATTCTTGTAAATGGGCAATAGTTTGATCATTGATGATCGGTTTACCGCAATCCAGGCAATAAAATATAGGAATCGGAACGCCCCAAGTACGCTGACGGGAAATACACCAATCCCCTCTGTCACGTATCATATTATAAATACGGTCATGACCCCAGGCAGGTATCCAACGCACATTGTCCACTGCTTCTAAGGCCTTTTCCCTAAATCCATCGATGGAAGCGAACCATTGCTCGGTAGCACGGAACAAAATAGGAGTTTTACAGCGCCAGCAATGAGGATATTGATGGCTGAACATATTGAAATGAAGCAAAGCCCCGGCTTCTTCTAACGCTTTTACCACTGCTTTATTGCCTTTTTTGGTATCCAGACCCTTAAATGGGCCGGCTTCTTCAGTAAAGCAGCCTTTATTGTCAAGTGGAGAAAGGATATCCAGATCATATTGTCTACCTACAAAGAAGTCATCCATACCATGTCCGGGAGCAGTATGAACACAACCTGTACCTGCTTCTAAAGTGACATGATTACCTAAGATAACTAAGGATTTCCTATCCAAAAGAGGATGACGGCAAGTAATATATTCCAGATCACGCCCTTTATATTGGGCCAGAACCGTATAAGAAGTATCTTTTCTGCCTATACTGTGCCAAAAATTATCAACCAGATCCCGCGCAACTATAAACTTTTCACCATTGCCTTGCAGTAAAACATAGTCATATTCAGGATGCAGGCAAATAGCCAAATTGGCGGGAATTGTCCAAGGTGTAGTAGTCCAGATCACGAAGGATGTATCCTCATCTAGGATACCTTTACCATCTTGGACTGCAAATTTGACATAGATAGAAGCCGACTTGTGGTCGGCATATTCTACTTCTGCCTCGGCCAAAGCTGTTTCACAGTCAGGGCACCAATAAACCGGTTTCAAACCTTTATAAACATAGCCTTTTTTGGCCATTTCGCCGAAGGCACCTATTTGCACAGCCTCATATTCAGGGTCTAAAGTTACATAAGGATGGTCCCAGTCGGCTCTTACACCGATACGTTTAAATTGCTCTCTTTGGATATCTACATATTTAAGAGCGTAGCCTTTGCAACGCTCACGGAATTCCACTTTATCCACTTGGTGGCGGTTGATACGCAGATCCTTGATGGTTTTTAGTTCGATAGGCAGGCCATGAGTATCCCATCCAGGTACCAAAGGTGCGTTGAATCCATTCATAGATTTATATTTAACTACCATATCTTTTAATACTTTATTAAGCACATGCCCCAGATGTATATCACCATTGGCATAAGGCGGACCATCATGCAGTATAAAAGCCGGTTTACCTTTATTTTTTTCGTTGACTAATTTATAAATATCAATACTTTGCCAAAAGGATAATAACTCCGGCTCCCTTTGCGGCAAGTTCCCCCTCATAGGAAATTCTGTTTGTGGTAAATTTAAGGTGTTTCCATATTCCATTGTAATTTCTCTTTCCTTTCGCTTGGAATAATATCATTTGCATATGCTTAAACAATAAATATCTCAAATAAATTATATATTACATAATTATAACTATTATGATCTTGCACGTCAAGTAAAAAGCCCTGTCAATGCAGGGCTGATTAATAAAATACGATCCTAATCAAGATTGATTCAATTATTTGCAAACAAATAATGGCAAATATAGGTGAAAAATCTATACCTGAGTTTCTGCCTATTGGTATCAACTTACGGAAAAGGCCTAATACAGGCTCGGTCATATCATAAAGAAAACGAAAAATTGGATTATTTAAACTTGGTCTTAACCATGAAGAAAAGGCTCGGATAACAATCAAGATAATATAAACTTCAAAAATAATAAATATAAAATTATAAAGATTAAAGCTAATCTAAGATCACCTCCTCAGAACATGAATCTTGAGAAAAGCTACTATTTTCTAAAAAATCTGGATGATTTAAAAGTGCTTTCCGTATCGGAGAATTTATCACTAAAAGATAGACCACTATCCATAATTTGGCCGCTCAGATCAACTTTGGAGGAACTGAAGATAAAGGTGCCGCCGGAAACCTTTTTCGGCATACCGTCCAAAGCGAAAACAGCTCCGCTCAAAAAGTCGACCATTCTTTGAGCCAACCCTTTATCCATATCTTCAAAATTAACTACCACTATTTTTTGCTCTTTAATATTATTAGCAATTTCCTGCATATCATCATAAGAAGTAGCCCTAACCAGCACCATTTCCAGAGGTTGATCGAAACGATTGGCGTTGGTGGGGATACTCATGATATTATTTCTTCTACTTCTTTTATTATATTCCTGATCTTTATAAACAGGTCTTTCATTGGGCATAGAAATTGGTCTACGTCTAGTTGAAACCTCTTCCTCCTCTATTATATCATCCTCTTCATAATCCTCTTCTTTATAAAATAAGTTACTTACTTTTTCTAACAGACCCATAAAATTCTCTCCTTCGGCCTTTTGGCAAATATTGTTTTGCTTTTATACATTCTCTAAATGAATAAAATTTCCTGCTTAAAGCATGAATATTTATAATTTATTTATAGATCCTGTGGCCGAAGATGTTACTGCCCACTCTGATTATTGTAGCACCTTCCTCTACAGCAACCTCATAATCATTACTCATGCCCATGGAAAGATGCTTCATGCTTATATGAGGCATATTGAGTGAATCCATTCGTTGTGATAAAAGCCGCAAAGAACGAAAAACAGGCCGCAAATCTTCTTTATCAGGCAAAAAGGGGCCTATAGTCATTAATCCTTCCACCTGTAAGCCTTTATAATCGGCCATCGCAGTCAGGAAATCCTTGACCTCGCCTTCCTTTAAGCCGAATTTACTGTCTTCTTCCGCGATATTCACTTGTACCAAAACCGGCATGATTATATTAAGAGCCAAGGCTCTTTTATTAATTTCTTTGGCTAATTCTATTCTGTCTAAGGAATGTACCATTACTACTTTATCCAAAATATATTTCACTTTATTTGTTTGCAAATGTCCGATAAGGTGCCATTTAGCGGTGGGCAAAGCATCATATTTGGCTAATATTTCCTGCACCTTGTTTTCGCCTAAGTCACAAACTCCGGCCTCTATCGCTTCTTGTATCCTCTCAGGCTCTACGGTTTTGGTTACAGCCAATAACAATACATCTTTAGCCGCGAACGGGCTTCTTGATTGGGCTGCTTTGATATTATGCTTTACTTCCTGAATCGCTGTGTCAATAGTCATACTGGGTCGCTCCTTTTTATTATAAGGTTATTTGAGATTTTTGTTTTTTCGTCAGTATCTGCGGGTTTATAACTACTTTATCACCGACTGATAGACCGGATACAGCTGCTTGATCTTCTATTATTCCTATAACTTCTATTTTTACAAAACTTAGTCTTTTTTTATAACGTTTATAAACACCGCTGCTACCATCGGCTTGATTAACGATGGCGGAGGCAGGGATTATTTGTCCGGAAAAGCTTTCCTGTATCAGATTTACCGTAAAATAACGGTCCTGTGAGAAAAAATCCTCCTTGGGCAAAAATTCTAATATGACATACTTTTTAGCAATATCCTCTACAGTATCAATCACTTTAGCAGAAAAAACAGGCGATTGTTCTACTTGCTCCTGACCATCTTGCCTTTTGGGGACAAAAAATTTCAGAGATTTCTTTTCTGGCAGCTCGTTATTTGGGTCGATAGCTACGATCAAAGTATAATTTAACAGATTATCAATAACCTTACAAACAGATCTGCCCTTACCTAAATTATCATTATTTATATTTAGCTTCTTATCTTTATCATCTGTTTGATTTTGCGGGTCAAACAATGACAGTAGCTTAGCCAAGTCTAATTCATGAAGAATATCCCTTTGTGCAAGCCCTTCCTTGCCGTCTAGCATATAAGAAACTATACCGGTATTACTGGCATAAACATTAATTTTTTTACCGGATTCCTGTTCCATATAACCTACGGTGGAACCTAACTTGACCCTGGCACCCTCAGAAAGAGTAGGCTTAAATTGTCCACCTGCAGGGGCAGCAATAAGTTGCTCCTCACGCAGGATTAAGGCTTGTCCTTCTATACTCTCTACCACCTGCCCATTTTCTACGGTGGCATATTTTATCAAGCTGAGGTCAAGAGAATTTTTGATGGAAATGCCTATTGTAATAGCGATCCCTAGTAAAAGAATGAATGCAATGATATCTGCAGTTTTATTTCTGGGTTTTACTCTTTTGTTATTAGCAGTATTTTTATTCATGGCAGTCCTTTATTCGAGTCGTTATTATGCAAATTTTTGGTATCTTCCTATTTGCTTAACTATCTTTTTATTATAGCATTTGTAATTAATAGTAGCAACTTTTGGTAATTTTCATTTAAAGATAATGTTCCCGTTTTTTGGACAAGAAAATAAAATACTTATCCGTTTTAAATTAAAAAGCTTCCCTGCCCCATTTTATTTCTATTATCTCATTTTTTGTCAAAGATTTTTGTATATCTATAACCTTTTGATTTTTTGATCCTCTGAAGGAGAGATTAAGATCTTTTTCTTGCTCGATAAAAGGCCCGTCCACCACAATATCACTGTTCAGCAATAGCTCTTTCACAGCGGTATTGATTTTTTCTTGCTCCTGTAATTGCTGCCAGGTATAGCCAGTAAACAAAATTATGTTTTTGCCCGCATCTTTGACCGCTTTTGCTATCCGGCTGCACGCCTCAGCCTGCAAAAAAGGTTCTCCACCGGAAATGGTAAGCCCATTTAGGTGTTTATGAGACAAAAAAGAAGCTATGATACTGTCTGTTTCCTCCCAATAACCAGCTTTAATATCATGAGTCTTAGGATTATGGCAGCCGGGACAATCGTGCGGGCAACCTTGACAAAAAACTACCATTCTGATGCCCGGACCATCTACTACACTTTCTTTTAAGATGCCCGCAATTTTTATTTTCATCTCTTACTCCTTTATAATTAGTATAACAAAAAAGGAAAGTTTGACTTTCCTTTTTATATAAATAATTTATTGGGTATGCTGCTTTATATATGTGATACGCGATCCTTCAGCTCTTCTTTTTTAGATTCATTGAAACGGTCGATAGTGCTGAAATAACCTGTGATACGTCTTACTCTACTGATATCAGAGGAAGAGCAGGAAGGACATTCTGCGGGAAATACCCCTTGATAATGACATTGTCGGCAAAAATCTATGGGGAAGTTGATCCCCGCATAACCCATGTCACTGTCTTTCATATGCCGAAGAATGACCTCGATACTTTCCAAATTATCCAGAGGCGGACTGGCCATTTCGACATAACTGATATGTCCAGCATTACAGTATTTGTGATATGGTCCTTCAATAGAAACTTTATCAAACATAGAGATTGGGAATGATACCGGTACATGGAAAGAATTGGTATAATATTCTTTATCGGTAATGCCAGGCAAAATCCCATACTCTTCTCTATCAATAGATAAAAAACGTCCTGATAATCCCTCGGCTGGTGTGGCTAAAAAGGTATAGTTGAGATCATAATTATCGGCGAATTCATCAACTTTTTTACGCATATAGGACACGATTTGCATTCCTAATTTATTGGCTTCCGGCGACTCCCCATGATGTTGTCCTGTCAAGGAAGTTAGCGTTTCTGCCAAACCGATAAAGCCGATCGACAAAGTGCCGTGACGGATAGCCTCCTCGATAGTATCATTATCTTTAAGCTTATCAGAATCCAAATACAGATGCTGACCCATCAAAAAGGGCATATCTTTTACTTTTAAAGCAGCCTGTACTTTATAACGATGGAATAACTGACGGGCTGCTAGATCCAAGGTATAATCCAGAAGTTTGTAGAAGATATCTATATCGCCTTTGGATTGAATCGCGATCCTAGGCAGATTAATGGAAGTGAAAGAGAGATTGCCCCTTTTTTCCGTAATTTCCGGGCCTCTACGGTTAGCTATCACTCTGGTGCGACAGCCCATATAGCTGACATCTGAGCCAAAAGGCTTATTAAAGCTGGAATCCATAAAACTGAAGGTAGGATTCATCCTTTTTGAAGTAACTCTCATAGCTAATTCGAATAAATCTCTGTTGGGATCACCGGGATTGAGGTTTACACCTTCTTTGATACGGAAAATGATATTGGGAAAGATCGGATTTTCCCCATGGCCCAAACCTTTTTCATAAGCCAAAAGCAGATTGCGGCAGGCTTTGCGTGCGTTTTCACAGGTATCGGCACCGATATTGAGACTGGAAAAAGGCACTTGAGCACCGGCCCTGGAATGCATACTGTTAAGATTATAGATAAAAGCCTCCATGGCTTGAAAAACTTCTTCTTCTGAAGAATTCTCAACAAAAGGAGCGATATCTTTATCAAAAAAGGGGAAGCTTTGCCCGCCATGCATATCATTTTGGGAGCTTTGTAAAATTATAGCAGCCAGTGCCGTCGCGGATGCAGCACGTTTGGGAGGTCTGATATAACCGTGCCCGTTGTTGAACCCTTTGCTCAAAAGTTCTCCCAAAGGGATTTGTATGCAGGTTAGGGTTTTGCAATAAAAATCTAAATCATGGATATGTATTTCCCCCTTTTTATGAGCAGTGGAAAACTCCTGGGGAATAAAACGCGTCAAGTAATACGTTTTACTGGCGGCAGAGGCGATTTGCAGCATTTTTGCTGAGGGGGAATTTCCGACATTGGCATTTTCTTTATTAGTTTCAATCAATATTTGTTCTACAGCATCCATTAAATCAGATTTAGCCATACGCACTCTGGTTCTTTTATCTCTATATAATATATAGGCCTTGGCCGTTTGAGCCAAATCTTTTTCTATCAAAGTTTTTTCTACTATATCTTGGACATCTTCAACGGAAAAAATATTGTTATTATAACTTTTTTTCAGCGCATTCAAAACATCTAAAGTCAATTGTATGGCCAAAGCTTTGTCATCTATACCAGTGGCTTTGCAGGCGCTGTTGATGGCATCTGTAATCTTCCCCTCGTCAAAGGATACCAAACGTCCATCTCTTTTGCGTATTTGCTGAAATAACATATATTATTTACCTCCTGAGATTTATGGATTTTTCTTCTGCTCTTCCTGTTCTTGTTGCAATTGGTGTAACTCTTTCAAGAAAGTTTGTATATCCTCAAATTTGCGATATACAGAGGCAAAACGCACATACGCCACTTGGTCGATATTCCTTAGCTTGTCCATAACCATCTCACCTATTTCTTGTGAGGGGATTTCTCTATTTAGAGTATTTAAAAGATCCTTTTCTATTTCATTAACCATTTGCTCTAAAACAGTTAAAGGAATAGAACGCTTATCGCAAGCCTTCACTAAACCGTTTAAGATTTTATTGGCATCAAATAGCTCACGGCGGTTATCTTTTTTGATTACAATTAGGGGCAAATTCTCTACCCTCTCATAAGTGGTAAAACGCTTGCCGCAGGCCAGACATTCTCTGCGCCGGCGGACGCTTTTTCCCTCATCAACGGGGCGAGAATCTAAAACTTTTGAATCTTCATGACCACAGAAAACACAACGCATGAGCAGGCCCTCCCCAACCAAAATACTCTATCTTGTGCATTTATAATATTACTACACAATATCTCGTATGTCAATAATTATCAGGAAAATTATAGTAATTATTAACTGCCGATTATTTTAATTAAAAATCAGGTTGTATTATAGTGATTAAAAGCATACAAATGAATAAAGAGGTGATAAAATGTTTAGAGTTTCTGATTTAAGGAATAAAGATATCATTAATAATCTTGACGGCAAAAAACTGGGTTATGTCAAAGACATAGAATTTGATTTAAGTGAAGGCCGCATCAAATCATTGATACTTCCCGGAGAGAGAGGTTTTTTTAGTTTTTTCAGCCGTAGCGAGGATTTGATTATAGATTGGAGCCAAATAAAAAAAATCGGCATTGATGTCATCATTGTAGAGAT
>JBMNOA010000092.1:0-4212 GCA_050942825.1 Bacillota bacterium
GTGCCAAATGGGAGCCGGCAATTATTTATCTGCAGATGCTCTGTTTTGTGGGTATGATGTATCCGTTGCATGCCTTGAATTTGAATATGCTGCAGGTACAAGGTAGATCTGACCTGTTTTTGAAATTAGAAGTGATCAAAAAAATCATTGCCATTCCAACCATTGTGATAGGTGTGTTTTTCGGAATTAAAATGATGATTGCCGGGATGATGGTCAATACGCTTATCGCATATTACCTGAACAGTTATTGGAGTGGCGTGAAAATAGGGTACTCAATTACACAACAGGTGAAAGATATATTACCCTCTTTTTCCCTTGCATTGACAATGGGAGTTCTTGTCTACTTATTGGGAGCACTGTTGCCATTCTCTTATCCGTTAAAATTAATCATTCAAATTGTATTCGGAGGTCTGTTTGTACTTGTGATTTGTGAAGTCACTAAATTCAAAGATTATATCTTTGTAAAAGAATTGATTGTTGAAAAAATTGGAGAAATCCGTAAAAAGAAAAATAATGGATAAAAACAATAGTAAACAAACTTCCTATCTTTTTTTAAGAAGTGCTTTTGCTTCTGAGGGTTCATTTCTACCCACGTCGGAAGTTATAAAATGGCTCGATAAACAAAACCAAGAAGTTCATGTAAATATTAATAGAACTCAATTTGAGAAATTAGCTCAATGGAGTTTTGACCATGAAAGTTTAAGACATCAATCCGGTAAATTTTTCAGTATTGATGGCATTCGGGTAAAAACCAACTGGGGCACAATTCCTGAATGGGATCAACCCATAATCAATCAACCCGAAATAGGATATCTCGGCTTCATTACCAAGGAATTCAACGGAATCCTGCATTTCCTGATGCAGGCAAAAATTGAACCCGGAAACATTAATTACGTCCAACTATCTCCAACATTACAGGCCACACGAAGCAATTATTCACAAGTGCATAAAGGAAAGAAACCGCTTTATCTGGAATATTTCCAAAATGCAAAACCGAATCAAATTTTACTCGACCAGCTTCAATCGGAGCAAGGTGCTCGGTTTTTAAAAAAACGTAACAGAAATATTATTATCAAAATCGATGAGGATATTCCAGAATATGGAAATTTCGTTTGGCTTACCTTGGGACAGCTTAAACAGTTAATGTCATACGATAATCTTGTAAATATGGACACCCGGACGGTAATTTCAGGAATACCTTTTGGCAACTTCGAACCCGAAGTAGTCGATTTCTTCAATTACCTTGACAGCAAAAACAGTATAAAGAAAATGCCACAGGCTTTTTTAAAGTCGGCACTTTTAAACGAAGGCGGTTTACATACCGTTGAAAACATCATTACCTTTCTTACACAACTAAAGAGCATTTACGACCTGGATGTAAAACAGATACCTTTAGACAAGATGGTACAATGGATTATACAGGATGATGAAATAGCTCATGAAACCAGTAAATTCTTTAAAGTAATAGCTGTTGATGTTGAAATTGGAAACCGGGAGGTGGTTAAATGGAGCCAACCAATGGTAGCACCAGCACAGGAGGGCCTCTGTGCTTTCGTATGTAAAGAAATAAATGGCATTTTACATTTTGCAGTACAAGCAAAACTGGAAAGTGGAAACCACGATATTATTGAATTTGCACCAACCGTACAATGTTTAACCGGAAACTACAGACAAACGAAAGAAGGGGCCTTGCCGTTTCTCGACTATGTATTAAAGGCAAATCCTGAACAGGTTATTTTCGACACCTTACAATCGGAAGAAGGAGGCCGTTTTTTCAGGGAACAAAACCGAAACATGATTATACTGGCAGGTGATGAAATCCCCGAGCAGCTACCAGATAAGTACATTTGGATGACCTTAAATCAGTTATATACCTTTTTAAAATTCAATAATTATTTGAATATTCAGGCGCGTAGTTTAATTGCTGCCATTTCTTTTATTTAATGACTTCGATATGATACGAATAGGAATAATTAGCCCATCTGATATTGCATTGCGTAGGTTTTTGCCTGCCCTGACATTGATTCCTGACTTCAAGTTTGTTGGTGTAGCCATTGCCGATAAAACTGAATGGGAGGGAGCAAACAATGATGTAATTTCAAAAGAAGAGAACAAGGCAAAATTATTCATTGAACAATATGGTGGTAAACTGTTTAAGAGTTATAAAAGCCTGATTAATTCTGACGAAACAGATGCCATTTACTTGCCTTTACCGCCTGCGCTGCATTACAATTGGGGCAAACAGGCACTTGCGGCCGGAAAACATATTTTACTCGAAAAGCCGGCAACTACGTTACTGGAAAATACTGGCAAAATTATAGAACTTGCAAAAAGCAAAAGCCTTGCAGTTCACGAAAACTACATGTTTGCCTTTCACAACCAGCTAAAGGCAATAAATGATGTTATAAAAAGTGGTGAAATCGGGGATGTTCGGTTGTACCGCATTTCTTTTGGATTTCCAAGGCGCGCATCCAATGACTTTCGATATAATAAAGCTTTGGGCGGTGGTGCATTACTCGATGCCGGAGGTTACACTATAAAATATGCTTCCATGCTTCTGGGTGAAAGTGCGAAAATTGTTCAGGCACAATCCAATTTTATTGATGAATTTGAAGTGGACATTGCAGGTTCTGCGGTAATGGTAAACGAGAATGGTATAACAGCCCAAATTGCCTTTGGTATGGACAACAGTTATAAATGCGACCTCGAAGTTTGGGGCAGCAAGGGCAGTTTGTTTACTGGAAGGGTGCTGACAGCCCCGACAGGTTTTGTTCCGGAATTGATTATAATGACTGGAAACGAAACAAAAACTCATAAATTACCTGCCGACGATGCATTTAAAAAATCAATTCTACTTTTTAAACAATGTATTGAAGGTGACACTGCTCGCATGAATAATTACAAAACAATATTAAAACAAGCACAACTTGTGAACCAATTCACAGAAAAAGTTTAAATAAAACGATATGAATGATAAACCCATTTATGTAACACAACCCTCGCTGGCACCGCTCGATGAATACATGAAAATTCTCCAGGGAGTTTGGGAGCGTGGTATTTTAACCCACAACGGACCGTTGGTACAGCAGCTTGAAAAAGACTTGTGCGAAAAATTGAATATTCCAAACTTTGTGGCGGTTTCCAACGGAACAATTGCCTTGCAAATGGCAATTAAAGCACTTGAATTAAAAGGGGAAATTATTACCACACCATTTACATGGATTGCCACGGTAAGCGCCATAAAATGGGAAGGCTGTACTCCGGTATTTTGCGATATTGACCCTGAAACGCTGAACATTGACGCGACAAAAATTGAAGCTTTGATAACCGACAAAACCGTAGCCATAATGCCGGTGTATGTCTTTGGTAATCCCTGCGATGTGGATGCCATTGATGCCATTGCAAAAAAATACCAGTTAAAGGTCATTTACGACGGCGCACATGCCATTGGTTCAACCTACAACGGTAGAAGTTTGTTGGAATATGGCGATATTACAGCCACCAGCCTTCACGCGACTAAATTGTTAAATACTGCCGAAGGTGGTGGATGCATAACCACAAACAATGAATTGCATGAAAAGCTAAAACGGATTCGTTTTTTTGGGCATAACGATGAAAAAGATATTGTGGAAGATGGTTTTAACGGAAAAATGACTGAGGTACATGCAGCATTGGGAATAGCCAACTTAAAGTATTACGATGAAGTGTTGAGCAACAGAAAAGAAAAGTACAATTTATACAAAGAGGCTTTATCAAACATACCTGAACTTACATTTCAAAAAGTGAAGCAAGGCACTCCCAATTATTCATATTTTCCGGTAATTTTCGAATCAGAGGCACATCTCCTGAAAGTTGAGAAAGCATTAAATGCTGAAAATATATTTCCCCGAAGATATTTCTTTCCATCGGTAAACACTTACACCAATATTATAGAATATCAACCAACACCTGTTTCGGAAGATATTTCAAAACGAATTCTATGTTTGCCGCTATATTGGCGATTAAAAATCTTTGAGATTGAAAAAATAATTCAAATAATCTCCTCCATTTACTAAAATTGCAACACAAAAACTTTGATTAAAAATAAGATATAATGGAAAATAAAGAAATATACATTTTAGGGGTTGGAAGAAATACTATTGTTTATATCGATTTAGTTGAAGCATGTGGATATAAAGTTGCCGGATTATATCATTATAATGATGAACGAAC
>JBMNOA010000131.1:0-2636 GCA_050942825.1 Bacillota bacterium
GGAGGCTCATTGTCAAGAGGATCGTGGAATAAATGCGGAAACTTGGCACGTTCTTCACTTTTCAAGGTCCATTTCAGTCCAAAATTGCTAAATGTCATTTTTTCATAAGTTACTTTACACTATCTTTTTTGTTTTACCGATTATGGCAATAATGATACCTGAAATGAAAATTACTCCTCCCAATATATAGGGAAGATATAATATATTAAGCGCAGATATAGGTACACTGAGCATAAACCCGGTAGCCATGCCCCCAATTATACGATTTACGGTTGATGTATCTACAGCCTTTCCTTTTGATGTTTTTTTTGCTGTAAGCCCGCCAAAAAATTTTCTTAAAAAACCGGTATGACTTCCCAATGCCCTAAGGGAAAGGAGTAAGGCCGAAACACCTGCCATTGACATGGAAAGAGACGCGTAACCTGCCATAAAATTATAAAATGCAAGCGCAAAACCTATTCCAATGAGTAGTGATCCAATTTGTTCAATACTCTTACACGCATATGATGAAAACATAGCTTTTAATCCGCTCCCTATTTTTTTAAGCGGATTACCTCCTGAAAAAAGTGAAAAGACGAGGCTCGCGACAAGTCCTTTACCCACAATACCCCCAGTCACCTGCAGCCAATTATTATACCCCGGTAAGCCCAACCCGCCTTGCGCAAAGGTAAGCCAAGATAATCCCTGTATCCATCGGGGATTGAAGCCTAAAGACGGAAGCAGGGTCAGGCTAAGCCATATAACAGCCATAATTATCGCAGGTATCCATTTTTTCTTGTCTTTAAATGCCGCCCCAATACCTCGTATGATATTAAATGCACCGTATAATAACACTTTAATTGGATTGGGTACCGGTACTATTCCTTCTGATAATTTTGGCAATATGGTAAAAATTATTTCTCCGCTACCTAAAGGTGCGGGCGTAATTCCACCTAAATAAGGAATCTGTGTAATCTCGGTTTTACTGGATTGAGGCATTTCTGACTTGGTACCGCAGCTGTCACAGAATTTAGCATTATCATCAAGCTTTGTACCACAAGCTTTACAGAATTTACTCACGATTACGTCCTCCTTTTTCCGCAGATTTATCAATAGGGCTTTGGCTGATATTAAGCATTATCTGATTTTTGCCATACTTTCGAAGCAAAGGATCTTCTATGTTCCTGCGTCGTTGCGCTCCTCGTAAGACTGTGTGAAAACCGTTTTACTATGCAGTATTGATATTTGTTTATGCAAACCGTGAATAAGCGGCGCTCCTGCTACGATTAAAAGAGTTGCAGGATTGTGTAGCGAGCCAGACTAGAAAACTGGCATGCTCTAAAAATTAAGTAGAACCCGCCACCTATACCAATTACAGCATAACAATTAGATAATAAAAAATAATCACCCTTATCGGGTAGTAAATTAAAAAGCCCCCACCTTTTTTGGGTAGGATGCTGAAGAATATGTGCTTGTTTAAGCGTTCCCAAAATTTTCGATTTATTAGAGAATTTTATTTTTCCATCATAATATCAATTAAGTCAGAACGGCTCTTTATATCTAATTTAGAATATATGTTCTTGACATAATACTTTACCGTATTTTCGCTTATATAAAGTTCAGCTGCAATTTTTTTATATGTTTTGCCCTGGAGGAGCAGGGATGCAACTTGGTTTTCCCGTTCGGTAAGCTTGCTGAACTCTTTTGCGCGACCGACATGAACAGTCGCCTCCTGCTCGGACGTCTCAGGGATCACCGTTAAAAAAGCATGATTTTTTAACAGTATAGTAAGGTGATTATTAAGAGGAGGCAGAAGCGCAAGGGTTACACAAACCACAACCAATGCCAGTAGTACAGGATTCGGGTTATTTATATCCGTGGCTGTCACAACTTTTCCAATAATTCCACCCAGCAGCACTCCCAGCAAATTAGCCGAAAGACCGATACCAAGAATTTTTGCGGGGTTATTATGAAGCTCCAGCATTTCTCCTAAGATACTCCACCAAAACAAATCGTACACACCATAGGCTCCAAGCATGAGAAAATTAATTGCAAGATAACTGGCAATCGTGTGTTTAAAACCCATAAAAAAGATAAATGAAAGTCCGATCATTGCTATACCTACATAAAGTATATATGTCCTGTTAATCCTACGAGGCAGATTTCTCATAACAAAAAGCGCTGAAATATATGGCAGAGCCCAGTACCAGCTCGTCAGCCATTCAAGATGTGAAAAGGCGGGATTAATCACTTGATACATCAAGCCTGAATTAATTGTAATAACCGCAACAAAAAAACATAAAAAAATTAGCGGCCTTGCAATGCCGATAGAGTTCACTTCATGTTCTGACGAAGCGGATGAAATAGTATCATTATTCACAGGAAGGCGTAAGGCAAATACAAAGGCACCCATAAGCATCAGCACAGAAAGCATCAGTCCTGTATACGGTGAAATGTGAATAGCCGCCATATTGAGCACTATCATTAATATATTTGAAAGAATCAGCATATCCGCTATTGTTTTGAGTCGTTCATTTTTTGGGGTGCCGCTTTTTAAGAAAAAGCCCCACGCGGCTACGCAGCCCCCGGCTAAAAACGAAGATATGATAATTCCTATATTCCAAAATAAGGACGGTTTAAAGAAAAAAAAAGCTGAG
>JBMNOA010000093.1:0-4194 GCA_050942825.1 Bacillota bacterium
TTTCTGCTCTTATTCATATTAAGATATTTTAAACTATTAGACTTGGAGGAGATTTACCAAATGTTAGGATTACTTACTATCATGACTCTTCTTCCGATTATTTTGGTCGCAGTTGTGTTGCTCGTTTTTAAAGTTTCAACACATCTCAGTGCTATCATCGGATGGGTCGCCGCAATTGTCATCTCAGCAATTTTCTTTAATACCTCTTTTGAAGTTGGCATGAGAGCTAGTGCTCACGGTATTTTAACTTCATTCCCAATTTCAATCATGGTTATATTCTCTATTTTGCAAATTTCTGTTATGGAATCAACTGGTGCTATTGCTAGGGTCGCTGTTTTCCTTAAAACATTATCCCCTGGCAATAAAGAAGCCCAAATTATGATGATCAACTTGAGCTCCGGTACCACACTTGTTTCCGTTGGTGCCACACCTGTTTCCGTTTTGCCTCCAATCATGAAAAGTATGGGATATTCCAATATGCTTTGTATTGCCTTACCGGCTATCGGTTTCGATGCCCTTTGTACATACTCCATGTTGGCTGCACCGCTTGTAACATACTGTGACTTAACTGGCGTATCCTTAGTTGATGCTGCAAAAGTATTCTCTCTTTACTTGCCTGTTATTTCCACAATGATTTGTATAGGTATGTTCGCCCTTGTCGGTGGAGCCAAAATGGTCAAAAAAGGCTTTGTTGCCGCTTTGGTCACAGGTCTTACAGCTGGTGGTGTAGCTTTTGCAATTGCTCATATCCCAGCTCTTGAATCCGCTATCGTTCTTACTGGTGTTATTGCAGGTCTTCTTTCCCTCGTAGCTATGTTGATCTATCTCAAAGCTACCAAGAGTGTTATTATCGATCGCTCTGTATTGACTGAAGAAGATAAAGCCATCGAAAGAAAAATGTCTTTGGGCAAAGCGCTTTCTCCATGGTTGATTTTGATCATTTGCCTCTTGATCGTGGCCTTTGTTCCTCCGATTAATGAGCTTTTGCGTGTTAAATTAGAAACACCTGTTTCCGTGCTTCCTGCTGCCTCTGTTAAACTTCGTCCCTTATACAATGCTTATTTCTGGGTATTAGTAAGCACATTACTCTCTTTCATCGTTCTCCGTCCTACCGGAGCACAAGTCAAGGAATCTTTGAAAAAATGGGGAAAACGTGCCCCTAAACCAGCTATTGCTACCATGATCTTCTTTGCTTTGGGCCTTTTGATGAACTTCACCGGCTATCAAATCCAAGCCGATGGCACCATGGCTTTGCTTGATCCTCTTAACAACATGGTCTCTGTTTTGGCACAAGTTTCCGCTAATGCTTTTGGCGCACTCTATCCTTTGATTGTTGCTCCTTTGGGTATGTTTGGTGGTTTCGTAACATCCTCAGAAGCCTCTGCTTTAGCAATGTTTGCTCAATACAATATCCAAACAGGGGAAGCATTGAATCTGAATACTCTCGTTATTACTGCAGCAACCGGTATCGCCGGTGGTTTGGCCAG
Source organism: Bacillota bacterium (assembly GCA_050942825.1). Taxonomy (GTDB): domain Bacteria; phylum Bacillota; class Dehalobacteriia; order UBA4068; family UBA4068; genus CAYRML01. The sequence continues at coordinate 1,488 of JBMNOA010000093.1, forward strand.
TGTTATTTCTCCTGCTAAATTGCAAAATGCTTCTGCTACAATCGATGCTATTGGTGAAGAGGCCAATGTTCTGAAAAGTACATTCAAAATTGCGATTATCTTACTTATTGCAGTTATGATTATGTGTATGATCTTTACTGCAACAATTCCGCCTGTACCAGTAGGATAGTTGAGTTCATTTTGTGAAATCTTATTAATGCACCCCCGTTTTTTAAAAGCGGGGGGTGCATTAATCCAAAACATTTTATTTTTTTTATGTAGACAGTCAGTCGACTAACCGTTAAATATGTTAATGCATAATGTTATTTTATTTTTTCAAAAGTGTCGGTTAGTCGGATAACCGGGGGGTGTATTAATAAGATTTTATGTAATAGAGAGTAATTATTTTATTTAGTTTATATGAGCAATGAAAAAAATTTATCAGTAAAAATTATAAAGCAACAATTTATTATGATGTTAAATGAGAAAGGGGGGGATTTGGGGGAAGAAAACAATAAAAGGCAATCATATTACAGCAGTGCAAACAATTAGGATAAAAATATTTTATGAGTTTTTACAATGATGATTGTGATAAGGATTTGTTTTTCTGGGGATAAAATAATATTTTTTAATAATATATCCCTATAATTTACTGATAAATTGTTGCTTTACATATATTCATATCAGTTATTAATCAAAAATTTATAAAGGGGGTTATTAAAGTGCTAGGACTACATGTTTTCTTTACTTTAGTACCTGTGATTGTATGTGCTATCATGCTTATTGTTTTTAAAATACACACACATTGGTGTGCGTTAGTATCATGGATATTAGTCCTTATTTTGGCCCTTACAGCCTTTGGGACTCCAGCATCTATCCTTTTTAAAGCCAGTGGCCATGGTGCAATTACTGCTTTTCCTATGGCCTTTATGGTGGCAACCTCTATTTTCCAAGTCGCTTTTATGGAGGCTACAGGTTCTCTAAAAAGACTTGGAGTATTCCTTAAAACAATATCCCCCACAAACGAAGAGGCTCGAACTATGATAGTAAATATCGGTGCCGGTACTACATTGAATTCAGTTGGTGCAAATCCCTTATCCTTTTTGCCGCCGATTTTAAGGGATTTAGGCTATTCCAAAGTTTTGTGCATTGCTTTGCCGGCTATTGGTTTTGATGCTCTTTGTACATATTCAATGATGGCAGCTCCTTTGGTTGTATTTTCAGACCTGACTAATGTTTCTCTGGTAGACGCTGCAAAATATTTCTCAATGTACCTGCCTGTTGTTTCAACTATGATTTGTTTTGGTATGTTTGCCCTTATTGGCGGTGCCAAAATGCTAAAAAAAGGTTTCTTAGTTGCCTTAATTACAGGAATGGCAGCCGGTTGGATGGCATTTGCTATTGGTCATATCCCAGCTCTTGAATCTGCAATCGTTTTAACCGGTGTTATAGCAGGTGTTGCTGCTATAATCGCAATGTTGCTCTATCTTAAAGCTACAAAAAGTGTTATTATAGATCGTTCTGTATTGAGCGAAGCTGATAAAGAAATCGAAAAATCTATGTCTTTAGGTAAAGCTCTTTCGCCCTGGATCATCTTGATTGTTTGTTTGTTAATTGTTGCTTTTATTCCTCCCATTAATGAATTCTTGAAAGTAAAATTGGCATTACCCGTAGAAATTATTCCCGGTTCACCCGCAAAAACTCGCGTATTCTGGAATGCATATTTCTGGGTAGTAATAAGCACACTTATTTCATTTATTATTTTCCGTCCTACTAAAGCTCAACTTGGTGAGACTATGAGAAAACTTGCTAAACGAGCCATTAAACCTACGGCTTCCGTATGCTTGTTCTTTGCAGTAGGACTGGTAATGAATTTTTCCGGTTTTCAAATCCAACCTGACGGTGTTTGGACATTATTAGATCCTCTGCAAAACATGGTTGCTTGCTTGTCTGCATCTTCTGCAAGTGCCTTTGGCGCAGCTTATCCAGTAATTGTTCCTCCGCTAGGTTTATTTGGTGGTTTCGTAACAGGTTCAGAAGCCTCCGCTTTGGCAATGTTTGCACCTAGCAACTTGCTGACAGGGGATCTTTTAGGAATCCATGGTCCAATTCTGGCAGCGGCAACTGGTATTGCCGGTGGTTTGGCTAGTGTTATCTCGCCCGTTAAATTGCAAAACTGCGCTGCTACAATCGATGCCTTAGGTGAAGAAGGAAATACTATCAAAAAAGTATTCCCCATTGCCATTATCCTGATGTCATCAGTTATTGTGTTGGCAGTTATCTTCTCCAGAACACTTCCTCCTGTATAGTAGAGTAGTATGCTAATTTAATATCAATATATAAAAAAGCTTAATTATGTATCTCCGCTTTACAAGCGGAGATACATTAGTATAAAATAGTGTATATACTATATATACTATATATACTAAGGAGGATTATTAATGGTTATTAAAATAAAAATAAGAGAACCGTGGACGCTTCATCCGCAAGCAATTAAACTGCCTATTGATAGTAACGATTGTATATATTATGATACTAATGGCCCAACCGCTAATGGTCAGGAGATTCTTGATGCTATTGGTATTGCCAGAAAAGAAGTTTGTTTTGTCAGAGTCAATAAAGGTGAAAAATATTTAAGCAGAGTATTTGTTGAGCGAGATTTTAATGATAATGATTTTCTTGATATTTACCCTTTCGTAATTGCAGGATAAGGCAATAAAAATTTGGA
>JBMNOA010000050.1:0-9431 GCA_050942825.1 Bacillota bacterium
TGATATTCCAATAACCTTAATGACCATCGCAGGTTGTGATATTGATGATGAAGTTCAAGGGCAACCAATTCAGAATATTTCAAATAGTTTAGAGTGGAAAAAAGGAGTATATATACAAATAAGTGAGTCTTTTTTAGGCCGAGCAGTGAGAACTGATCGTTACAAATATACTATTTATGCTCCTGATAAACATCCTTTTAATGATATGACAAGTGATGTTTATGAAGAAAAGTATCTTTTTGATCTGGAAAAAGATACTTTAGAGCAAAATAACTTACTTGATGACCCTTCATACCGTGATGTTAAAGAAAAAATGCAGGAGTTAATACTTGAATATGCTAAACAAGCGGGTGAACCAGAATTTCGTATTGTATCGGACAAATAAAAGTTTACTATAAAATTGTACGAATTAACTTAGTACGATAACAATTTAGTTGAGTTACATTCATAAGAATGTAAACAATATAATAATATTAGGGAGGATAAATTATGAAAAAATTTCTATCGATGCTCTTGGTTGTGATTTTGGTTGTATCATTGGCAGCATGCGGTCAATCAAATACACCAAGCCCAACTCCGACAAACACACAACAACCGACAGGAACCGGCGGGACCGGAGAATCAGTAACTATTAAATTTGCTAACTATGCAGTGCTTGAAGAAGCACACACAGAATTCTGGGAAAAAATAAAAACTAACTTTGAAAAAGATAACCCAAACATAAAAATTGAATGGGTAAGTGCTCCTTACGGAGAAATCATGCAGCAGGTTATCAATATGGCTGGTGGAGGCGAAAGGGTTGATATGATATTTGGTGAACTGGACTGGATTCCAGGGTTTGCCGATTCAGGACTAATTGCCCCTGTCACAGATATTCTAACAGAAGAATATATGGCTGATTTTTATCCTGATATTATGGAAGCTTTTAAAGATGATGGAGAGATTTATGCAGTACCTTTGTATATTAGCCCTTATGTTCTTTACTACAATAAAGACCTATTTACAAAGGCCGGCCTAGATCCTAACAAGCCTCCGAAGACATATGATGAGATGCTAGTTATGGCTGAAAAGCTTTCTCAGCTAAAGACTGAAGATGGTAATAAGGTTTATGCCTTTGGACAGACAACAGCTTCGGTACCTATATCAGGGGTTTCATTGACTAGTATGATATTTAATTTTGGCGGGCAGGTTTTAGATGACCAAGGAAGACTTAGTGTTGATAATCAGGGATTCAAGGATGCAATTAATATGCTGAAGTTATTAGATGATAAGGGTTACAACCCTCAGAATGCTAAACTGAAGGATCTGAGAAACTTATTTGCATTAGGTCAGCTTGCCATGTATTATGATCAGTCCCACGGCTTTGCCGGGGTTAAGCCTATAAATCCAGAAGCAGAGAATTTTGCGGCTACAGCAAAGCCTCTCGCTGGCGGAAATGGGATAGGACAAACTATGATTTCATCCCACTGTATGTTTTTGGTTGACAATGGACAGGCTAAAAACGAAGCGGTAAGTAAACTTGTAGAGTATATTATTACAACTGAGAATCTTAGCGAGCGTATGTCAAATGTAACATTAGCGTACCCTGCTAAAAAAGCAATGGCTAATGCCGTAAGTGGAAGTACTATTCTTCAAGGAGCATTAGGCACTACAGATAATATTAAAACTCAAGTATTCGTACCCGAAAATAATAACCTAAATCTTGAGCTTACCACTTTGGCACAAGCTGTTACCGTTGGTAATGAGGATGTAGATAAAGCGATTGAAACCTTTAAACAGGCAGCAAAACAATTTACTAACTAGTCAAAACTTCAGGAAAGCGGTGGAATCCGCTTTCCTGAAATAATTAAAAGTTATATTTTCTGATATATTAGATAATCGCAGTAAAGTTCGAAAGTGAGATGTTATGGTTAATTTAACTGCAAAAAGACAATCAGTTCTTTTAAAAAGAAGAACGGGAGACATTTTGTTTTCCTTTATATTGCTAGTGCCTACAATAGTAATCACTACTCTGTTTATACTTGTTCCGGTTATAGATTCATTTATTAAGAGTTTTCAGGATTTTAAAGTAAGAAACATTATAAGCGGAAAACCCGGGACATGGAATAACTTTGAAAACTATATACGTATATTCGAGAATGAAAAGCTCGGAGGAGCAATCATTGCTACTTTCGCTTTCGTAGTTTTTGTGGTTGCTCTTCAATTCATACTTGGAATGATTTTGTCATTGATATTAAATTCGAATATTAAAGGGGCCAGATTTTTAAGGAGCATTATTATGACTCCCTGGGTAGTGCCTACCATAATTTCTGCACTTATATGGATGTGGATGTTTCAACCACAATATGGGTTAATAAAGTATATTGTATCATTTTTTACAGGTGGAAGAATTGCTGATTTTGCAATGCTTAACGACCCCAGAGTAGCATTATATGGAATAGGAATTGCTGCACTTTGGAAGCAGATACCACTTACAACATTGTTAATGCTTGCGGGGCTTCAAAATGTACCTGAGGATATGCTTGAGGCGGCAACAATTGATGGAGCGGGGAAAGTAAGAAAGTTTTTTAGTATAGTACTTCCCTACATGAAGAGTGTTATTAAGGTGGCAATGTCTATGGCGATAATCAGTAATTTTAAACAATTCCCACTAATTTGGACTATGACTGGGGGCGGACCTCAAAATTCTACTACAACTCTTGCAATTTTGAGTTATCGAGAAGCCTTCGTTTCAAACAATCTTGGCTCAGGTGCTGCAGTAACTACCATTTGGATGCTACTGATGATAATAGTCATTATTTTTTATAATAAGCTTCTGGGCTCAACAGAAATGGATTAAGGGAGGTAAACATAATGAAAAAAAGAAAGATTTCAAACCTCCTAAAATATATTGTTTTATTATTACTGCTTATTTTTCTCCTGTTTCCCATTTATTGGGTTTTTGTAACATCTTTTAAAAGCAATATGGAGGCTTATAAGTATCCACCTTCGTTTTTGCCAATAGAACCTACTATAAATTCTTATATAAAATTATTTACAGTTAATAATGATTTTTTTGTGTACTATAGAAATAACTTCATAGTGTCAGGAATAACTGCATTAATTACTACTACGATGGCTATTTTCTCTGGTTATGCTTTGTCCAGATTTAAAATTAAATGGAACAAATGGATTTTAGCTGCTTTACTTTCATCACAAATGTTCCCGGTGGTTAGCCGTATGATATCTTTGTATGATCTTCTTGGAGATGCGGGTCTGATTAATACTCTTCCGGGATTGATAATGGCATTGATAGCAGATGTCTTGCCTTTCACTGTGCTACTTATGATGAGCTTTTTTGAAGGCGTACCGAAAGCAATAGAGGAAGCTGCTTATATAGATGGATGCTCAAGAACTCAGATATTGTTTAGGATAGTTACTCCACTGGTAAAACCAGGAATGCTTGCGGTATTTTTATACTCATTACTATTAACTTGGGATGACTATCTTCATGCAGCAACTATCATTCAAAATGATAACCTACGTACTCTATCAGTAGGTGTTGCATTGAGATATTTAGGTGAGCTATCTTATGATTGGTCACTAATTAATACAATTTCAATTATTGGTATGTTGCCTATGATTTTATTGTTCTTCTTCTTCCAGAAGTATATGGTAAAGGGTCTCGTTGCGGGTGCGGTCAAGGGGTAATTGAGGCGAAAATAATAATTGCACGACAAGAAAGGATATGACAATGTTAGCAAACAATAGAGAAATGTTACTATTAGCCCGAAAAAACGGTTACGCTATTCCTGCAATAAATACCCAGGGTGGCAACTTCGATATTATTTGGTCAATTTGTAAAACAGCAGAAGAGATGAAATCTCCTATCATTCTTGCCCATTATATTTCAACAGGCGCTTATTCAGGAGATGATTGGTTTGTACAGGTAGCAAAATGGTGTGCCGAAAAAGTATCGGTACCGGTATCTATACATCTGGATCACGGAGATAGCTTTGAGACATGCATGAAGATGCTGAAACTTGGGTTTACATCGATTATGATTGATGGTTCTGCATTGCCTATAGAAGATAATGCGGCTCTGACAAACAAGGTAATTGATGTTTGTAAGAATTTTGATGTACCAGTAGAGGCTGAGATTGGTGAGCTTGTACGCCTTGATGACAAGGGAGATGTAATGGCGAATAAGAATATTGCTGATCCTGATCAAGTAAGAAGGTTTTTAGATATTTGTCAACCAGACACATTGGCAATTGGAATAGGTAATGCCCATGGCTATTATCAAGGAGAGCCGGATATTCGACTAGATGTTTTGAAAAAGGTAACTGAATTTACTGATATACCACTTGTTCTTCATGGATGTACCGGTATGTCTGAAGAAACCATTAAAGAATCAATAAGACTTGGTGTTGCTAAAATTAACTTTGGAACAGAAATTCGTTATAAGTATGTAGAGTATTATAATGAAGGAATTCAAACTCTTGATCATATGGGACATTCATGGAAACTATCCCAGTATGCATGTAACAAGTTAGCAGATACCATAAGAAATATAATTGATTTGGCAGGCTCTGCCGGAAAAGCATAATTATTTGATACAGAGGGGTCCTTTAGAATAGGTCTATAAAATTGTATTGGATGGTGGAAAAATGAACAAAAGATTAAATGTTGGTTTTATTACTACTTTGTCGGGTAGATGGCCTCAGGAACTTCCAAATAAAAGACTCGTAGATTATGGAAGTTGGCTGGATGAAAATCTTAAAGATGTAAATATAATAAAAATAGAAGAAATTGTGAACACTTCAGACAAGGTTCAAGAAACAATAAGAAAATTTAAACACGCTGAAGTAGATATTATAGTGATGCTTTATGGTGCCTTTACCGGGGATGATATTTCTACCCAGCTTGTGGATGATCTAAAGATACCGATTATTCTATGGGCTCCATACGAGCCACCTTTTGAGAAGGACACCCGGTTATGGGCAAATGCTCTTGTGGCCGCTACTATGAATGCTGCTTCGTTGCGCAGATTGGGGCATACCTATTATGTTATTTATGGCAGTAAAGAGGATGAGAGAGCTTCCACGAAGCTGATTAACCTTATTAAGGCCTATAATGTAGTCAAAAAGCTTAAGGGTACTTTACTTGGCTTACTGGGCTATCGTCCTACAGCTTTTTACAACTCTGCTTTTGATGAAGGTCTGATTCGCAGAACCTTTGGAGTTCGTATGGAATCAACAGATTTGAAAGTTGTTTTTGACAGAATGGAAAAGATTCCCGAAGACAAGATTAAAGCAGATATGGAATCTGTCTCACAGTCTTTTGATGTAAGCAATCTACCCGACCAGCATCTTGAAAATCACTCCAAGCTGTATTATGCATTACAGGAAGTTATTAAGGAGCAGGGTTACGATTTTTCCACTATAAAATGCTGGCCTGAGATGGGTCAATTAAAAACCACCCCATGTGCAGTTATGAGCAGACTGGCAGATGATGAAAATATGAATATCATTTGCGAAGGCGATGTAGATGCCGGATTGGCCTTAATTGTGCAAAATTACCTTACGGGGCTTCCTGGATTTATAACAGACATGATAAATATTGATGAAGAAGAAAACACCATGACATTCTGGCATTGTGGTAATGCTCCCTTGTCATTGATGAATAAGGAGCATGAAGTCACAATAAATAATCATCCTTTAGCAGGCCAAGGAACAGCTTTTTACGGTTCTTTGAAAACGGGTGATGTCACCATTGCACGTTTCTGTAACATTGATGGTGTTTATAAACTGTTCTTATTGAGAGGCGAGGCAATTGACTCCCCGCGCTATACTAGGGGTGTAATGGTAAATGTTAAAACCAAAGCTCCGGTAAGAAGTATAGTTGATAATATTATTAAAGAAGGTATACCCCATCATTACAGTATAGTTTGGCAGGATGTTGCAGATGAAATGATTGCTATATCAAATTTACTGGGCATTGAAGTTTTAGAGTTCTAAATTTTAACAAATGCTTATTTACTGTTAAATTCCTAGAAAAAGAACGTTGAAAATTATAGAGAAAGCTTAATGGTACTTAAATGGATTTGCTGTTTGTAGTTATAATAGCTGTAGTAGGCAGTTTTACCCAGTCTCTAAGTGGATTTGGGTTTGCCATTATAGCTATGGCGTTATGGCCATTGGTAATACCCTTTCATACTGCTGTGTTAGTTGAAGTCATAACAGCTTTTGTAATGGTAGTGTTCATCTCATGGAAGTTATTTAAACATATTAATTTTAAATTGCTGATTTATCCATTGATTTCTACATTTATTACAAGTACGTTTGGGATTATAACCTTGATGGCCAGCACTGAAAATTTAATGCGCCGTACTTTAGGCGGAGTACTCATGATTTTAGCTGCATATCTTCTTTTATACAGCGACAGAATAAGGATAAAACCTACCAAAATTAACGGTCTGGTTGCAGGAGGATTAAGTGGCTTTTTCGCTGGTTTGTTGAGTATAGGAGGACCACCTATCGCAGCATATTTTTTATCTGTTACCGATGACAAAATGGAGTACAATGCAACACTACAGTTCTATTTTGTACTTACCTCAATTTACATTTTTGTGGTTCATCTTTTTATAGGAAATGTAACAGGCGAAGTGATAAAATACAGTTTTGCGGGAATTATAGGAGTTGTTGCCGGAACTGCTGCAGGGCTGAGTTTGTTTAAAAAGCTATCATTAAAGACTATTAAAAAGTTAGTCTATGTTTTTGTGGTGATGGCTGGGCTATATATGCTGATAAAGGGTTAATATTGATTATTTTTTTGGAGGGTGATGTAAATGAAGAAAAATAGCTACTTGACGTATAAGGAAATATACGATCAACCCGAGTCATTTAAGGGAGTTAATGATACTCTCGAAGATATTTATAAAGTTTTAGACAAAGTATTTGCCAAGGAAAACCACTATGATGAGCTTATATTTACAGGGTGCGGAACATCCTTTTATTTAGCTCAAAGTGCTTCCCATGCTTTTTCGTCCTATACAGGAATTCCTGCTAAAGCAGTACCTTGTTCAGAGCTCTATTTCTTTCCTGAGACCTTTGTTAAGGATAAGAAAGTACTGGTTTTACCTATTACAAGAAAGAGCTATACCACAGAGGTACGTATGGCAATTGATAAAGTAAGAGCTTTCCCCGGTGTTAAAACTCTTGCTATAACCTGTGATCCTGACAGCAAGATATACAATGATTATGTTATTCTTTCACCAGTAACCGCCGAGGAAAGTGTTATTATGACACGCTCCTTTACAAGTATGTTATACTTGGCTATCGTTATGGCTATGTATGTGGCTGGAAAAAAAGATGAGATTCAAGCCATGAATGAATATGATAAAGTCGCAGAAGAACTGCTTCCTAAAATGGATGAATTGGCAAAGCGAATTGTAGAAGAAAATCCGAATCTTAATCTATTTATCACCTTAGGACAAGGAGTTTATTACGGTGTTGCCAATGAGTGCATGAATAAAATAAAAGAGATGGGCATTGCAAATTCTGAAGCCTACTATAGCCTTGAATATCGCCATGGGCCTATGAGCCTGGTGGACGAAAATACTCTGGTATTGACATTGGCTAATTCCAGTTCAATAGAATATGATGCCAAGCTATTAACACAAATGAAGACTTTTGGTGCAGCAACTGCTGTAATTGGCAAGAATGTAAGTAAGAGTATGGAGGATGTAGATTACAAGCTAGATCTTCCCCATGATTACAACGATATGCAATATGCTGCTATAATCGGATTTATAGGACAATTTATAGGATACTATATAGCTGAAAAGAAGAACATTAATGCCGACAGCCCAAGAAATCTGTCCCAGGCAATTGTGCTATAAAATGATACTGTCACTCTGAGTGAAGTGAAGATCTTTTAATGCCGTGGGGGATGTCAACTGGCGTCAGCGGAGCACGGATTACGGAGCTCCGCGACTAAAATCCCGGATGGATTGCCGGAGCGGCGCAGTTGACTCACTTAGCAGGCATCACTATATATGAGCTTTTGAAAATCAAAAAAAGCTGCCATCGCGATAGCATGGCAGCTTTCTTGCAATTATAATTTGAAAGAATCTAATTATTTTCTATAAAAAATATTACCTCCAACAATTGTGGTGTCCACATTGAGGTCATCATCCAAAATTACTATATCAGCGTCCTTGCCAACTTCAATGGTGCCTTTGCGATCCTTAATATTCATGACAGATGCAGGGTTTATTGTAAGAAGAGGGATAAGTTCTTCTAAGCTTCTGCCGGTAAATTCAACAAGGTTTTTGAGAGCTTTAATCATAGTGAGAGTACTTCCTGCACGAGTTCCATCACTTACAAGCTTGGCATCTCCATCTGTTACCCTAACCTTGTTGACACCAAGATAATATTCTCCATCAGGTAATCCGGTAGCAGTAATACTATCTGTAACAGCTACAACTCTATCAAGTCCTTTAGTTTTTATAAGTAGCCTTACTACGGCAGGGTGTAAATGTCTGCCATCACAAATAGCTTCACAATAAATATCGCTTTCAAGTACAGCGCCTGCTACTGCAGGAAAATGTTGATGCATCAGCTTCATGCCATTAAATGTGTGGGTTGTACAGGTAGCACCATTATTTATTGCTGCCATGGTTGTATCATAATCTGCACCTGAGTGGCCTATTGAAACAACTATTCCAAGATTCTTCATCTCTTTGATAAGATCTAAAACACCTTCAACCTCAGGAGATACCGTGACGAATTTAATAACTCCTTCAGCCACATTATAGTACTTTCTGAATAAATCTAAGTCGCCTTTATGCAGAAGGTGTTCAGCCATTGAGCCTCTGAATTGAGGGTCCAAAAAAGGTCCTTCCAGGTGAGCACCGAGTAGTTGAGCGCCGTTCAAAGGGTTGTCAACTGCAGCTTTGATTTGCTCCAGGCACCATAATGTATTTTCTTCAGTATCTGTAACAATTGAAGCTATCCAGCTGGTTGTACCTTGGGTTGCAAAAAAACTATTTATTTTCGATATGTCTTGGCTTGTAGCGTGGTTAATATCTATACCGTTTGCGCCATGGGTGTGTATGTCAATAAAGCCAGGCACAATACGTTTTCCTGAAGCATCAAGTTCAGGCAATTCATTTATATTGTCATGGTCCAATGAGTTGATTTTTCCATCTTTTATAGTTAAATTTGACTTTTTAAAAATTCCATTAGTAAAAATTGCTCCGTTTTTAATATACAAATCCATATTTATCAACCGCCTTTCTTTCGATATAAATACAGCTTTCCATTTTTAGTATAGCATATTTGCAATAACAAATTAGTTTTAAAAAGACAAACGTTTGTGTGTCTAATCAGTTAATAATTTATTATAACCATACATATAAGCACTTATGTATAACGTTTGCCCTATTA
>JBMNOA010000094.1:0-4011 GCA_050942825.1 Bacillota bacterium
TAAATACGGAGTCAAATACAAATTCGCTGGTATAACAAAACAAATCTTCAATTTATTAACATACCCCTTTTATGTGTATTTTCTCCAAATAACCTTCTCCACTATTTTTGTATAACTTTGAATGATTTTGACTACTTTAACAGATACGTTATTATCCAAATAATCGTGTGATAACACTGTTTTCTCTCTATTTTCCCACATATTTCTACTTAACTCTACTGATTGTATGATATCTTTTTCGGTTACACCGCCTACTACAATTGTACCTTTATCCAATACCTCCGGCCTTTCTGTAGATGTTCTTATCAGCACAGCAGGAAACCCTAGTATTGCAGATTCTTCGGATAAAGTGCCACTATCAGAAAGCACACAAAATGCATTAAGCTGCAACTTGTTATAATCAAAAAAACCAAAAGGTTTTAACTGCCTTATTAACGGGTGAAACTTAAACCCTCTTTCTTCTATTTTCTTCCAACTCCGTGGATGGGTTGAATATATAATAGGCAGTTGGTATATTTCGGCAATATTATTTAAGGCATTCATTAATGAAAAAAAGTTTTTTTCAATGTCTAAATTTTCTTCTCTATGTGCCGAGACTAATATATATTTTTCAGGCTTTAACTGTAATTCATCTAAAATCTTGCTATTTTGTATTCTATCCAAGTTTTTATGTAGGACTTCTGTCATAGGTGAACCTGTCACGAATATATGGTCCTTTCTGATGCCTTCTAGTAATAAATATCTTCTGCTATGTTCTGTATACGGGAGATTTATGTCGGAAATATGGTCTACTATCTTTCTGTTTATTTCTTCTGGAACATTTTGATCAAAACATCTATTACCTGCTTCCATATGAAAGATTGGTATCTTTAGTCTTTTTGCCGATATTGCACTTAATGCTGAATTAGTGTCTCCAAGAATTAATAGAGCATCAGGTCTTTCATTTTGCAGAACTTCATAGGATTTTGCAATTATGTTTCCTATTGTTTCTCCTAAATGTTTTCCAGCTGCGTTTAAATAGTAATCAGGTTTTCTTAGCTCAAACTCTTCAAAGAACACTTGATTTAATGTGTAGTCCCAGTTTTGACCAGTATGAACCAATATATGATTAAAGTATCTATCACATGCCTTTATTACCTCGGACAACCTTATAATTTCAGGTCTTGTTCCAAATATTGTCATTACCTTTAACTTTTCCACTGCTATTAAACCTCCAAGTAATATGTATCAGGGTTCTCATGGTCAAAACATTCATTAGCCCACATTATTGTCACTAAATCAGTATCCCCTACATTAACTATTGAATGTGCATACCCTGGTGGTATATCTACTACTTCCAATTTCTCTCCACTGACTCTATATTCGATTATTTCATCCGAATCTATTTTTCTAAATCTAATTAATCCTTCTCCACTGACTACAAGAAATTTTTCGTTTTTTGTATGATGCCAATGGTTGCCTTTTGTAATCCCTGGCTTTGATATATTTACCGATACTTGGCCTCTTTCAGGAGTTCTTATGAATTCCGTAAATGACCCTCTGTTGTCTGTAATCATCTTTAAGCTATAGGAAAATTTATCTTCTGGTAAATAGCTTAAATATGTACTATAAAGTTTTTTTATAAAAGGATCACTCATATCAGGAATTCCCAAGTTTGTCCTGCTTTCTTTAAAACTTCGTATTAGTTCTGCAAGCCTTCCCAAAGTTACTTTATGAGTAACAGGTACTACACAAAATTTCCCTTGCATTGCGGGATTCCCTTCTAAAGCCTTTAAAAATTCTTTAATTACATCATCTATATAACATAATTCCAGTTCAATTTGGGGATCTTTTATTTGAATATCTAAGTCTCTCGCAATATTATAGCAAAATGTAGCAACTACGGAGTTGTAATGTGGCCTTGACCATTTTCCGAAAAGATTCGTTAGTCTATACACGAAAACTTTTGATCCAGTATCAGCTTCGTATTCAAATAGCAAATTTTCGGCTGCTCTTTTACTTTTTCCGTATTGGTCATCTCTTTCCGCGTGGATAGAAGATGTAATCAACACTGGCGCTTTATTTTCGTGTTTTTTTAGTAAATCTAATAGTTCTGCTGTAAATCCAAAATTACCTTTCATAAATTCTTTTTCATCTTTAGGTCTATTTACCCCTGCTAAATGAAATACAAAATCGCATTCCTTTGTATATTTGTTTAGTAACGATTTATCTGTATCAATGTCAAATTCGAAAATCTGGTCATAACCCCTATTTCTTAGTTCAGCTATCAAATTCTTCCCCACAAAACCTTTTGACCCTGTAACAAGTATCTTCATTATCTAATTTCGCCCCTTAATTATATCCAATAATCTTATTAAATTATAATATTTGTTTTATGAATTATAATTTGCCAATTCATTCTTTATATAATCAAGCCGAAGCAACTTTTGTTTTATCTGTTCCACATTAAGAATTTCAGTATTGCTCGAATTGTAATCTTCTAGGGTTGCCAACTCCTTTTTTCCCTCAACAAAATATTTATCATAATTTAAGTCTCTCGTATCTGCAGGAACTCTAAAAAAATCACCCAAATCTTCTGCTACTAAAAGTTCTTCTCTTGTCAAAAGGGTTTCATGCTGCTTTTCCCCATGACGAGTTCCTATGATCTTTATTTCATTATCTGCATTAAATAATTCCTTAATTGCCTTGGCTAAATCTCCGATAGTTGACGCCGGGGCTTTACGAACCAAAATATCTCCTGCTTTAGCATTGTTAAAAGCATAAATTACGAGATCTACTGCCTCTTCAAGGCTCATTAAAAATCTTGTCATATTCGGATTGGTTACCGTTAAGGGCTGTCCACTTTTTATTTGTTCAACAAACAGCGGAATAACTGAACCACGGGAGGCCATCACATTGCCATATCGTGTGCCACAAATAATAGTTTTGTCAGGAGAAACCGTTCTAGACTTGGCAATAAATACCTTTTCCATCATTGCTTTAGAAATTCCCATTGCATTAATGGGATAAGCTGCTTTATCTGTTGAAAGGCATATCACCTTTTTGACTCCATATTCTATAGCTGCCGTGAGAACATTATCTGTACCAATTACATTAGTCTTAACTGCTTCCAAGGGAAAAAACTCACATGAGGGGACCTGTTTTAATGCAGCAGCATGAAAAATATAATCTACATTGTGCATAGCATTTCTAACACTGGCTATATCTCTAACATCACCTATGTAAAATTTTATTTTATCATTTTTATAATACCTTCGCATATCATCTTGTTTCTTCTCATCACGAGAAAATATGCGTATTTCTTTTATATCAGTATCAAGAAATCTTTTTAATACCGCGTTACCAAAGGAACCCGTACCACCGGTTATCAACAGAGTTTTATCCTTGAACATGATCTTCATCTCCACATAAATGTTTCAATAATATATCAACGGTCTTTGAAATATCGTAATTCTCTTCCAGATACAATCGGCCTTTCAATCCCATCTTTTTTCTTAGTTCACTGTCTTTTGCCAACTTTTGTGCATATTTAATAAAGGAGTCAATATCTCCACTTTCGCACCAATATCCACTTTCCGATTCTCTTAATACATCCTTTAGATCTGTATTTTTATCAGTTGCGGCTAGTATAGGTAGAGAATTTTCCATATATGATAATAATCTTGAGGGAAAATTAGGTATTGTGAACCTTCTATCCAAAAATATCATGCCCACATCTGATGAACGCGCTAATTTA
Organism: Bacillota bacterium; assembly: GCA_050942825.1. Classification (GTDB taxonomy): domain Bacteria; phylum Bacillota; class Dehalobacteriia; order UBA4068; family UBA4068; genus CAYRML01. The sequence continues at coordinate 3,737 of JBMNOA010000094.1, forward strand.
TCATACTCTTTTTTTGGTAACTTTTTTAATACGCTTACTTTTTCAGGCTTGTGGTTCTCTACATAATCTTTAATTTTGTTAAATTCAGTTCCACTACCCACTATTAGTAAGTGCCCTTTTTCAACTCTATACAAATTGTCAGCAACTTCTATTAAAAAATCAACACCTTGAGGCTTACCTAGATTTCCTCCATAAATAAATAATACTGAGTCTGTTGGTATGTTATATTTTTCTAGAATATGTATATCTTTTTCCCGTTTTTCAACTCTGTCTAT
>JBMNOA010000049.1:0-9466 GCA_050942825.1 Bacillota bacterium
CAATTATCAAAATATTTGTACAAATTCAATTTGATTACATCAGAACTTATCTTGATTATTAGCGTAATATAACGCTATCTTCCCCCAAAAGTCCTTTTAAGGCTATTATCATCTTCTCATCCATGGCTACTCCTGATACACCCGGCAAAGAACAATATTGTTTTAAATCATCATAATAGACGGAAATTTCCAGATCTCCCGGCATTTTTAATAAGAATTCTTTTATTTGTGCAATCAAAAGTTTATCTTTACTGTCCGATAAACGTAAAAAAAGCTTACCAGGGGACTCAATTTTTTCCACTATTATTTCCGCTTTGGCATCATCTGTTTTCAGCTTACCTTCCAAAATCACTATTCTGGAAGCAAAAAGCCGGTCTCGGCAGGCGGCATACGCTCTGGGAAAAGCAATACATTTGACACTTTCCCTCTGGTCCTCCAGATTTAATATTGCCATACCTTCTCCCTTTTTGGTCAAAAGATGGCGCACAGAATTGATCATGCCGCCAACCCTCACCTTTTCTCCATGTGCCAAGTCAGCTAAAGAACATATCTGATGAGAAATTTTATTTTGAATAAGCATTTTATAAGCATCCAGAGGATGTCCGCTGACATAAAAGCCGATGGTCTCTTGTTCCATAGCTAAAAGCTCGGCGGACGGATATTCATCAATATCAGGAAATTCTAAATCCGGCACCACATATTCCGTCTCATCCATGCCAAAATCAAATAAAGAAAGTTGCTGGTCTTCTTTATCAAGAGATAATTTACGTCCTATTTCCAGAGCTTTATCAGCTATCTGCAACAATTGGGAGCGGTAAAAGCCAAAAGAATCTAAAGCGCCGCATTTGATGAGGCTTTCCAACATTTTACGATTCAAAGAAGTACGATAGCAAAGATCGGTCAGGGAAGTAAAGGGACCATTCGCTTCTCTTTCCTCTACTATTCTTTTTACGGCATCACGCCCTACATTTTTAACTGCGGAAAGAGCAAAGCGGATTTTACCTTCATTCACGGTAAATTTTACATTGCTTTCATTGATATCGGGAGGTAAGACAGCTATTTCCATACGCCGGCATTCTTCTATGTATTCGGGCACTTTATCGGCAGTATCCATAACGCTGGTCAGCATGGAAGCCATAAATTCGGCAGGATAATTAGCTTTCAGCCAGGCAGTTTCATAAGCAACTTTAGCATAAGCAGCCGAATGGCTTTTATTAAAACCGTAACCGGCAAAATATTCCATAAGATCGAATATAGCAGCGGCAATTTTGGTATCAATGCCATTTTTCCGGCAGCCAATCAAAAAATTATCGCGTTCTTTGGCAATGACTTCCGGTTTTTTCTTACCCATTGCCCGGCGCAGCATATCGGCTTGTCCAAGAGTAAATCCAGCCAAAGCCGTAGCTATCTGCATGACCTGTTCCTGATAGAGGATGACACCATAGGTCTCTTTCAAAATATTTTCCAGCAAGGGATGCTGATAAGTAATGGCCTTTTCACCATGTTTGGAGGCGATAAATTGGTCTACCATACCGCTCCCTAAAGGACCGGGACGATAAAGAGCGACCAAAGCAATAATATCTTCGAAGCGTTCGGGGCGTAAATTGCGCAAAATATTGCGCATACCGCTACTTTCCAATTGGAATACGCATACTGTATCACCTCTGGAAAGCATCTCATAAGTTTTGACATCATCAAGAGGAATCTGATCGATATCTATCTTTGCTAATTCGGGATGGCTCCTCTGAATATTCTCTACAGCATCACCGATTACAGTCAAGGTCCTGAGGCCCAGAATATCCATCTTTAACAGGCCGCAAGCCTCCACTTGCTCCTTTTCGTATTGAGTGGTAGCAAAGCCGTCGGCCGTCTTTTGTACCGGCATATAGCTTATCAGCTCTTCTCTGGCGATCACTACGCCTGCCGCATGGGTCGAGGAATGGCGCGGCATACCCTCGATCTGCATGGCTATATCTAATAGCTCTTTGGCCTGCGGATCATTTTCATAAGACTTATGTAGATCAGGACTGTTTTTTATGGCATCATGAAGTTTGATTTTGGGGTCATGAGGAATCTGCTTAGCCAGCCTATCCACTTCTCCGTAAGGAATATTAAGAACTCGCCCCACATCCTTGACAGCTCCTCTGGCTCCCATAGTACCAAATGTGATAATCTGGCCCACTTTTTCCTGGCCGTATTTTTCCACCAGATACTCAATGACTTCCCCTCTTCTTTCATAGCAAAAGTCAATATCTATATCAGGAGGAGATATCCTTTCGGGATTTAAAAAACGTTCAAAGAGCAGCTTGTATTTTATGGGGTCGATATTTGTGATACCTAAGATATATGCAACAAGGCTACCTGCCGCCGAACCACGACCCGGGCCTACAAAAATATTATGGTTGCGGGAAAAATGCACCAGATCCCATACTATGAGAAAATAGCCGGAAAAGCCCATCTTATTTATGATATTTAGTTCATATTCCAGACGTTCTTGTAGCTCCGGGGTTATTTCATCATAGCGGTCCTTTAAACCCTGGCGACAAAGATGTTCCAAATAGCTATGCAAAGTAAAGCCATCCGGCACATCATATTTGGGCAAATATAGATCGCCGAATTTAAAATCCACCTGACAACGCTCGGCAATCATCAGGGTGTTGTCGATAGCGTCCGGCCACTGAAAAAACAGCTCCCGCATTTCCTCTTCTGTTTTGAGATAAAACTGATCACAGGGAAAACGCATCCTATTTTCTTCATCACGGATCTTACCCGTTTGCACACAAAGCAATATATCATGAATATTAGCGTCGCTTTGGTCGACATAATGAATATCATTGGTGGCAACCAACCCAATATCCAGCTCTCTAGCTATCTGGACTAAAATGGGATTGACTTTGAGTTCCTCCTCCATACCATGGTTTTGCAATTCTATATAATAATTATCTTTGCCAAACACAGCCCGATACTGACGGGCCAGCTGTTTGGCATCTTCAATACGATCTTGTAAAATAAGATCGGGCAATTCCCCTGCTATACAGGCTGAAAGTGCAATTATCCCTTGATGGTATTTTTGCAATAACTCCATATCGATCCTGGGTTTATAATAAAATCCCTCCAAAAAGGCATGGGATACTAAGCGGCATAGATTTTGATAGCCTTCCTGATTTTCTGCCAGCAAAACCAAATGATAAGGAGAATCGTCCCTTCTCGCTTCTTTGTCATGGCGTGTTCTTTGCGCTACATAAACTTCACAACCGATGATGGGTCTGATACCGGCTTTTTTCGCTTCCTGATAGAAGTTTATGATACCATACATTACTCCATGATCTGTGATTGCTATAGCCGGCATACCAAGTTCTTTGGCTTTAGCAATCATTTTATTGACACGAGCAGCCCCGTCTAAAAGACTATACTCCGTATGATTATGTAGATGAACGAAACCCATTATTTCCTCCCATAGAAATTTATCAGTTCTTATTTTACCATTAATCCTTTTTCGGCAAAACTCAAATAACGTCCATTGCTGATAATAACATGGTCAACAACGGAAATAGAAATCTCTCTCATAATATCGACCAGCTTATAAGTCAGATTCATATCTTGGACCGTAGGGGTGAGATTACCGCTGGGATGATTATGTACCAGAACGATACTTTTTGCATTATGTCTAAGAGCTGTTTCCACAACCGTCCTGGGATAAACGATTACTTCATTGATAGTGCCTTTATGTAATAAAGAAGTATGATTGACTTTATTTTGAGCATCCAGACATATAAGATAAAACACCTCGTAATTTAAGCCCAATACTAATGAAGTAGCATATTCTGCCAGTGCTGCTGTACTGTTTATATAAGGTTTTTCTCCTAATTTATCTTTTTGATAACGGCTGAATATATCAGGTAAAAGCGTTAACAACAGTGCTGTTTGGGAACCTATGCCATTAATACGCATTAGATCCAAAGGGTCTGCTTCCAAAACAGAGGATAATGAACCGAATTCTTCTAATAGCCGGTGAGATAAAGCATTGGTATCTTTATAAGGAAGTGCAAAGAAAAGTAAAAGCTCTAACACCTGATGATCTTCAAAGCTTTCCAGACCTTCTTTTAAGTAGCGTTTTTTTTACCTTTGTCTATGCCCTTTATGAAGTTGTTTTTCTTTTTTATCCATGGCATTTTTCTCCGGTTTTCGATAATATCTGATCCCCCTAATAAATTCCATAATATTTTACATAATCCTTTTGCCATATTTAAGATATTGGCTTTATATTAAAATAACCCAGCATTATTAAATAGCTGGGTTATTTGAGTTTATTAGATAAATTATTCTTGGTTGAGAGCTTCTTCGGTATTTTCAGGATCGGCCACAAAGAAATCAAAAACAAGATTGTCTAACTCTTCTTTATCGAGCATCCAATAACTTATACCGCTGATGCTGCCAAAATTACCGGGCGCTGTGGCGCTTTGTAGTGATTCAGCCGGGATATCCTGGATAATTTTACCTAACTTCAACATTTGCGCCGCATTGAGATCACTTTCCAAAACCTTATCCAATTTAGTAATAACCTGTGGTAATTTGCTGATATTTTCAGCGGCCAAGGCCTCTTTTATAATGGCTGAAATAAAAATACGCTGTCTTTCTACTCTTTTGACATCACCCATGGCATCACTGCGGAAACGAACATATTGGAGAGCCTTTTCTCCGTCCAAAACCTGCAAACCGGGCTGTAGATCGATCACTCCGTCATAGGTGCGATGATACATTCTTTTATCAACATCTATTTCTACCCCGCCCAATATATCAACGATTTCCTTAAAACCATTAAAGTTGGTCACAACATAATAATCTATCGGTATATTGAGTAAATTTTTCACAGTCTCTTTGGTAGAATCTATTCCTCCGTAAGCAAAGGAATGGTTAATTTTATCCAAGCCATGGCCGGGTATTTCTACATAAGAATCACGGGGCAAGGAAAGCAAGGATACATTTTTATGTTTGAGATCTATTCCAGCAACCATGATTGAATCGGCACGGCCAGTGTCCTTTATTAGATCATTAACATCCGTACCCATAATCAAAATATTGATCCTGGTCTCAGAAGATAATAAATCGCTATCATCTGAGCGATCAGGCACTAGGCTGTTGTAATTGTCCAACCAAATGCTGAATCCGGCATAAGCAACCACAATAATCAAAATAACTAAAATTATAATAGCTACTTTGCTGCCAGCTCTTTTTTTGTTCTTTTTGGACATCAATACTTCCTCATTTCTGTTTTAAAGACGATAATTAGGAGATTCTTTAGTGATTTGCACATCATGGGGGTGGCTTTCGATCAATCCGGCACTGGTAATGCGAATAAAGCGGGCATCCTTTTTCAAAGAGTCAATGGTGGGCGTACCGCAATACCCCATACCAGCCCGCAATCCACCTATCAACTGGAATACAGTGTCGGCCAGAGAACCTTTATAAGGAACACGGCCTTCGATACCTTCAGGAACCATTTTATTACCATCCTCCTGGAAGTATCTGTCCCTGCTACCATCTTTCATGGCAGCCAAAGAACCCATGCCACGATAAACTTTAAAGCTGCGACCTTGATAAAGCTCTATTTCTCCCGGGCTTTCTTCTGTACCGGCAAATAGACTGCCTATCATAACTACATCAGCGCCGGCCGCGATGGCTTTCACTATATCGCCAGAGTATTTAATGCCGCCGTCACCGATAACCGGAATATCATATTTTTGGGCAACTTGTGCCACTTCATATATAGCCGTAACTTGCGGCACACCGATACCGGCGATAACCCTGGTGGTACAGATTGAACCGGGCCCGACTCCCACTTTTATACCGTCGGCACCAGCTTTTATTAAAGCCTCTGCCGCTTCAGCAGTCGCAATATTGCCGGCAATAACTTGTACATCAAAAGTATTTTTAAGCTTTTCAACCATCTTTAATACTTTAACCGAATGGCCATGCGCAGTATCAACAACTAAAACATCAACACAGGACTTTATCAAAGCCTGAGCTCTTTCTATGGTATCCTCGGCGATACCAACAGCGGCAGCTACCCGCAAGCGGCCTCTTTCATCTTTGCAGGAATTAGGATATTTAAGATTTTTTTGGATATCTTTGATAGTAATCAAGCCGCGTAGGTTGCCGGCCTCATCTACTAAAGGCAGTTTTTCCACTTTATGCTTTTTGAGTATTTCCTGGGCTTGTACTAAATTGGTGCCTTCAGGTGCCGTTATAAGCGGGTCCGTGGTCATAACTTCATGGATATATTTACTGTAATCATCTTCAAAGCGCAGATCCCTATTGGTCAAAATACCGACTAATTTGCCATCTACAGTAATAGGGACGCCTGAAATACGATAATGTTTCATGATTTCTAAAGCTTCGCTTATCAGATGATTGGGAGAAAGGAAAATAGGATTGGTGATGACGCCATTTTCCGACCTTTTTACTCTATCCACTTCGCAAGCTTGATCTTCAATAGACATATTCTTATGAATAACACCTATACCCCCCTCTCTGGCAATGGCGATAGCCATATTAGATGTGGTAACAGTATCCATACCGGCACTGACAAGGGGGATATTGAGCTTGATTGTTTTAGTCAGATTGGTAGTCACATTGACATCTTTGGGCAATACTTCCGATTTTCCCGGAATTAAAAGTACATCATCAAAAGTCAAACCCTCTTTGCCGAATTTATCTTGGGGAATTTTATTTAACAAGAAAACACACCTCCACTAGATAATGTATTATGTATTATAAATTTTCTTATAAGTTTTAAGAAAATTATTGTATAAAAATAAAATGATTTGTTAAGATGGCCGATAATTGGCTAAAGATAAAGTATAGATATTGTCATAAGAATCGATGATGGTCACCGCGCCATTATCCTGTTTGAATTGACGCAGTCGACAATAATCCAAACCAAAGAGATCGCATAAGATCAATCTGTTTACTCCGCCATGGGCCACAATAACCACCGACTGGCCTCTGTGCTTATCAGCAATATCCCTAAAAGCAGCCGCGGCCCTCTGACCCACTTGGACAAAAGTCTCTCCCTGGGGAATTGTAACCAGATGAGGTTCGGCCAGCCATCTTTTAGCTAGATCCGGAAAATCTGCCTCTATCTCGGCAAAAGATAAACCCTCCCACAAACCAAAATCCATTTCCTTTAATCTTTCTTCGGTGTTAATAGGCAAATTATGTATTTCGGCAATCGGCTTGGCCGTTTCAAGCGCTCTTTTAAGATTGGAGGCATAAATGGCATCTACCTTCCTTTGGGCAAAATATGTTCCTAAAGCGAGTGCCTGGGCTTGCCCATTTTCATTAAGGCCGTGATCCAGCAAGCCTTGATAACGCCATAGATTATTAAATTCAGTCTCCCCATGACGGATCAAATATATTCTGGTTCGGCAATTATCCATATAAATACCTCGAAAATTAAAATAAGATTGGCCCCAGATTATAGGCCAATGCAACAGCAGTAAAATAAAGCAATAAAAAAAAGATTTCACTCCACTCGGCAATAGCCCCATACATATCACCTGTCAAACCGCCTAAACGGCCTGTCCAGGAATGGGCGATAGTAAAAACCACACAAGCACCAAAAACGGCTGCTAAAATAAAAAACCAATTACTGAAAACGAGAAATATTATTAGTAAGATCAAACAAGCTACGATAAAATATTTTTTATGAAAATGCTGATGGAAAGACGCGGCCAAACCGAATTTTTTGGCATTTGGAAAAGCATAAACGACCAAAGTCACGGCAAAACGGGAAAAAACCACAGCCGCAGGTATAGCCCACCATATCTGCCAGCGTTCTATCAAAAGCAGATAAAGGGCATATTTGAGGATCAAAACTATCACTAAAGAAATAATCCCCATTGCGCCCACTCTGGCATCGGACATAAATCTAAAGGCCCTCTCCCTATCGGTACCGGCAGCTAATCCGTCAGCTGTATCCATGAGGCCATCCAAGTGTAATCCACCCGTCAAAAAAGCAGCGGCCGCCACAGAGCAGGCAGCAGCGACAGGAGCGTTAATAATAGCAACTACATGAGCAGTTGCCGCTATCAAAATACCCAGAATTAGACCCCACAGGGGCAAAAAGCGCAAAGCGCGCGCCCAATCCTCCGCCTGAGGCTCAGGATGGGATTTGACAGGGATACGGCTCATAAAACTGATGAGGAGTAAAAAATCTTTGAACATCGGATTGGCATCCTTTTGGGTATATTGATATAATTATACACCACCAGACGCAATAATAAAAGCTTTACCATAAATAAACAGAGGGCATTTAGCCCTCTAATTTTTTTTCTAATTCCCTGATTTTTTTATTTTTTTCCCACAGCAGATTGGCATAATGACTATTTGATTTTTGCAAACGCTTCTTTTCCTGTATAAAGCGTTGATTTTCTTTTCTATATTCATTTTGCGACTGCTCCAAAAGAGTCATTAATATCCGTCTGCTCATCCTCAGACTGGCAATATTCTCCTGCAGTTGACGGATGCGCTCCTCATATTGCAATTCTTCACGATTCATAAGCAGCAGCCCCTTAAATTGGTCTTTGTTAGATATTATATGCATAACCGGTCTTGTTTAATCACTTGATCATTTCTCTTTTGGCCGCTAATCTCTCCAGCTGCATCAAAGCGGTAGTTTTACAGCCGATCTGCCGATCAGGTCTGCCATGGAAATCCGAACCGCCTAAAATGGCCAAACGAAAATAGCGGGCAAAGCGCAAATACTTATTCTCCGCCACATGATTATGCTCAGGATGATACACTTCTATACCGGCCAATCCCATATGAGCTAAAGGTCCGACCAAAGAATCAGGCACACCTGTGGCAGGATGGGCTAAAACTGCCGCACCACCGGCTCTTTGTATCATATCCAAAGCTTCGAAAGGAGAAAATTTTACTCTAGGCACATAGGCCTGCATACCTTTTCCCAACCATTTGCGGAAGGCCTCTTTTTCCGTTGTTACATAACCCTTTTGTACCATAGCTTTGGCAATATGCGGACGGCCTACAGAGGCTCCGGCAGATTTGATGATGGCAGCGGCATCTATGGGCATCTTTAAAGCAGCTAATTTCCGCGCTATACGGTAACAGCGATCCAGACGGTCTTCTTGCAATAATTCCAATCTTTGTATCAACCAGGACTGATCATAGTCTATCCAATATCCCAAGATATGAACATCAATACCTTCCCAATCAGCGCTTAATTCAATACCCGGTATCAAAGGAAAAGACATGGTTTTGGCTATCTTTTGGGCCTCGGCCAGGCCAAAAACCGTATCATGATCGGTGATAGCAATACCATCGAGACCCGCTGCTTGGGCCAGCTCAATAATTTTTTCTATAGGGCACAGCCCATCTGAAGCCGGTGTATGGATATGCATGTCAAATCCTGGCATCATTTTACCTCTCTGTTCTTTATGCTATA
>JBMNOA010000004.1:0-69544 GCA_050942825.1 Bacillota bacterium
TATATTAAAAATTCTCCTTTTCCGCTAGCACTTCCTGCAAAACACGATAAAAATTGCCGCCACGTATTTTATCTATCTCATCACCATTGAATCCGGCCTCGGCCAAAGCCGACCACAACAGCGGCAGATCCTCCACCCCCCGCAAACCTGCGGGATCGGCACCGTCAAAATCAGAACCAATACCTACAGCATCTATGCCGGCTACCTCAACAGCATGAATAATATGACGGACAATTTCCTCGATGCCGGCCTCTTTATCGCTCAAAAAATCCTTGACGAAAGTAATACCGATCACACCATGGTTTTTCCCCAGTGCGGTCAGTTGCTTATCATCCAAATTACGAATATGCTCATGACAAGCACTGCAGGCAGCATGGGAAACTATGATAGGACTTTGGCTCTCGGCCAACAGCTCCCAAAAACCTCTTGAGGAAATATGTGCCGCATCCAATAAGATGCCCAGATCATTACATTGGCGCACAACTTGCTTGCCCAGCGCTGTCAAACCGCCATTTTGCCCGCAAGCGGCTGATAAGTGATTATCATAATTCCAAGTCAAGCCCAAAAAACGTAATCCCAAAGTATAAAAAAGTGATAAAAGGGCTTTATCACCTGCCAAAAAGCCTCCACCCTCAGCTCCTACCAATATTTTATTACCTTTAGTTAATAATTGTTCTTTATATAAAAGCATTTTTACCAGATGTTCGTGATTTTTGATATCCTCCGACAATTTAGCCAAAATATTCATCATTTCTCCGATCTGACAAGCTGCATACCTCTGCGGATGAATAAAAATGGCAAAAAAAGCTATGTCTACATATTTATGTAAGCGCTCAAAATCACAATGAATGTCCGCCAAAGAACATAAAGATTGATGCTCTCGCAGCCAAAGCGCTGTATCTAAATGTGCGTCAATGATCATTATCTGGCCTCCACTATCAATTTGATGGCAGTTCTTTCTTCTCCGTTTACTATCACATCGGCAAAGGAGGGTATGCATACCAGGTCCATACCGGAGGGGGCAACAAAACCCCTGGCAATGGCAATGGCTTTTATAGCCTGATTGATCGCTCCCGCACCAATAGTCTGTATTTCCGCTGAACCTTTTTCCCGCAGAATACCCGCCAAAGCACCAGCTACGGAGTTGGGTGTCGACTTTGCCGAAACTCTCAAAGAATCGGAATTATGGCTGTTATTGATATCTGTGCTATGGTTCATAAATTAAACCTCCTTTAGTCCAAAGTTTTTTCAACTGATATAAATTTATATGCCACAACCATAAAAAAAACACTTCTTTCCACACAAAGAAGTGTTTTTGCCACTAATATTGTATATCAAATTGCCATTACTTCTCTTTTACAATGAAGGGTCAAAGAAATTAATCAAATCAATGGTTCGGGCTTTACCATCCTCCCCTAGTTCGATTACTACACCATTAAACTGCAGATCGCCTCGGGCAGGCTCAAAGCGCTGCGGCATTTGTGTAAGCATCTTTTTAATGATGATATCCTTGTCGACACCTAGTACGGAATCTCTGGGACCAGTCATGCCGACATCGGTCAGATAAGCGGTGCCTCTCGGTAAGATCCTGGCATCGTTGGTCTGAATATGGGTATGAGTACCCAATAGGGCACTGATCCTGCCATCCAAATACCATCCCATAGCCATTTTCTCCGAGGTGGCCTCGGCATGAAAATCCACGATAATAAATGAGGTGATGTCCCGCACTTGTTTGAGCATCTCATCCATGGCCGCAAAAGGACAATTGGCGGGCGGCATATAGATCCTGCCCACAATATTGCTTAAAGCCAGCTTCTTGCCCTGCGGCAAATCATAGATACGCCAGGGCATACCCGGCAAAGAAGGAGCGAAATTGGCTGGGCGAACTATTCTTTGATCATGGTCGATAAGATCAAAAATTTCTTTATTATCCCAGATATGATTGCCCATAGTAAAAGCATCTACGCCGATAGCCGATAATTCCTCCAAAGATTTGCGGCTCATACCTGCGCCGCCAGAAGAATTCTCCCCATTGGCAATAGTAAAATCTATCTCATATTGCTCTAAAAGACGCGGTAGATTTTTCTCCACTATATGCCGTCCCGGAGAAGCTACGATGTCCCCAATAAAAAGAATTTTCATATCTGACTCCTTTTTAAGTTGTTAATAATATTATATCAAAATTTGTCCATATATTTCTTAATAATTTTTTTTAAAGGAGATAAAAGTGGCATCCGCTTGCACAGATGCCACAGAGAATTCATAAATTAAGGTTATTTAGCGTAATCGACAACTCTGGTTTCCCTAATCACAACTACTTTAATTTGTCCGGGATATTCTAATTCGGCTTCGATTTTTTTGACTATATCACGAGCAAAACGGGCTGCTGTGAGATCATCGATTTTTTCGGGTTTGACTAAAATACGTATTTCCCGGCCGGCTTGAATAGCATAAGATTTTTCTACACCTTCAAAAGAATCGGCAATTTCTTCCAGTTTTTGTAAGCGCTTGATATAATATTCGAGAGTTTCTCTTCTGGCACCGGGACGAGCGGCAGAAATTGCATCGGCAGCTTGTACCAAAGCAGCCTCCAGACTATTGACTTCTATATCACCGTGATGAGCGGCAATGGCATGGATTACTTCTTCTGATTCACGATATTTTTTTGCCAAATCGGCACCGATGGTAACATGGGGGCCTTCGACTTCATGGTCTACGGCTTTACCCAAGTCATGCAAGAGGCCGGCTCTTTTGGCAAGAGTGATATCAGCACCCAATTCAGCGGCCATCAGGCCCGCCAAATGGGATACCTCGGTAGAATGTTTAAGTACGTTTTGACCATAACTGGTACGGAATTTCAAACGCCCTAAAAGTTTAATCAGCTCTGTATGCAATCCATGAACGCCTGTTTCGAAAGTGGCCTGTTCACCCTCATCCCAGATTCTTTGTTCCACTTCTTTTTTTGCTTTTTCTACCATTTCTTCAATACGTGCAGGATGGATGCGGCCGTCGAGAATCAATTTTTCCAAAGCAATTCTGGCGACCTCCCTTCTGCAGGGATCAAAACCGGAAAGTATGACAGCTTCCGGAGTATCATCAATAATTAAATCAATACCTGTCAAGGTCTCCAGCGTACGGATATTGCGACCTTCCCGGCCGATAATACGTCCTTTCATTTCCTCATTGGGCAAAGCTACCACGGATACGGTAGTTTCAGCCACATGATCGGATGCCACTCTTTGAATAGCTGAAGCAACGATCTCTCTGGCTCTTTTTTCTCCTTCTTCTTTAGCTTGAGTCTCAATATCTCTAATAAGAATATTAGCCTCATGCTGGATCTCATCTTCAATGCTGGACAAAAGGATTTGTTTTGCTTCTTGAGCAGTGATGCCTGAAATAGACTCCAATTGCTGGATTTTTTGTTGTTGTAATTGCGTGATTTTGGCCAGTCTTTGTTCTATTTCCTGATCTTTCTTTTTAATGGCTTCATCTTTTTTCTCTATTGCATCCAGTTTGCGATCTAAAGATTCTTCTTTTTGTTGAATCCTTTTTTCCTGACGAAGAATTTCATTACGGCGCTCTTTATTTTCCTTATCCATCTCCATACGCAGAGCGTGGATCTCTTCTTTTGCTTCTATCAATGCTTCTTTGTTCTTGGATTCAGCTTCTTTTTTTGCCTCTATAATAATCTTCGCCGCAGCTTCTTCTGCTGTCTTTATCTTGGATTCGGCTACTCCTTTTCTTATAAAATAACCGACTATTATACCTACAATAATTCCTACTATAGCATAAATAAATATCATCATTTCACCTCCGTTATTATAGAATAAAAACATTGCCGAAAAAAATAAAATCGAGCGGAAACTCGATTTTAGAATACACGATGCAGGGCAAAAAGTTTGACTTTTTGCTCACAAATATATCATTTATATATAATAAAAAGATTTACCTCTTTATAAATCAAAATAACTATATATATAAATAATGCATTCTGCTGCATCATAATCTTTAAGAATTCACAAAGAATTCCTCAAAGAACTTACTCTAAAATCACTTCCTAACATATCTATTTTATTATCTTAGGATATATTTGTCAATAAATTAATTTGCTAGTCCCTTTTTTTATTAACCACATCAATAATTTTATCTAAACTAAATCCTTTCCTGGCCAAACGCTTTACCAAATTTTGCCAAAAAATCTCCTGCTTTTCTTGTTGCGGCGGTTTCTTAGCTGCTTCTTTTAGAAAAGCTTTAAGCAAAACTTCGTCTTCTTTATCCTCATCATAAAGCTGGGCCAGTCCATCCCTGACTATATCGGGATCTACCCCCTTTTGCACCAGTTCCCTTTGCACAAAAGAGGCGCTTCTTACGGCATGCTCCTGACGGTAATAGACCCAAGCTTCCACCATTTTTTCTTCATTTATGAGGCGTTCTTGGCATAACTCCGCTATGGTTTGGTCAATGTGTACCGTCATTTCCTCCACATGCTCTGGGGAGCATCTTTCCAGGAGCTTTTGTTTAAGGCCAGCAGCTGAATAATGTCGGCGGGCAAGATAACGCAAAGCAACAGCCCGAATTTTTTCCGGGCCGCTCAAAAGCTTTTTTTGAGAAATTTTTTGCCAACTGCTCATAGTAAATTGTCCTAACATAATAGCAACTATTTATTGCTGGGAATTTTTTTCTTTTTCCTCATCGTTCAAAGTACCGACCTCTATAAGAGGTATATCACTTGCCATATCCCTGATTTTAGCTTCTATTTCATACATAATTTGTGGGTTGCTCTTCAAATATTCTTTGACATTCTCTCTGCCTTGTCCGATCCTTTCACCGTCATAAGAATACCAGGAACCAGATTTATCAATTATTTTCATTTCAGCGGCTATATCCAAAATATTACCTTCTTTGGAAATTCCTTTGCCGTACATGATATCAAATTCGGCATGTTTGAAAGGAGGAGCTACTTTATTTTTAACAACTTTTACTTTAGTACGATTGCCAATTACTTCTGTACCTTGTTTGATGGCCTCACCTTTGCGTACATCTAGGCGCACGGAAGCATAAAACTTGAGTGCTCTGCCCCCTGAAGTAGTTTCAGGACTACCATATATAACACCGACTTTTTCTCTAATCTGGTTGATAAAGATAATAGTAGTATGGGATTTACTGACAGCGCCCGTCAACTTACGCAAAGCCTGCGACATCAAACGAGCCTGCAAACCGACATGAGAATCGCCCATGTCTCCCTCTATTTCCTGACGGGGCACCAATGCTGCCACAGAGTCTACCACTATCACATCTACTGCCCCGCTTCTGACCAGAGCCTCGGCTATCTCTAAAGCCTGTTCCCCAGTATCCGGTTGTGAAATCAATAATTGACTGGTATCTACTCCCAGATTTTTGGCATATTTAGGGTCCAGGGCATGTTCGGCATCAATAAAGGCAGCCGTACCGCCCATTTTTTGTGCTTCGGCTACGATATGTAGAGCTACTGTAGTTTTGCCGGAGGATTCTGGTCCATAAATTTCTATAATGCGGCCTTTGGGTATACCGCCTACACCTAAAGCTATATCTAAAGCTAAAGAACCGCTGGGAATGGATTCTATGCTTTTTCCATTCGAGACCTCTCCCAAACGCATGATGGCACCTTTGCCAAACTGCTTTTCTATGCGGGCCAAAGCGGCATCCAGTGCTTGACTCTTTTCAGACATAATTTTGCCTCCTCAATCAATATCTATCATAGCCAGCTAAACAACATAAGTTGGCTAAATTATATAATTGTTTCACTGATTTTACAAGTTTTATTTATATTCCTGTGCCAGCTCCATATAGGCTGCAGCATGTTTTTTCAATTGCTGTTCTCTGTCCTCGTCCATAGTTTTGATTATTTTGGCCGGGATACCCACAACCAGCGAACGAGGTGGTATTTGTTTGTTTTCCGGTACTACGCAACCTGCACCCACAATACTGCCTTGGCCGATTTTGGCCCCATCCAAAACTATCGCACCCATACCGATGAGACAATTGTCTTCCACGGTGCAAGAATGAATAACGGCATTATGTCCTACGGTGACATTATTACCGATAACAGTCGGAACCTCTATACCCACATGAACGGTACAATTATCCTGTATGCTAGTGTTTTGTCCGATGGTGATATCAGCAACATCGCCGCGTATCACAGCTCCGTACCACACACTGCTGCCGGCACCGATTTTTACTCTGCCGATTACTTTGGCGCTGGAGGCCACAAAAACATCTGCCTCTATCTGCGGATAGTGATCACCAAATTTTTCTATATTCAATTGCCATACCTCCTTTTCTACGGTTGTGTAAGGAAAAAATTTTTAGCGAGCTAACTCTTTTTTAACAAGTTCACAAACATGATCCACTATTTGAGAAAGCGGGATATCTTGGGATTCTTGAGAGGCTCTTTTTTTCAACTCTACCAAGGCATCGTTTTTGGTTTTTTTGCCAATAGTGATACGCAAGGGATAGCCGATCAGATCGGCATCATTGAATTTAACACCCGGTCTTTCTTTTCTGTCATCAAGCAGCACCTCTATTTTTCTTAGGGATAATTGCCTGTAGATATCATCCGCTATAGACATCAATTGCTCATCCTTATCATTAACAGGCACGATGACTACATGATAAGGAGCGATAGCCATAGGCCAAATAATACCCGCCTCGTCATAGTTCTGCTCGATAACAGCAGCCATAGTGCGTCCTACACCTATGCCGTAACAACCCATAACCATATCTTGTTCTTTGCCGTTTTCATCGATAAAGCATGCGCCCAAAGCCTGGCTGTATTTGGTACGAAGTTTAAATATTTGCCCCACTTCTATACCTCTGGCGCTGAGCAGCTCGTGACCGCAATGAGGACAGGCCTCACCGGCTGTAACCATGCGTATATCAGCCACTACATCCATTTGATAATCACGGCGTGGATTGACATTGATGAGATGATAGTCCTGTTTAGCAGCCCCACAAACATGATTGATCATTAAAGCGACCTCTTGATCTGCGATTATTTTTAACCCTTGGGACTCCTGCGGTCCTAAAAATCCAGGGACCAGGCCCAAAGCTCTCATTTCTTCATCAGTAGCAAAAATCAGCTCCAGGCAACCTAGCACATTTTGCAATTTGACCTCGTTGATCTGACGATCACCGCGACACAAGACCAAAACCAGTTCATCGTCGGCTTTATAGCACATAGTTTTGACCACATTGTCAGAAGTTGTACCTAAAAAAGCTGCTACATCCTCCACACTGCTACAATTAGGAGTATGAACTTCTTGTTGAGTCAACATTTCCTGAGCAGGCGGAGCCTTCGGTTCTACAGAAGCGATCTCATTAGAGGCAGCATAATCGCAGCAAGAGCAATAGAGTATTTCCGCTTCTCCCGACTCGGCCAGAGCCATGAATTCATGGCTGCCGGAGCCGCCAATAGCTCCCGAATCAGCCTCTACAGGCCTGAAATCAAGCCCGCAGCGTTTAAACACGCTGGTATAAGCGGTATGCAACAATTGATAGCTGATTTGCAGACTATCTTCATCGCGGTCAAAAGAATACATGTCTTTCATGATAAATTCGCGTCCGCGCATCAGGCCAAAACGGGGACGGCGTTCATCCCTGAATTTGGTCTGTATCTGATACAGTCTTTGCGGCAATTGTTTATAGGAACGAATATCATTTTTTACCAACGTGGTAATAATCTCTTCATGGGTGGGACCAAGACAAAAATCACGCTCATGCCTGTCATGCAAACGGAACAACTCATCACCATAAACATCCCAGCGTCCTGATTGCTGCCATACTTCGGCTGGCTGCAAGGCGGGCATGAAAATCTCCTGGCCATTTACTAGATCCATTTCCTCTCTGATGATATTCATGATTTTTTTCATGACGCGCCAGGAAAGCGGCAAATAAGAATAAATACCGGCGGCGGTTTTATGGATCATACCAGCCCTTAGCATTAATTGATGACTGATGATCTCCGCCTCGGCAGGTGTTTCCCTTAATGTCGGTGCATATAATTGACTGGCCCTCATCTATCTTCCTCCTGATTTGTTATTGATTGTTGTGCTATAATCTCTTTTACTTTATTGATCAGGGCATCGGCCAGATCATCATTGGCATATTTTCCTATGGCTTGTCCCCGATAAAAAAGCACTCCTTCCCTGGAGCTACCGGCAATACCCAGGTCAGACCCTTTGGCTTCTCCGGGGCCGTTTACCACACAGCCCATCACAGCTATTTTTAAAGGTAGGGAAGGCTTTAAATGCTCCAAGGCTTTTTCCACCTTTAAAGCAATTCTTTCTACATCTATCATTGTCCTGCCGCAAGTAGGGCAAGAAACAAATTCAAAATTATTTTTACGTAATTTCAATGCTCCCAATATTTCTTGGGCCACAAAAACTTCCTCCACCGGATCACCGGTCAAGGAGACTCTAATGGTATCGCCAAGCCCTTGAGACAACAAGATGGCAATAGCGCAGGCAGAACGTATGCTTCCTTTTTTAACCGTACCAGCCTCCGTCAAACCGATATGAAAAGGATAATCTACTTGATCGGACAACAGGCGATAGGCCTGTATCATCAAAGACAAATCGGATGCCTTTAGAGAAATTTTGATATCAGAGAAATTCTCCTTTTCCAGCATGGCTACATGGCGCAAAGCGCTTTCCACCATAGCACGGGCAGAAAGACCGTATTTTTGCAAAAATTCCTTTTCCAAAGACCCAGCATTGACTCCTATGCGTATTGGTATGGCAGCCGCTTTAGCCGCCACAGCAACTTCCTTGACTTTATATTGGCCGCCGATATTGCCGGGATTAATACGCAAGCCATCAACCCCTGCTTTTATAGCAGATAAAGCCAAACGGTAATCAAAATGAATATCGGCAATTATGGGCAGCGAAGAAGCCGATAATATTTGCGGCAATTTTTCGGCTGCCTCCGTATCCGGTACAGCCAGGCGTACTATATCACAGTCGGCGGCAGCCAGCCTGGCAATTTGCCTGCTGGTAGCCTCCACATCAGCAGTAGGGGTATTGGTCATCGACTGGACAGAGATCGCATTATCACCACCTATTTTTACATCAGCGACGCTGATAACACGACTCTTTCTTCTGGGGAAGAGATCGTTTTTCATATACATCATTTATTAACCGCCTTCTATCAAGCGTAGTACATCGCGATAGGTAATAATGAC
Organism: Bacillota bacterium; assembly: GCA_050942825.1. Lineage (GTDB taxonomy): Bacteria > Bacillota > Dehalobacteriia > UBA4068 > UBA4068 > CAYRML01. Next base: position 9,218 of record JBMNOA010000004.1, read on the forward strand.
CATCAAGCCGATCAGAAGAGCAAAGCCGATAAAATGGATCATGCCCTCTCTTTCTCTCTTGATCGGTTTGCGCCTTATACCCTCGACAGCCAAAAATACCAAACGGCTGCCATCTAAGGCAGGTATAGGCAAAAGATTGATTACACCTAAATTGATACTTAAAAAACCTGTCAAGATCAATAGGTTTTGCCATCCTGTACTTGCCGCCTGGCCAACTATAGTAACCACGCCTACCGGTCCCGCTACATCAAGAGGCATTTGTCCGCTAACCATTTTTATCAGTGTCAATAAAAGTAATTTGGTCAATTCATAAGATTGACGGAAGCCCAAGGCAATCGATTCACCCAGCCCCCTGGTCTCCATCAGGGGTGAAATGCCCACCATCCAGCGGTCACTGGCTTCATCATGATAAGGCTTTATCTTTAAAGGAAGATGTTGACCGTCTCTTAAAACTACTACATTTAGGACTTCTCCCGGCGGTTGTTCCTGGATAACGGTGACAATATCGTTCCAGGTCTCAGTTTTTTGACCATTTATTTCTACTATAGCATCATTTTCTTTCATACCAGCAACTTGAGCAGCTTGCCCGGGTACGGTAGAACCAACAATATTGCTGGAGGAAGGCATACCCATCATCATAAAAACAATAATAAAAATTATTATAGCTGCCACAAAATTCATCAAAGGACCTCCGGCTACCACCAGCATCCTTTGCCAAACTTTTTTTCTATTGAAGGCGCGAGGATCTGCGCTGTCCTCATCCTCACCCATCATCATACAAGCTCCGCCAATGGGCAAAGCTCTCAGAGTATATTCAGTTTCCTTTCTTTTAAAACCGAACACTTTAGGCCCTAGACCCAAAGAAAATTCATAGACATAGATACCGTTGGCTTTGGCCAAAAGATAATGCCCTAATTCATGCGATACAATCAATATTACAAAAATAAATATCGCTATCAATATACCCAAGTTTTAGCCTCCTATAATTTTTCTTATTAAATCACGAGCTGTGGCATCAGCCTCCAAGATATCTGCTAGATCTGCTTTATAAGAAGGCTGATGTCTTTCCAACACTATTTCAATATTCTTGCCAATTTGCGCAAAAGATATTTGGTCTCGCAAATAAGCCCTCACCAATTCTTCATTAGCCGCATTCATGGCGGCAGGATAAGTGCCGCCCGCATTACCAGCCTGATAAGCTAGTGCCAAACAGGGGAATTTTTGCAGATCCGGCCGCTCAAAAGTCAAACTGCCAATCTGGGCCAAATCAACATTTTGCAAACTATTGGCCCTACGCTGTGGATATGTCAAAGCATATTGGATAGGGATACGCATATCTGGCGGCCCCAAATGGGCCAACAGAGACCCATCTTGATATTGTACTAAAGAATGTATCACACTTTCTTTGTGGATCACTACCTGAATTTTATCATAAGGCATAGCAAAAAGCCAATGCGCTTCGATCACTTCCAAGCCCTTGTTCATTAATGAGGCCGAATCAATAGTAATTTTGGGTCCCATATTCCAAGTTGGGTGCTTTAAAGCGTCCTCGGCTTTAACTTGAGCCAACTTCTCTGCCGGCCAATCCCTGAAAGGGCCGCCGGAAGCAGTTAAAATCAGATAGTCTATTGCTGATTTATCATCTTTCAGGCACTGGAAGACAGCCGAATGTTCACTATCGACGGGTAAAATAGAAACTCCTTTCTGCCGAGCTAAATCCATGACCAAATGGCCGGCAGCTACCAAAACTTCTTTATTGGCCAAAGCAATATTTTTACCGGTCTTAATAGCGGCAATCACAGGGGCAAGACCGGCAACTCCGGAAATAGCCGCCACTACGGTATCGACTTGTGGCAAAGTCGCTGCAGCTACCAGCCCTTCCTGCCCTACCACTATCTCTCCCTGATAACCGCTGAGGGCTTCTTTCAATAAAGCATACCTGCTCTCATCAGCGATGGCAACCATAGGCGGATGATATTTTTCCACCTGTTTTTGCAAAAGCTCAATATTGCTGTGTGCCGCTAAGGCCCCAACAGTAAAGTCAGAGTCAAACCAATCGATAACATCTAAAGTTTGTCTGCCGATCGAGCCAGTAGAGCCTAATAGGGCGATATTTTTAGTCATGCGAGTTTTTTCACATCCAGATCAAGATTTTATATTTATAGGTCCCTTATTAAGTCGGTAGAAGGCTACGACAATAGCCAATAATATCGGACCAAAGATCAAACCCATAATACCAAAAATTTGCAAACCGACAAAAATAGCAGCCAAAGTAGCCAAAGGGTGCAATCCTATACGGTCACCGACTAATTTTGGCTCTAAGATATTGCGCACAGCCACCAGGATAATATAAAAGATTATCAAACCAAAGCCCAACCAGGTATTACCGATGATAAAGCAATAAATAATCCAAGGAATAATCAAAAATCCTGCACCTAGTAAAGGCAATGCATCCAACATGCCGGTCAATAAACCAATAGCCAAAGCACCTTCTACCTGCAGAATATAATAGAAAACTATACATATACAGGTAGAAATGGTAGACAAGATAATCTGCGATCTGGCATAACCGCCGATAATCTTTTCCAAAGAATCATAAGCAAGGGACACTTGGTTTTTTTTTGCGGCAGGGGTGATTTTAAATAATAATTTGCGCAGCAAATCTTCGTCGCGGCTGAAAAAGAAGGTGGCAACAAAAACAATGAGTATAAATAAAAATATCGTGGGTGTATTTTGCAAAAAACCCAGCAAGGAGATGAAAAATCCCTCCAGCATCTGATTGACAAATTTTCCACCGACGGAGAATATTTTTTCGATATCTATGAAACCATGAGGAGAGGCATGAAGCTTTAAAGAAATATCATTAATAAGTAGTGATAATCTTTCTATGCCATCTTGTAAAATCAGCAAATTATCTGATATATTGCTTATCTCAAAAACAATACGCGTAATCACAATATAACAAACCCAAAACAATAAAAAAACCAAAACGGCCATCATGAGCAAAACAGAAGCTGCTTTGGGCATATGTAATCTATATGTAAGATATTCCACCACAGGCCTGGTGATAATGGATATTATCCAAGCGATGATAAAGGGAGTGAATATGATAAGTAAAAAAGTGAGAATCTTTTCTAAAACAGGTAATAAATAATTGTAGGAAATTATGATCAATACTATTATCAGAAGGATGATCAGTACTTTTAGAAGAAGTTTTATCAAAGACTCCTGATCCATATTCTTGAGCATATCAATCTCTTTTCTTCTGGCAGTCCTGCTAAAAACTAAGCCGCAAACAGAAGAAGAAAATAAACAAAAGGAGCTACAAATAATATACTGTCAAAACGGTCCAAAGCCCCCCCATGGCCGGGGAAAAGGTTGCCCGAATCCTTGATGCCGGCCCAGCGTTTGATCAAAGATTCCCACAGATCTCCGAACTGACCGGCCACAGAACCTATTATGGCCAACAACACCACATGATACCATAAGAGATCCATAAGCAAAAATCCATAAATAACAGTAATTATAGTAGCCGAGATTATGCCGCCTATAGCACCTGCTATAGTTTTATTGGGGCTGATGGTGGGCGCCAATTTCTTTTTGCCAAAAGTACGGCCAAAGAAATAAGCTCCTACATCAGTAGCCCAAGTAATCAAAAAGGCTAAAAACAAAATGTTGAAATCAGCGGCCGATAAACGTAAAAGCAGGACAAAACCAAAACCTAATCCTATATAAATAATACCGCCAAAATGCAACATTATGCCTGTAAAATTAATTTGTTTTATCATCATGGTCCACAAGATCAGCAAAACCAAAATAATCATCAGGATCAAGCCCAAAAAGGCCCAAGCCTCATAGCCAACAGCTACCATAATGGCGATACCTGCCGCTATGAGCAAGGGATAAGGCGCCTCAAGGACTCTTATTTCAACCATGCGTCCATATTCAAACAGGCTTGCTGCGACCAAAAACCCTAAACCCAGCATCAAGGGTATGCCGCCCCAATAAATCAAAAACAAGAGAATCGGTACATAAATGGCCGCTGTAATTATCCTCGTTTTTAGCATAAAATCTCCTTTGTAGCGCTATATCCCGCCAAAGCGACGATTACGTTTTTGATATTCCAAAATAGCCTTTAGCAATTCCTCGGGGGTAAAATCAGGCCACAGTATATCTGTATAATAAAATTCGGCATATGCCAATTGCCATAGCAGGAAATTACTGATACGCAATTCACCGGATGGACGGATTAATAGATCAGGATCAGGTATATCGGCAGTATAAAGCCGCTCTGCCAGTGAGTTTTCATCAATCTCAGCAACAGAGAGCTTGCCGGCCAGTACATCCTCAGCCAAAGTACGGGCGGCATGGGCGATCTCTTTTCTAGAACCATAATTAACAGCTAAACAAAAAGTCAGACCGGTATTATCGGCCGTCCTTTTCATGGCAGTGATAAATTCTTTTTTGACCCTCTCCGGCAAAAGATCCAGCTCACCAATAGCTTTGACCTTGACATTTTTTTCATGCATAGCCAAAAGCTCTTTTCTCAGATATTCAATAAATAAATTCATGATAAAGCTGATTTCGGCTGTGGGCCTTTTCCAATTTTCTGTTGAGAAGGCAAAGACGGTAACAATCTTGATACCCATGTCATCACAAATTTCGATGATGTGGCGCAAAGCCTCCGCCCCATAGCGATGACCCATAGGACGCGGCAGATGCCTTTCCTTAGCCCAGCGCCCATTACCATCCATAATAATTGCAATATGCTGGGGTAAATTATCAGGATCGATAGCAGCCAGCAATTGTTCTTTTTTTGGTGTATTGACCAAGAAAGCCTTATTATCATTAGAGGCTTTTCTGAAAATATTCACAAAGTCATGCTCCTCTGTTATTATTATTTTTTATTATCTCATACTTTATCTAAAAAATCAAAGGCCTTCTCAAAAAGAGAAGGCCTTTGATGTATGTCTTTGATTATGATTCAACAATCGCATTTACAGGGCAGCAATCAACACAAGCACCACATTCGGTACAAGAATCAGCGGAGATGCTGTAAATGTCACCTTCTTGAATAGCTCCTGACGGACATTCTGCCAAGCAGCTACCACAAGCCAAACATTCTTCAGTAATCGAATATGCCATTAATATACACCTCCCTCCTTAAACTATTTTAAGGAAAGTTTATTTTGGATCATATAATTATCTAGTGCTTAATTCTATATCTCCATAATCTCTTTTTCTTTTTGTTCTAAGATTTCCTCTAGCTTTTTGATACTTTTATTGGTGATTTTCTGAATTTCGTCCAGGCCGCGTACGCTTTCATCTTCAGAAACGCTTTTGGATTTCTCCAAATCTTTGATCATATCATTAAGGTCTCTTCTAATATTGCGTATGGCAACTTTAGCTTCTTCGGTTTTTTTGTTACACACTTTAACCAATTCTTTACGCCGCTCTTCCGTTAGTGGAGGAATATTGATCCTAATCACTGAGCCGTCGCTATGAGGCGTAAGTCCTAAATCTGATTTCAGTATGGCTTTTTCAATAATGGGAACGGTATTTTTATCCCAGGGCTGGATAAGAATAAGACGTGGTTCCGGACAAGAAATGTTGGAAGTTTGATTAATCGCGGTAGGTGTACCATAATAATCTACCAAAACTTTATCTAATATGGCAGGATTAGCTCTGCCGGCGCGCAAAGAGGAAAATTCTTTGGACAAAACCTGGGCAACCTTATCCATTCTCACTTGAGCATCAGACAAAACATCTTTAATCATCAACTTCACCTCCTAAATATGTGCCTATTCCTTTGTCCATTACGACATTAAAAATATTATTAGGCCGCGTAATATCAAAAACAACGATCGGAATAGCATTATCCTTACATAAAGAAGCAGCTGTAGAATCCATAACCTGCAATTCTAAATTAAGAACTTCCATATAAGTGAGATTATCAAATTTTTTTGCGTTGGGATTCTTATTGGGGTCGCTATCATATACACCATCAACTTTTTTAGCCATCAAAATAATTTCGGCTTCTATTTCAGCGGCACGCAAGGCAGCGGTAGTATCGGTAGAAAAATACGGGCTGCCTGTCCCGGCAGCAAAAATAACTACTCTGCCCTTTTCCAAATGTCTGATAGCGCGGCGACGTATATATGGCTCGGCCACGGCTCTCATCTCAATAGCTGACTGAACTCTCGTGACGACATCCAATTTTTCCAAAGCATCTTGAAGAGCCAAAGAATTAATTACCGTAGCGAGCATCCCCATATAATCAGCTGTGGAGCGATCCATCCCTTTGGAACTGCCGGAAATACCTCTCCAGATATTGCCTCCGCCCACTACAATTGCTACTTGTATACCTAAACGATTAAGATCTTTGACTTGAGATGCAATTGCATTAAGAGTTTTTTGCTCAAGACCATAGCCCATATCACCGGCTAAGGATTCGCCGCTGATTTTTAGTACCAACCTTTTATATTTGGGCTGCAAAACGATCACCGCTCCTTTTTGTAGATTATTGATTGTATACCATTAGGAATTTCTGCATAGCAGAGGAAATTCCTCCATTAAAAAAGGATTATTTATTGGAATTTTTTTCGTTTTTTATTTTTTAGCTTGCGGCTATTGGCATTGGCTCATAGCTGCTACTTCTTCGGCTAAATTGCTTTGTTTTTTCTCGATGCCTTCACCGACTTGGAAACGGGCAAAACGGCGAATGGAAATATTCTCACCAATAACGGCTATTTTCTCAGTTAAAACTTGCTGAATAGTTTTGTCGGTGTCCTTGATGAAAGGTTGTTCTAAAAGGCAAACTTCTTTGTAATATTTTTCTATGCGTCCTTCCACCATTTTTTCGGCAATATTTTCCGGTTTGCCTTCGTTCATGGCTTGAGATTTTAAAATTTCTCTTTCTTTTTGGATATTTTCCGCTGGCACTTCTTCGCGGCTGACATATGCGGGATTAGAAGCAGCGATCTGCATGGCTATATCACGACATAATTCTTTATATTCAGGAGTTTTGGCCACAAAATCTGTTTCGCAATTTACTTCTACCAAAACACCTATTTTTCCCGCTCCATGGATATATGCTTCCACCAGACCTTCGGCAGCAATACGGCCGGATTTTTTAGCGGCGGAGGCCAGACCTTTTTCTCTCAAATAGTCGATAGCTTTTTCTATATCAGCGTTACATTCAGTTAAGGCTTTTTTGCAGTCCATCATGCCTGCACCCGTTCTTTCTCTTAATTCTTTTACCATAGCAGCACTAACCATTTATAAAAAACCTCCTTAAACTTAAATTATTTAATTTTAGCTTAAAGGCAGGGATATCTTCATCCCTGCCTTATAATTTTTAGACTTCTGCGGCTGGGGTTTCTGCCGGGACGTCTTTGCTGACTGCATCATTATCTGCAGTAGCTTCCACAGCTGCCGCCATAGATTGGCCTTGGTTGGCCTCAATGATAGCATCGGCCATTTTAGCAGATAATAACTTCACCGCACGAATAGCATCATCATTGCCGGGAATGACATAATCAATCTCATCGGGATCACAATTTGTGTCAACAATGGCCACGATAGGTATTCCTAAACGACGCGCCTCCGCAACGGCAATTTTTTCTTTTCTAGGATCAACAATGAAAAGTGCACCGGGCAATTTCTTCATGTCCTTGATGCCACCCAAAAAGCGTTCTAACTTATCTTTTTCAGCCCGTAATTTAGATACTTCTTTTTTGGGCAATAACTCAAAAGTGCCATCTTCTTCCATTTTTTCCAATTGACGTAAATAATCTATACGTTTTTGGATGGTATGGAAATTGGTCAGCATACCGCCCAACCAACGTTCATTAACATAATACATATTAGATCTGATGGCTTCTTCTTTGATGGAATCTTGAGCTTGTTTTTTGGTACCCACAAAAAGCACGCTTTTACCTTCTTCGGCTACAGAGCGGATAAAATTATAAGCTTCCTCCACTTTGCGAACAGTTTTTTGCAGGTCAATGATATAAATGCCATTACGTTCAGTAAAGATGTACTTGCTCATTTTAGGGTTCCAGCGACGGGTTTGGTGACCGAAATGCACACCGGCCTCCAACAATTGTTTCATAGAAATAACATCCATTTTTACTTCCTCCTTTTGTTTTACCACCGACATTTCTAAAGCCTGCCCACCGCAAGCGGCACTAGAGCGGCTAATTCATGTCGTGTGTATTTATACCAGCGCTAAGTATAGCATAATATAAATATTATTGCAATAGATTTAGCTGCAATACTTGCGCAGTACCTGATATAGCTTGTCCAAATATAACAGGCGGCTGAGCCGCTTGTTGTTTTTATAAAATAAAGCGGCTCAAATCTTCGTTTTGCGCAATATCTTTGAGCTTCGTTTCGACAAATTTTCTGTCTATTTTTACTCGGCCACGGGCATTTTCGGGCGCCTCAAATAGTAGATCTTCCAATACCTTTTCCAGGATGGTGTGTAGTCTCCTGGCACCGATATTTTCCGTATTCCTGTTCACCCTATCGGCAAATTCAGCTATGGCATCAATACCGTCGCTAGTAAACTCGGCCTCCACTCCGTCTACTTTCAACATGGCCTCATATTGCTTGATCAGGGAATTTTTCGGTTCCAATAAAATGCGGCGCAAATCTTCCATATTAAGATTATCCAGCTCTACACGGATAGGGAAACGCCCCTGAAGCTCGGGGATGAGATCGGAGGGCTTGGAAAGGTGAAAAGCTCCGGCAGCTATAAAGAGTATATGATCGGTTTTGATAGGACCATACTTGGTCATGACTGTGCAACCTTCTACAATAGGCAAGATATCCCTTTGCACTCCGCCACGCGAAATATCGGGTCCATGACCGCCCTCTTTACCGGCAATTTTGTCTATTTCGTCTAAGAAGATGATACCGGATTGTTCGGCTTTTTCTATGCCCAAGAGCGTAACTTCATCAGTATCTATGAGTTTTTCCGCTTCTTCCTGAGTGAGTATTTTTTTGGCTTCGGCAACGGAAACTTTACGCTTTTTATGTTTTTTAGGCATGATTCCACCTAAAATACCCTGCATATTGATACCCATCTCTTCCATTCCGTCACCCAAAGCTCCCAAAGCCATGGTATTATTTTCTTCGACTTCAATTTCTACTATCTCTTTATCCAAAGCTCCTTTGGCAAGTTGATCACGCAGCCATACCCGTCTGCGTCTGATATCTTCTTCTTTTTTCAGCTCTTTTTCCTGTTCTTCGGGGCTCTCTTCAACGCTGGTCTCAGTGTTTCCAAAAAACATATTTAGAGGATTAGCCATATTAAAATTATGGTTGCGGCTTTTGCTAGGCAGAGGAGCCAACAAATTCAAAAGACGCAATTCCGCGGCAGCTGCTGCTTTTTCCTTGACCTTTTCCATTTTTTCATTACGGACCATTCTGATAGAGGTTTCCAGCAAATCACGAATCATAGATTCTACATCACGTCCTACATACCCCACCTCGGTAAATTTGGTGGCCTCTACTTTGATAAAGGGAGCTTCCACCAGCTTTGCCAAACGGCGGGCGATTTCGGTTTTGCCTACGCCTGTAGGTCCGATCATGATGATGTTTTTTGGCAGGATTTCTTCCTGTATGGTAGCATCCAGCTTCTGACGACGATATCGGTTACGCAAAACCACCGCCACACATTTTTTGGCATCTTTTTGGCCGACTATATATTTATCCAGTTCGGCAACTATCTGAGTCGGAGTTAATTCTTTCATATTGTCCTCCTTTTAGCATTTACAAAAAACAGCTCTCGTATTGATATTATTTCAGCTCTTCTATGCTGATATTCTTATTGGTATATACGCAAATATCGGAGGCAATATTCATAGCTTCCTTAGCTATTTCTTTGGCGCTTAAATCGCTATAGGCCAACAAAGCTCTGGCTGCAGCCAAAGCGTAGGTACCCCCTGAACCGATAGCGGCCACATCATCATCCGGCTCAATTACTTCACCGTTACCCGAGATGATGAGCATTTTAGCGCTGGAGGCGACTATCAAAAGCGCCTCTAGATGGCGCAAATATTTATCTGTTCTCCATTCCCGGGCCAGACCGACAGCGGCTTTTTCAAGATTGCCGCGGCTTTCCTCCAAGCGTCCCTCAAATTTTTCAAACAGCGTGAAGGCATCGGCCACAGACCCGGCAAAACCGGCGATTACCTTATCATGATATAGGCGGCGGATTTTTTTTGCCCCATGCTTCATCACTGTAGCATTACCAAAAGTAACCTGACCATCTCCAGCCAAAGCTACTTTATTATCCTTTTTGACGCAAATTATAGTCGTGGCATGAAAAGAAATTTTATTATCCATGGCTATCCTCTCTTTCTTGAAAAACTATGCTCTGGGATGAGTTTTGTCATAGACCTCTTTGAGCCTATTTTTGGTAACATGAGTATATATCTGAGTTGTCGACATGCTGGCATGGCCTAAAAACTCCTGCACAGAACGGAGATCAGCTCCATTATCTAATAAATGGGTTGCAAAGGAATGACGCAGCGTATGTGGACTGATCTTATGATTTATGGCGGCCTTTTCCATATATTTATTGACTATATTACGAATACTTCTGTCCGTCAGGCGACCGCCTCGGTTATTAAGAAATAGTGCTTTCCCTTTAACAAGCGGATATTTTTGCGCACGGGCCTGGCTATAAGCTTTGACGGCCTCCATAGCGGGAAGTCCGATCGGCACTATCCGCTCTTTAGAGCCCTTGCCAAACACACGCAAATAGCCGACGGAATAATCAATATCGCCGATATTAAGCGAAACCAGCTCACTGACCCTCAACCCCGCTCCATAGATCACTTCCAAAATGGCTTTATCCCTCAAGCCTCCCAGGCTCTCGTCAGGAGCCGTTAAAAGAGCTTCTATCTCGGGATAATAGAGAAATCTGGGTAGATACTGATCAGCCTTGGGTGTTGACACGGTAAAATTTTTAGCTTCTTTTAACAAATTTTCCCGCGTGATAAAATGATAAAAAGAACGAATAGTAGATAACTTGCGGGCTATAGACCGTTTGCTCAGACCGCTTTGACGTAGATAAGACAGATAATGGCGGATCAACAAATTATCTATGGCATTGATATCAATATCGACAGGCGTACAAGCCTGTTCCCTTGCCATAAAAGCAGCCAGATCAAGCAAATCAGATTCATAAGCACGCAAAGTATGAGTCGAATAATTTTTCTCCGCAATCAGGTACATATTGTACTTTTTAATCAACGCTTGCAATGCTCTCCCGCCTTTTTATATGCAGATAAAAGAGATTTCATGACTTAATTTGCAAAAAATCTTCTAATACAGCCAGAGCTCTGTGGGCTATAGCCGCATTTTTTTCTTTTTTATTTCTGATTCTTTTCTCCAAAGGAGGCAGCAAACCAAATGTGACATTCATAGGCTGAAAATTTGTATTAGGGCTGCTGATATAACGCAAAAGACTTCCTATAGCTGTCTCCTGCGGCAAAATTAGAGTATTTCGACCCAAAGCCAGTCTAGCAGCATTGATGCCCGCTACCAAACCGGAGGCCGCTGATTCCACATACCCCTCCACGCCGCTGATTTGGCCGGCAAACAAAAGATCGGTCCTCTTTTTAGTGACAAGATCAGCCTTGAGTATTTGCGGGGCATTGATATAGGTATTAAGATGCATCATGCCATAACGCATAAATTCGGCTTGTTCCAGCCCCGGTATCAGCCTGAATACTCTGTCCTGCTCTGCTTGTTTTAGTCTGGTCTGAAAGCCTACTATATTATACATGGTAGCAGCTTGATTATCCTGGCGTAACTGCACAACGGCATAGGGCTGACTGCCATCGGGACACCTCAATCCTACCGGTTTCAAAGGCCCGTAACGCATAGTTTCCGGTCCCCTTTTGGCCATAGCCTCGATAGGCATGCAGCCCTCAAAGATTTTTTCTTCCTCAAAACCATGCAGTGGATAAAGCTCGGCAGTCAACAACTCCTCATAAAAACACCTGTATTGTGACTCGGTCATAGGGCAATTGAGATAATCACCAGCGGAATCCCCCTTGTTATAACGGGAGGCTCGAAAGGCAATATTTAAGTCAATACTATCCTTAGCCACCACGGGAGCCACAGCATCATGGAAAAAGAGATGTTGGTGACCGGTGAAAGCAGCTATAGCATTGCTTAAATCATCAGAAACCAAAGGTCCGGCTGCTATTACAGTTAAATCGGAGGGAATTTTTTTTACTTCCTCATAATGTATATCGATTAAGGGGTGATTAACGATTTTTTCACTGATATAGGAAGAAAAAAGCTCTCTATCCACTGCCAAAGCGCCCCCTGCGGGAACTTTAGTTGCATAAGCGGCTTCCATTATCAATGAATCTAGTCGGAACATTTCCTCTTTTAGCAATCCTACGGCATTCTCCACGGCACTTGCCCGCAAAGAATTGCTGCATACCAATTCCGCGAAGCATCCCGTTTTGTGAGCGGGAGTCATTTTGTACGGCCTCATCTCATAAAGATCAACGCCCACTCCCCTTTGGGCGGCTTGCCAAGAGGCCTCACAGCCTGCCAAACCGGCACCTATGATGCTGATTCTGTTCATCTATCTACTCCTTGGCTTGTTGCTTTGTTTTATTTGATTTGGTGGCTCTGGTTTTTTTTGCGACTGAGGTTGTACTGTCTTTCCGTTTGGACTTTTTAGGTTTAGCCGCTTTGGCTTTTTTTGTAGCGACATCATCTTTTTTCTTACTTTCTTTTTGATTGCCGGGGCAATCTTTATTGGGACAAACAATCTGCGTTTTGCCACCCCTAAATGTTTTCTGGCTCAATTGTGTACCGCAAAGGCTACAAGCCTCAGCAATAGGAAGATCCCAGGATACATACTTGCAATCAGGATATTTTTCGCAACCAAAAAAAACCCTCCCTGAGCGGCTCTTCCTTTGTACGATGCGTCCGCCGCAAGCCATGCAGGTAATATCCGTAGGCTTGATGATAGGTTTGGTATTACGGCATTCCGGGAAGCCGCTGCAAGCTAAAAAGCGGCCATACTTACCCATACGGTAAACCATAGGCTTGCCACATAATTCACAAATATCCCCGCTTTCTTCCGGGGCAATATTGATTTTTTCCATTAACTTTTCGGCGTTGGCCAAGGTCGGGGCAAAGTGCTCGTAAAATTGTGATAAAACGGCATCCCATTGCAAGTTGCCTTCTTCTACCATATCCAATTGATTTTCCATTTCGGCCGTAAAATCTATATCAATAATATTAGTAAAATATTCTTTGAGTAAATCAACTACCACCCGGCCTAATTCAGTGGGGAAAAATTGCTTTTCTTCCTTGACCACATAACCACGTGCCAAAATCGTATCAACTATCGGCGCATAGGTGCTAGGTCTGCCTATACCTAATTCCTCTAGAGTTTTTACCAAAGAGGCTTCCGTATAGCGCGGTGGCGGCTGCGTGAAATGTTGATTAGGAGATAAAGCCACCAAAGACAGCTTTTGTTCATTTTTTACTGGAGCCAGTACGCCTTCCTCTTCTTTATCGGTCTCAGCTTTGCTTTCCACATAGACCTGGCGAAAACCAGCAAACCGCAAACTACGGCCGCTGGCTCTGAAAAGGCAGTTACCGGCAGCCACTTCCACACTAGTAACATCCCAAATAGCAGAGCTCGTTTGGCTAGCCATAAAACGCTCCCAGATCAGCTTATAAAGCTTATATTGCTGCGGGGTCAAATATTGTTTGAGAGAAATTGGAGTGCGCTCCACCGAAGTAGGACGAATAGCCTCATGAGCGTTCTGCACTTTTCCCTTACCCTTAAATACGTTAGGCTTGGCGGGGATAAATTCCTCACCGTATCTTTCGGCAATATAAGATCGGGCGGCAGTTTGCGCGGCGTCAGAAATACGCACGGAATCGGTACGCATATAACTGATCAAACCTACAACCTGACCACCGATATTGATGCCTTCATAAAGCTGCTGTGCTATTTGCATGATTTTTTTCGCTGTCATGCCGGAAATATTTCTGGAAGCCACCTGCTGCAGACTGCTGGTTGTAAAAGGGGGTTGGGGGTTTTCTTTCTTCTCTTTGGTTTGCAGAGCGCATACTATATATTCTTTATCAGCCAAATAGGCAATGATGGCATCTATTTCTTCCTGACTGTGTATATTGGCTTTCTTGCCGTCAATTTTATTTAGCTGAGCTTGCAGAATCCCTTTGCCGGTATCCAGCTCAGCTAACAAGGTCCAATATTCTTCAGGCACAAAAGCTTTGATTTCGTCTTCTCTGTCGCAGATTAAACGCACCGTCACGGATTGCACGCGACCGGCGGAAAGGCCTTTTTTGACCTTTTTCCATAACAAGGGGCTTATTTTATAACCTACCAACCTATCCAAGATCCTTCTGGCCTGCTGAGCTTCCACTCTATCCATATCGATAGGATGCGGGTTTTTTACGGCTTCCTTTACCGCTTGATCGGTGATCTCATTAAATTCAATGCGGCAATCTTCTTCCTGAACTTTTAAATATTGTTGTAAATGCCAGGCAATGGCTTCCCCTTCACGGTCAGGGTCACTGGCCAGAAGAATACGGTCGGTCTTTTTAGCTTCTTCTTTAAGCGACTTTATGGTATTGCCTTTACCACGGATAGTGATATATTTGGGCACAAAGCCTTCCTCCACATTCACGCCGAGATCGCTTTTGGGCAAGTCCCTGATATGCCCCATAGATGATTTTACGGTATAGTTTTTACCTAATATTTTTTCGATTGTTTTAGCTTTAGTAGGAGATTCTACAACAACTAATGTTTTCATTGGGACCTCCGTTTCAATTTTGCTGGTTCTGATAATTTATTAATCTATAATTCATGAACGGCCAAAATATAATATTTGCCGGGCAATTGCTTAATCAAACCTCTGATTTCCCACATAGTAAGCATAGCGGCCAATCTCTGTGCAGGCAAATCCAGCTTGTCTAATAAAGAATCAAAATGAATCGGTTCTGCCATCATGTCCAGTATATCCTTTTCCTCTTTACTGACTGTGACAGGCTTTTTTTTCTTATGCTTTATCATCCTAGACTCAGGAAGATAATCTTGCCAAATATCTTGGGCATTAGTAACGACTTTGGCTCCCTGAGCAAACAAAGCATTAGTGGCGGAGCTCATTTTACTGGTGATGAGTCCGGGAACAGAAAATACATCCCTGCCCTGCTCCATAGCGCGGTCAACAGTCAATAAAGTACCGCTCCTTTTACCAGCCTCCACTACAACCACACCTTTGGATAAACCGCTGATGATTCTGTTACGCATAGGGAAATGAGCAGCCAATGGAGGGGAGCCCAAGGGCAATTCACTGATCACAGCACCGTTTGCAATAATTTGTTGAAAAAGATTGCCATTTTCAGGCGGATATATAATATCAATACCGGAGCCTATAACTGCTATGGTTTTGCCGCCGGCCTCAATGGCAGCCTGATGACAAATAGAATCTATACCTCTGGCCATCCCGCTGACCACCCAGATGCCCTGCATGGCTAGATCTCTGGCTAAAATCTGCGCCACCTGTCTACCGTAAGGAGTGGGCCGTCGTGTGCCGATCATGGCTACAGTGATATCAGCAGGCTCAGGTAATTGACCATAATAAAATAATAATAAAGGTGGATCATAGATATTGGCCAACAGCTCAGGGTAAGCGGGATCATTCAGCAGCAACAAGCTGGCACCGGATGCCAAAAACTTTTCGTATACGGCCTCTACATCCACTTCTTTTTTGGCCGCTGCCAAGGTATTGGCTATAGAGGGAGTCAATCCCGGTATCATACGCCAATTGGAGCAATCATGCCAAGCCATAGCAGCATCATAACCATAGTATTCCAAAATATTTTTTAACCGGCTCGGTCCCATATTATTGATACTGTGCAAGGCCAACAGATATGCATTTGACAACGATCAGCCCTCCTTGCCAAGCTATTTTTTACTGCCTTTAAAACCGCCGCCCTGCGCCAAGATATTAGAAGCATAGGAAAAGATCATTTTTTCTTTTTTGCGGCTTCTTTTAAGTGCAAGCCGGATCAAATCATCTAATAATTGGCTAAATGTCTTACCTGTCGGTTCCCAGAGATAAAATGACAGGGAACCGGGGATAGTATTTATTTCATTAACAAAAATTTCATTGCTATCGGCATTCATAAGAAAATCTATGCGGCAAACACCATATTCATCCAAAGCCACAAACGCCCTGCGGGCATAATCCTGGATCTTTTGAGTAATAGACTCGTCAAGATCAGCGGGAATACGCCTTTGGGCGCCGCTCATACCCTTGGTGCCTCCACACAGATATTTATCACCATAGGATAAAAATTTTGCTGCAGCTATCGGCTCCTCACAGACCGAGGTCTCCTGATTTTCCGGACAGCCCAGAACAGAGCAATTAATCTCTCTCAAAGGGTTAATAAATTTCTCTATTAAAATCCTATTAGCAAAGCTGCCTGCCAAAGATACGGCCTCTAATAATTCTTCTATATTGTCTACAGCCGTTACACCAATAGAAGAACCTAAATCGGCCGGTTTGACTATCATGGGATAAGAAATTTTTTCCTCTAATATCTTACATATTTGCTCTTGATCATCATGCCATTGATGCATATAAAACCAATGATAATCGGGAGTTGGCAAACCTGCCTCTTTAAGAACAGCTTTCATAATGATTTTATCCATACCGCAAGCAGAACCCAAAACAGCGGGTCCGGTATAAGGCACTCCGCTTAATTCTAATAAACCCTGCAGGCAGCCGTCCTCTCCATGAGTTCCGTGGATGACAGGCATGACTACATCAATTTTATGGGAAAAGGTTTTTTTAAACATACCCGTTGCTTCTGTGCCGACTATCATAAAGTCATGATGATTTTGAGAAAAATATATTTTTTTACAAGTAGATAATAGCATATTTATATCACGGTAGTTTCTGATATCCAGCAAGTTATCACCGGTATACCAAATACCCTGCTTGGAGATATAAAGCGGCACCGGCTCATATTTTTCTTTATCCAACGCTCTGATAGCTTGCAAAGCAGAAATAATAGAAACCTCATGTTCCACACTGCGGCCGCCATAAGCAACTCCTACTTGGATTTTTTGCATACTAATCTCTCCTTAAAATTATACTAATACAGTAATTTACTTATTCATTATAGGTATCGGGCAAATCATTTTCAAACAAAACTATATCACCGACTGTAGCTATTTGCGATAATTTATGGCTGGCATCTGTCAAATCAGCGGCTACATAATATTGTTGGCAAGGATAAGAAACCTCCACCAGCCCATCTTGTAATGGTTGGCTATGCTTTTTGCCCACTAATATGATATAATCGCACACCTGGGCTGCCTGCATAGCAAAAGACTTATTTAATTGATACTGTTTTTCACCTAATTCCACCATACCGGGTGTCACGATAATTTTCTTACCGGCCCTAAAACAAGCCAGCACCTCCAATGCGGCGGCAGCACCTTGAGGATTGGAGTTAAAAGCGTCATCTATTACGTTGAAGCCATGCGGGTTAGATAAAAATTGCAGTCTATGGGGGATCGGCTGCAATCGTTTTACGGCTTTGGCCGCTTGTTTGAGAGATAAACCTAATTGATGAGCGGTAGCCACAGCGGCTAGAATATTATAAATATTATGTCTGCCTAAAAGCAATGTAACAAATTTTTCTTCTTCTCCATTGGCAACATGTATAGTAAAACTGCTGCCTTGTGAATCATAGCTGATATCATCAGCATAATAATCCCAAGCGGCATCTAATCCGTAACTGATGATTTTGCACTTATATTGCGCAGCTTTTTTTCTGATATTCTCATCATCAAAATTCAAGACAGCAAAACCGGCATCGGGGATAGCGTCAATCAATTCAAATTTTGTATTGATGATATTCTCCAAACTTCCGAATGTTTCTAAATGCTGTGGACCGATAGCTGTAATGATCCCCACTTTAGGGTTGACTAGTTGGCAGATCTCCGCTACATCGCCTTTTTGTTTAGCACCGATCTCCGCTACAAACATCTCATGAGTACTACGTAAATTTTCCCTGATCACCCTGGTGATGCCCATGGGCGTATTATAACTGGCAGGAGTAACCAAAGTCATAAATTCCTCCGACAACACCTCTCCCAGAATAAATTTGCAGCTGGTTTTGCCGTAGCTGCCGGTAACGGCGATGGAGGTCAGAAAAGGCATACTGCGGATAATATTTTTGGCTTCATTGAGGAATTTGTTATTAATCGCTTTTTCCACCGGTATCAACAATGTGTTGGCCAAAAGCATAGGAGCAAAAGTAAATATGCCCAACAGCAAAAATACCACTAACACTAATAACATATGACCACCGAAAATCAAGGTGGCAAATAAAACCGCACTAATCACTACAAGCAAGATCAGTGATAAAAGATAAAGCCTTTTGGCCCTGGCGGTCATCACGAGAGGCTTTTTTTGCTGCGGTTTTTTATAGGACAGAAATAGCAGCAGATATACTACAAAAGATATGATGGCAAAAACAAACGGATTGACCGTAAAAAGCCATATTAACACAAGCGCAGCAGGTATAAAGTCCCGCTTTTTAAAAACCCGACCTTTTTGTTGCGTGTACCAACGCAAATAGCGTTCGTTACGATAGGAATTAAGCTGGAACATATGCAATTCATGTCGTAATTTTTTACTATTATATAGAATAAAAAACACAAAGAACGCCAGTAAGAAAATTATTAAATATATATTAAATGTAGGATAAACCAAGTTTATCATGATATCTCCTCGATTATTCAGCAAACTTATCATCAGCTAAAAAAGTATCTATAATATGCAAAAACTGTGGCAATCGTTCCAAATAAGAATAGTGGCCCGCGCCTTCCAAAACCACCAAACCGCTATCAGGTATCAATTTTTCCATTAGCTGCCCGTCAGCTAACGGGGTAGCAGTGTCCAAATCCCCCCACACTAAGAGCGTCGAGGCAGTAATATGTGGCAAATAAGGCTTGAGGTCCTCATTGACCACCTTGACAAAAATCTGTCTCATAACCCCCTCGGCCTGCTTGTAATCACTGGAAGCGCTGTTTTTTTGCCAGTAGGCCAGTGCCTGATCTTTTTTTTTCCTCAACCCCGGCAAAGAAAAAAATTTTTTAGCCGCTTTATAACTGTACACTTTGAGATAATAATTAATACTTCTTTTGGGCAATATTCCGGCGCTGTCGATAAGCACCATTTTAGAGGGAATTTTTTTAGCGCCCAACAGGATAGCCACACGCCCGCCAAAAGAATGGCCCATAATAAGCGGATCTTTGATGTGCTGCAGTTCTATAAAATCTTCTATAAGAGCAGCATAATCATGCACTGACCAAGCAGCCTCAGGAGCAGGTGTCAAGCCGAAACCGGGAAAATCAATATTATATACGTTAAAATATTGTGCCAACTCACGTGCTACAGGCTCAAAAGCAGAGCTGTCCACTCCCCAACCATGCAATAAAATAAGATCTTTGCCTTCACCTGCTTGTTTATAAAAAAGCTTTTGCCCTTTGATCTCTTTTTCTTTAAGCTTGAATTCCATATTAAATCCTTTTAAGAGTACTTTTAAACAATTATATTTTTTATATAGCCAAAAATGTTAAAAATTATAAACGCTTTTGGTAATTCTCTTTATTATAACCAATTCCTTCTTATACACAAAAATAAAAAAGTAGTTCCCTGAACAAAGAGCTACTTTTTTTTACTTTTCCTGGCACTTACAGCATTTTTCTATCCAAATTTCTATACTGGATAGCTTCGGCAATATGTTCTATGCCGATCTGGTCTGCGGCGGCCAAATCAGCAATAGTCCTGGCCACTTTTAAAATCCTGTCATGAGAGCGGGCGCTCAGTTGCAGTTGATTGAACACCTGACGCATCATTTCGCTTCCCTCATCATCCAATTGACAATACTTTTCTAAATCTCTTTTGTTCATCATCGCATTACAGGTAAGACCGGCTGGCTTAAGTCGCTCACTTTGCCTAGTCCTGGCAGCTTCCACCCTTTTTTTTATGATAGTCGAGCTTTCGCTTGATTTTGATGAGGAAATCTCGCCATATTTAATTCTGGGCACTTCTATATGTAGATCGATCCTATCCCAAAGCGGGCCTGATATCTTAGCTAAATATTTTTTTATGGCGTATTCACTGCAAGTACATTCTTTGAGGTTGTCCCCATAATAACCGCAAGGGCAAGGATTAAGAGCCCCTACCAACTGAAAAGCAGCGGGAAAAGCCACCCTGCCGCTGACCCTTGATACAACGACCGTACGATCCTCCAAAGGTTGTCTTAAAGCTTCCAACACATCACGAGCAAATTCTGGCATTTCATCCAAAAAGAGGATGCCATGACTGGCCAGGCTGACTTCGCCGGGCTTGGGGTGGGCGCCGCCGCCGATGATACTGGCGGAAGATGCGCCATGATGAGGAGCCCTGAAGGGCCTTACGGTAATCAGAGGCTGGTCCTGCGGCAATAGGCCGGCCACGCTAAATATTTTGGTCACTTCCATACTTTCCGCTAAGGTTAAATCAGGCATAATAGAGGGCAATCTTCTGGCCAGCATAGTTTTTCCGGAACCAGGAGGCCCGATCAAAAGGATATTATGCCCTCCCGCAGCAGCAATCTCCAAAGCTCTTTTGACACCTTCCTGGCCTTTGACATCACCCATATCATAAATATCCGTTCCCTGAGCATGGGCAAAAAGTTTATCAGTATCCACAGTAACAGGCTGAACATGCTGCTCACCCTGTAAAATAGGCAATAACCCTTTGAGGTGCGAAGCTTCATAATAATTCATATTACCAGCAATAGATGCTTCTCGAGCATTTTCCACAGGCAAAAAGAATTTGTCGTATAATTTAGAAAGGCAAGTGGCCATCGCCAAAGCACCGGAAACGGGACGTATTGCACCTTCTAAAGATAATTCGCCCACAAAAGCACTGTTTAGTAAATTGCTATCGGATATTTGGCCAGTAGCAGCCAATATACCAATAGCAATTGGTAAGTCAAAAAGAGCACCTTCTTTTTTTATTGCGGCTGGGGCCAAATTAACGGTAATACGCCGCAAGGGAAATTCCAAATTAGAATTTCTGATAGCGGCTCTTACTCTTTCCTTACTCTCTTTAACCGACGCGTCGGGCAGGCCCACGATATCAAAAGCAGGTAAGCCCGCGCTCACATCTACTTCTACTTTTACCGGGTAGCCATCTACACCCAAAACAGCACAACTATTGATGATTGCTAGCAAAAAATCACCCTTTTCCGGTACCATGTTTTGCCTATTCCAATATATTTTCGACGCTCAAATACTTTTCCCTGCCCACAAAAGAAAAAGCCCCTTATCACTAGTACTGTAGGGGCTTGATAATTTACCTATAATAGTAACGGCTCATCTCTATTTTGGATCACATACACTACAGGCGGTATAACCTTTTTGCCGGGCCTCTTCGATAGTAGCAAAGAAAATCCTATTCTCTTCTTTTATTTTCAGCGCATATGCGCATTCAGAATCATGAAATTTATCGGAAGACAGACTGCCCATATATGTGCCGCTTTTTGTAGGCATATTGTTTTTCTCACCAGAATTACTAGCCTGGTTGCCGTACGTTTCCCAGATGCCGATGCCCTTGGCTTGAGCGGTTTTTTCCAGAGCAATAAAATCATCAACATATTTGACATTAGGTGGAAAAGTAGCTACCGCTGCATGGCCTTGTTCCAATAGTATTTTATTAAACATTTTCCCGTTTAAATACACATATGCCAAAAGTCTGTTATATTTATCTCTTTTTTGCACATCAAATTCCAGCTCTACCTCTTCGCCTTGCAATTGGTTTTTGGTGAAATCGGCGGCGATTTTGCCATACGGCACATTTCTTTGCTCATCAGGGTGTACACTTTCGGGAGTATCTATACCGATCAAACGGACTTTTTCGGGTGTTCCGTTATAGTCGATCTCTATGGTGTCGCCATCAATGACCTTGATTATTTTATATGTTTTGCTAGCGGCCGCTGTCTCAGTCTTGATTATAATATCTTTGCCGCTCCAGTCAACCTGGCAATCCAAGCTCTCGGCCACAAAACGCAGTGGCACCATAATTCTGTTATTGATGGTTTTAGCGGCAATATCCAGCTCTATCTTAGTATTGTTTTTATAAGCATATTTATTATTTAAGTGAATGCTGACAGTAGTGTTAGCTTTATTTATCAAAACAGTTTTTGTTGGGGCATGCCAAGAAACATCTGCGCCGATAGCCTCAAAGACGGCTCGCATGGGTACTAAGGTAGTTTGCGCCTCCAGCTGGGGCGGTGTATCGAATTTCAGCTTCTGTCCATCTACATAAACATTAATACCATTTGAGGCTGATATCACTACAGAAAAGCTCAAAATCAGTATTACTATCAAGCCTATTATGAGAAGCGGTTTCTTTTTCATTATTAATATCCCCTTTAGCATCTTGTCCTACTAAAAAGTTAATACTTCTTGGCTGATTGATGATTTGCACTTCTTTTTGCCAACCGCCACTTTCTCCGTCCAGACACCAGGAAACTTCTTGCTCAGAGGTTATGTTGATTTTTGCGGCATGTAGAAGTAAAACATCATCTTTATCATATTGTTGTCTCAATAAATCTGTAATAATAGAACTTAGATGCAATGTATTACGGGGGGACTTGACCAGTAACATCTCAAATAATCCATCATTGAGCTGAACATATTTTTGTTTATATTTGACCAGTCCGCCCATCGACAGGGAATTTGTAATCGCACCAAAAGTAAAATCATCTTCTATGATATGGCCATCATACTCTATCTTCATATGATAAGATGGGAGTTTGGTAAAAGTTTTCATTCCCTCCAATACATAGGCCAGATGACCGAGAGAGGTTTTGAGCTGTTGAGAGGTATTGTAAGGAACATCGGAAAAAATACCAAAAGCAGCTACATAATCAAAATAAAGTTTTTGATTAAACATACCAATATCATAAGGAAAGAGCTTGCCCTCAATAATAGTTTCCGCTGCTTTGAGCATATTTTTAGGTATTTTCAAACTAGTGGCTAAATCATTTGTTGTACCCACCGGTATAAATCCTAACGGAGGACGTTTTTGGTGCATCATCATACCAGATATCACTTCATTTAATGTGCCATCTCCGCCGCAACAAATAACCAGATCATATTTTGACATATTTTTTTTCACAATATTTGTGGCATCATTTTTTCCTTGCGTAGGAAAAACCGTAACCTCATAACCATGGCGAAAAAATATATTTACCAAATCAAATAACTTGTTTTTTGATTGCTGTTTGCCAGCACATGGATTGATGATAACCATAGCATTTTTCATTTTTTAAGGAATCCCCCGTAAAATCTTAGGTGATTATACTATAATATTGTACTAAAGACTTGAATTTGATTCAATATTATTGTATTTCGGAATTTTTAGCGTGTAAGTAAATTTTTTTAGTATGGTTATCATGTCTAACTATTATGCTGATAATAAAGCAATGCTCTTTGAGCATTGCTTTATTATCTATCTCTATTCAAAAAACAATCCGGCACTTGCCGCAGAATATGGGCTTTGTCACCTAAAGGCTCCAATAGTCTCTGAGCTTCTTGGGCAGACGCCTGCCCTAGACGTCTGGCTTCCGCTAACCCCAATAAAGATATATAAGTGGTTTTTTTATTTTTGGCATCACTACCTAATGGTTTTCCAATTTTCTGCTGATCTCCCACCACATCTAGTATATCATCAGCGATCTGAAAAACCAGACCTATTTTTTCGGCATATGCCGCTAAGATTTTTGTGTACTTTTCATCAGCATCAGCCAAAATGGCGGCACTGACTACAGCGGCTTTAAAAAGAGCTCCAGTTTTATGTTTATGAATAAATTGCAGTTGCTCCTCGGTCAAAGGCTGACCTTCGCAAGCTATATCAACAACCTGTCCCACAATCATGCCCTTGATACCGGCCGAAGAGGCAACTTCATCAATAGCTGCAAGTAAATTCTCAGCAGTAGTGTACGGAGCAACCCGGATCATACAATTAAAAGCGTAGGTCAGCAAAGCATCACCGGCCAAAATAGCCTGCGCCTCATCAAAAGCTTTATGGCAAGTAGGTTTGCCCCGCCGGAAATCATCGTTATCCATAGCGGGCAGGTCATCATGGATCAGGGAATAGGTATGGATCAATTCCAAAGCACAGGCAAAAGACAGAAATCGGCTGCTATCCTGGGCCAAAGCTTCCAGAGTAGCTAAAAAAAGGCAGGGACGCAAACGTTTACCACCGGCAAAAACACTATAACGCATAGCTTTGTACAAGACCTTTTCAGGGCCTTTTTCGGCAGGTAACAGTTTATCTAAGGTTAGGTCTATTTGTTGTCTTTTTTCTTGAAGATAATCCTGTAGATCCATAGTAATCCCTTTCTATGAATTCTTGATCTCAGCAATGGTTTGTTGCATTTTTTCCTCTGCCTTATCTAGCTTATTACGGCAAGTTTCAAGCATCTTGACACCTTCGGCAAAAACAGACAAAAGCTCCTCCAAAGGTTTTTGCTCTTCTTCCATTTCTTTTATGATTTCTTCTAAACGGCAAAAGGCTTCCTCAAAGCTTAATTTCTTTTTCATCTTACAACTCCTTATCATCTACTCGGCAGCATAAAAGCCCCTTATGTAAAGTAACATTGATCTTCTCTCCAATATCCGCTTGACGAGCGTCAAGCAGGATTTGACCGTCATCTTTAGTGCAAAAAGCATAACCGCGAGCCAAAACTGACAAGGGATTGAGCAAATTTAGCTCAGTAGCTAAAGCAATTACTTGCTGCTCTCTTTTCTCCAAAGCCCTTTGCCCAAGTTCGAGCAAACTTTGCTCTGCAGTATCTAGGGCCATTTGCTTGGTTCGTAATATTAAAGACGGCTGAGTAAACAAGGGATTGTCTGATAAAATTTGCCAAGCGGCTCTTTTTCGCGCTAACTGTTCCTTTACAGCAGCTTCCAAGCGCTCTTGATAATGCTGCAGGACAGTTTGCCATTTATGGGAGTCAGGCACCGACAATTCTGCCGCATGGCTTGGTGTAGCGGCTCTGATATCGGCAGCCAAATCTGCTAATGTGTAATCAATCTCATGGCCTATAGCTGTGATTATAGGGGTTTTAGCCGCGGCAATAGCACGCACGACAAGCTCAGTATTGAAGGCTGATAAATCCTCATAAGAACCACCGCCGCGGGCTACGATGATGAGATCATAGGCTTTTTTATCGGCTTGAATGATCGCCGCGGCTATTTGAGCAGCCGCTGCCTCTCCCTGAACCAAAGTGGGGAAAAGGTCTAAAGAGATTTGGGGCCAGCGGTCATAAGCTATTCTTTGGATATCAGCCCAAGCGGCTCCTTCGGCGGAAGTCACCACGGCAATACGCTGTGGGAACAAGGGTAAGGGCTTTTTAAGCTTTTCATCAAAAAGCCCTTCTTGCGCCAGAGTTTTTTTCAATTGATCCAAAGCCAAAAAATCCCGGCCGGCTCCTACAGCAAAGATTTCCTCTACATAAAGCTGGCAAGAGGCATCTTTTTCATACAAAAAGACACTGCCAAAAGCAACTATATCCATACCGTTTTCAGGCACAAAAGTCAGATTGCTTTTATAACGGCGAAAAATAACACAACTGATAGAAGATTTTTGATCTTTCAAGGTAAAATAGATATGACCTGATTTATGCTCTTTGTAGCCGCTGATCTCGCCCTTTACAGCAATAGAATTAAGAAACTCATCTTCCAGGAGTATCTCTTTGAGATAATAATTCAGTTGTGAAACACTATAAGCTTCTATTTGTTGAACTACAGCCATCTTTTCACCTATTGTTTATTTTTTTCTTTAAATTGGCGTAAGACATCTACCAATTGTTCTAAATTTTCAACTTTTGGAAATTCTCCCTGGTAAAGTTCAATATGCTTATAAATCATATCTAATAACGCTTCTTCTGAGGGCGCCACAGGATTATGATTGATATCGACTCCGTTATGATCGAGTACCAAGCCCCAACGACCCAAAGAGCAGATTTTCCCTTGGGTAGGCTCTACGCTGACGAGCCAATCGCCGTAGTATGAAAGCTGCACCGGACAGGCCTCTGGACAATATGGACATACGGTTTGCACTTTTTCTGTCGGTAGAGGCGGTGTTTTGCCCAAGGGCCAGCGCAAGGTAATAGCTCCGGTAGGACAAAAAGATACACAAGCCCCGCAGCCCACGCAATCACTATCTTTAAGCGGCATCATATAGGGCGGTGCAGCCTGAGTATCGAAGCCCCGACCCCAATAGCTAAGCGCCTCGGCCTGTACCAGATGACGGCAAACATTGATACATAAGCCGCAGAGTATGCACTTGTTCATATTACGCCAGATCGTAGGTTGAGAAGTTTCTCTGGCATTGATATGGACTTCACCTTTAAATACTTTTCCTTGGGGATTATACTCTTGTAACAGCGGTAATAATTTACATTCATATAAATCATGGCAACCGCATTCCAAGCAACGGGAAGCTTCCTGTTGGGCTTCATATTCCGTAAAGGGCAAAGTCACCTCATCAAAAGTATGCTTTCTTTCGTGAGCAGGCAAATAAGCAGGTTTAACCCTGTTGGCAAGTTTATGAGGGGCAATTTCCTTAGGTTCATAGTCCTCATTGACAACCAGGAAGGGGTTTATAACAGGCCTAATCTCTCCAGCTAAATAACTGTCGATAACTTTAGCTGCATTTTTGCCATGGGCAATAGCGCTGATAGCAATATCGGGGCCTTTGTTGACAGCATCACCGCCGGCGAAGACTCCAGGCAAATTGCTGCAATATGTGCCTTCGTCAACAACAATGGTTTTGCGGCCGGATAGCTCGATATTATCCAAGCCATCGACTGCAACTTTTTGGCCGATAGCAGCAATAATCCTATCATATCTAACATCATCTACTGCGCCTTCGATAGGTACAGGTCTGGGGCGGCCACTGGCATCAGGTTCGCCCAATTTCATTTTTTGCAAGGTTAAACCTACTGCGCGTCCGTTTTCTTCTATAACCTTGGTGGGTGCCGTCAGAAAACGCATCCACACACCTTCTTGATCAGCCTCTTTTACTTCCCATTTAGCAGCGGGCATTTCTTTGTTAGTACGTCTATAAAGCAGATCTACATGTGAAGCACCTAAACGCAAAGCTGTGCGGGCTGCATCTATGGCAGTATTACCGCCTCCCACCACAGCCACTTTTTCTCCTTGGCAGGATACTTGGTTTTGTGCAGCCTGAAGCAAAAACTCCAATCCGCCGTAAACACCGGGCAGATTTTCTCCCTCGCAGCCCAAGGCACTGCTTTTCCAAGCACCGATTGCCAAAAATACGGCATCATAGGCCTCTTTTAACTTGGCTATGGTGATATCTCGGCCCAGACATTTGTGATAATTTATTTTCAGGCCCATATTTTCTATCAGAGCAATCTCTTTATCTAAAACATCTTTAGGCAGGCGATATTGTGGAATACCATAACGCAACATACCACCGGCTTTAGGCATAGATTCAAACATTTCCACTTCATGACCTAATCGCAAAAGGAAATAAGCTGCGGAAAGTCCGGCCGGGCCACTACCTACTATGGCAACTTTTTTACCGCTTTTTTCCGCCATAGGAGGTTGATACTGTTGTTCCTGGGCAAGATCCCAGTCACCAGCAAATTGTTTGAGTTTGGCAATAGATAAGGGCTGACCGGCTAATTCTCTATGACAAATTTCATTGCATTCATCGGAACATGCTTCCGGCAACGGCCAGCATTTAATGGATTTAGCTCTTCTACGACATTCATCTTCGCAAGGATGCGGACAAATCCTGCCGATACTGGCCGGCAGAGGGTTATCTTCTTTGATCAAACGTATGGCCTCAGCATAGCGGCCATTGGCAATCAGACCGATATAGCCCTGGCAATCATTATTGGCCGGGCAGGTATTGCGGCAAGGCGGCCTGCAATCTCCTCTGTGATCAGATAAGATAAGCTTCAAAGCCATCTCTCTGGATTTGATTATGGCAGGAGTTCTAGTATTGATAACCATACCATCTTCTGCTAAAGTAGCACAGGCACGCACGGCTTTCGGTCTGCCTTCGATCTCTACCAAACAAAGACCGCAACCACCATACGGTTCCAGATAATGCGTATAACAAAGATTAGGGATCTCGATGCCATTGGCTAAAGCCACCTGTAAAATATTTTGTCCTTGTTCAAACTCTATGATTTTTCCATCAATTGTCAAGCTCATGACAGCACCTCCCTATCTTTTCCGCTTAAAACTTCTATAGCTCCAAAAGGACATCGTTCCAAACATTCTCCGCATTTACTGCACTTTTCAGCATCAAGAAAATGCGCTTTTTTCAGCTCTCCCGAAATAGATTTGGTCGGACAAGCACTTACGCACAAAGTACAACCCTGACATTTATCTTCATCTATACGGTACAGTAGCAAAGCCTGGCATTTTTTGGCGGCACAGTGTTTATTTTCTATATGGTCCTTATATTCATCAGCAAAGTATTTCAAAGTAGTCAAAACAGGATTAGGCGCTGTGCCACCCAAAGCACACAAAGAAGCAGTCCTTACAAATTGAGCCAATTCGCTCAGATCTTGAAGATCGCTTGCCAAAGCTTTACCCTCCACGATCCTGTTCAATATTTCCAGCATTCTTTTAGTACCGGTACGGCAAGGCAGACAACGGCCACAGCTCTCATCACTAACAAAGTTCATGAAGAAACGGGCCATCTCCACCATACAGGTAGCCTCATCCATTACTATCATACCGCCGGAACCCATAATAGCCCCTGTAGCGGACAAACTTTTATATTCAATAGGCGTATCCAACAATTCAGCAGGCAAACACCCTCCCGATGGTCCGCCCATTTGTACACCTTTGAAAGGTATATCATTTTTGATGCCGCCAGCAATGTCAAAGATTAACTGCCGCAGAGTCATACCCATAGGAACTTCTACCAGACCGCCTCTTTTAACTTTACCGGCTAAAGCAAACACTTTTGTACCTTTGCTATCCTCCGTGCCCATTGCGGCAAAAGCAGTCCCGCCATTTCTTATTATCCAAGGAACATTAGCAAATGTCTCCACATTATTGATACTGGTGGGCATCTTTTGATAACCTTTATGTACAGGATAAGGCGGTTTAGGATAAGGCATGCCCCGCTCTCCGCTCAAAGAAGCCATCAAAGCAGTTTCTTCGCCGCACACAAAGGCACCGGCGCCTTTGAATAATCTGATATTGAAAGAAAACCCACTGTTACAAATATTTTCACCCAAAAAACCTGCTTTATTAGCTTGATCAATAGCTATTTGCAATCTTTTTACAGCCAGGGGATATTCAGCACGGACATAGATAATGCCTTCACTTGATCCAATAGCATAAGCGGCCAGGATCATGCCTTCTAGTACCCCATGCGGATCGCCTTCCAAAATACTGCGGTCCATAAAAGCACCTGGATCACCCTCGTCGGCATTACAGATGACAAACTTTTGCTCACCCGGTGCATCTTTGGCTGCTTGCCATTTCATCCAAGTGGGGAAACCGGCGCCGCCGCGCCCGCGCAAACCTGATACTTTCATTTGTTCAATAATCTGCAGGGGATCTTTTTTTAATGCTTCTTTTAACGCCTCATAGCCTCCAACTTCGATATAGGAATTGATATCCTGCGGATCTATATTGCCGCAATTGGCTAAAGCAATGCGAGTTTGTTTATTGATAAAAGCTAAATCTTCTTCGTTAAGTAAATTATTGGTGGGAGTCTGTCCTGCCAGTATTTCTCGGGCAATTTTGGCTGCGCTTTTGGCATTAAGTCGGCCATAATAGGTAGCATGGCCCTCATCATCAATATATTGCAATAAAGGTTCGGCAAAACACATACCATTGCAGCCTACTTTTTGTAAAACCGCATCACTACCGGCCAAAACTTCTCTCAAAGACTCTTCTACAGCGGCAGCCCCGGCTGCCAAACCGCAACTTCCGTATCCTAATAAAAAACGCATTAACGCTCACTCCCTTCCAGCTCTTTTTGACGCAAATCCTCAATAATTTCAGTAACACGTTCCGGAGTAAGCTTGCCATATACTTCACCATTGATCATGATGGCAGGAGAAAGGCTGCAACAACCTAAGCAAGCAACCCTTTCCCAACTGAAAAGCCTATCTTGAGACACTCGGCCTTCCGGTACCCCTACTGCCTTGGCAATAGAGTCGGCAATTTTGGCAGAGTCGTTCACATGGCAGGCTGTACCACTGCAAACTAAGATTTGATATTTGCCCGGCGGCTCCAGACGGAATTGAGCATAGAAAGTAACAATACCCGTCAATCTTGCCAAGGGGATGTTACAAGTCTTACTAATATGAACTAGAGCCTCTCGCGGCGAATAACCATATATTTCTTGCATTTGCTGCAAAAGAGCAATCAGATTCATGTCCGATTGCGGAACAGATGATAACAGAGAATCTAAAGGGGTTAAGTCGATGGCGCTTTCGCTCTGACTTATCATAGTCTCAACAGCTCCTTTTAATTATATTCTTTATTATAAGCCGAACTGTCTCTTCTTAATTGTAATAACCGCTAAGTAACAACAATTCAGCTCCCTATGAAGTTATTTATGAATAATATCCCTGCCCAAAAGTGCAACGCCGACCGCATTGTCCCCCGCATAATCAGCCCGGGCAAAATACAGTTCAGCATGGTCATTAAGCTGGGTTAATAATCTCTCTTTTATGATACTGTTAGCCATAACTCCTCCCGCTAACAGCACCTTTTTTATTCCGCTTTGTCTGCTGATAAAAATCATGGCTTGGGCCAAGCTGTCGGCAATATTGATCAAAACAGCCCATGCCAGGCGATTAAAGTCCTCGCCCTGATCCAGCAAGCGTTTAGCAGCGCTTTGGGGTCCGTTAAAATAAATATGGTTTTCTTTTACCGATACAGGCAGCTTGATCGGCGGTCCGGTGGCTTGCCGAGCCAATTTTTCCAAATGACTGCCGGCGGGAAAAGGTAAACCCATAGCTACACCTATTCTGTCTATATATTGACCGGCGGCTAAATCACTATCACCGATTATAGTGATAGCAAAAGCCCCCTTTTGCCTTTTTACATGCAGCACCTCTCCGGTACCTCCGGACAGGTGTAAGGCCAAAAACTCCTCCTCATCCAAAGGCTTGTCCAGTGACCACAAAGCTGCCTGCAAATGGCCTTCTTGATGGCTTGTAGCAGCAAAGGGCACATTGAGGGTATCAGCAAGCATACGTGCAATACTGCCGCCGACACGAAAAACCGGCATATAAGATCCCTCCACAGGACGGGGTCTGGTAGAAGCACAAATACCCTTAATCTTTTTGTTATCTACAATTTGATAAACTTGTTGCAGAAGCTGCGGAAACTGAGCCAAGTGCAAGAAAAGCGCCTGTGATTGAGCCAATCCGCAGGCACCGTCCGGAACTTGCAAAAGTTGGCGGCAATCGGCCAGCGCAACCCCATTGTAATCAACTATTGCCAAAGATGTAGTGTAACAGCTTGTATCAATACCCAGAATCACTCTGTTGTTCTACTCCTTTTTCCTCGTCTATGCCCTTGATATCTCCCAGATTATTATGGTGAGTTTTTTTAATATTGTCCAAAACAGCATTTACAAAAGAACCCGAATCTTCCGTACTGAATTTTTTTGCTAATTCAATTGCTTCATTGATGACTATATTTGATTCAGCAGCCTTAGTATCATATTCCAGTTCATAGATAGCTAAACGTAAAATATTTTTATCTACATTGGCCAAACGGTCTACATTCCACTCTCTGCTGCGGGAATTGATTAATAAATCAATCTGTTGCATATTTTCCCTGGCTCCCAGAACTAATTTAGCAGCGAAATCCTTATTGATCTCCGTCAAATCAGCATTATCTAATGTGACTTGAGCCATCTGCCATTCATTTTGTCCCACATCCAGTTGAAAAAGCATCTGCAGAGCAGTTTCACGCGCTTTGCGCCTGCTCATTCGTTCATCCTCCAATAACTAGTCTTGTTTATTGAATATTTTTTCTACAACCTCTTTAAAATCCACTTTATCATCGGATTTTTTGCCCAGATAATATCCTACTAAAATACAAACCAATATTACTACAGCGGCCCAAAAACCACCAGCAACAATACAAATACCAAAAAGAAGGCCTAAAATTACTCCAATTATTTTGCCTTTATGATTTTCTAACAGATATAACAATAGTTTTGCCCAATCCATAAAAAACCCCCCATTTAGAATCAGCACTTATTCCATTTTCATTCCTGG
Organism: Bacillota bacterium; assembly: GCA_050942825.1. Lineage (GTDB taxonomy): Bacteria > Bacillota > Dehalobacteriia > UBA4068 > UBA4068 > CAYRML01. The sequence goes on from JBMNOA010000004.1 coordinate 41,618, forward strand.
GCTTGCGTTTGTTTTTATGGTATTATCCGGTATAATATTACCGATCAACACTTTCACTTCGGCTACACGTAAACCCGTTATAGCCTCCAGATATGATTTCACTTCATTTTGCAGGCGGGAAGACAGCTCGGGTACGTTTATTTCATGAGGGACCGAAACCCCCAAAAATAAAGCCACTCCTTCGGGAACTGCTTTAATCTGGGTCCGAACTTCTTTCACTTCCTCTATATTGGTCACAGATTTTCTGACGATACTATCAATTGCCTGCATACTGATATTGACTTGCCCATATTCAGCATTGGAAATAGGTACAAGCGTATCTTTTCTTTTGTAATGGAAGGCCACGATTAAGCTAAATACACCCACTATGATAAAAGCGGCTGCAATAAGCATAGCTATAAAAAAGTTGTATTGACCGAAGAAAAAGTCTTGCAGCACATTTTGCCAGTATTGGGCAATAGTCGCGTTGGTCAAGCAGCCAACCATCACAATGCCGATAATAACCAAAAACAAACTCCACAATATCAATAGTATGCGCCTAAGCACGTTCATATTTGCTCCTCCTTGAAAAACCAATAATAAATAGCCGCTACCCTGTTGGAGTAGCGGCCGCTATATTATACTTCTGGTTTACTAGAAGCCGGATGCCCCTGAGGGAAAGTAACCCCTTGAACATGAATGTTAACAGCAGAGGCCTGTAATCCCGTCATTGTTTCAACCGCTGTTTTGACGCTTTCTTGTACTTCTTGCGCCACCTTTTGGATAGCTACGCCAAATTCTACTATAATATAGATATCAAGCTCAGCCTTTTCTGTACCGACTTCTACTTTAACACCTTTAGTCATATTTTTTTTGCCCAGCATTTCGACAATACCGCCTACAACACCGCCGCTCATACCGGCAACCCCTTCTACCTCTATAGCTGCCAGTCCGGCGATCGTTGCTACTACATCATTGGCGATCTTAACGGTGCCGGCACTATCTACAGCAGTCTCTAAAATAGAGTCTTTTTTGTCGAGCATTTTTATTCCTCCTTTTTGAGTAATGGAGTACAAAGAAAATTTTGATTTTTTATAATTATAACAGATATACACCCAAATAACAATAATATAAACAATCTTTAGTTGGTATTTATTACATTATACCATCTATCTTTTACCTGGCTTATGTTGTCTAGGCATAAAAATCGATTCTCTCAAAAATACTCTTTATTTTTCTCTGGTAATAATGACAACATTTTCAAAACCGATTCCTGTCACGCCATCTACAAGTTCTGCAATCTTCCCTGAAGATTTCTCATCTACTTGTGCGTCAAGAACCACAGTCACTTTGTCCTCTTGGATAAACACAGCCGCATCAGGGAAATTCTTAGCTGCCAATAATGTTTCTATCAGTAACTCTTGTTCCATGTTTTTGGCAATGACGATCTCGGCTTCTTGCGCAGATTTTTTAGTCTCTGTATCGGAGTTGGGATTATCTATAATAGATTGCAAAAGCTCCAAAGATTCGCCGCGCACCTTTTCTCTTTCGATGCGGTAATCATCATAAAAATTATCAGCGCTGTTCTTATTAGCCGTAATATCATTACCGGCTGTTCTTTCATCCACCGACCCCTCTTGACCAACGACCTCCAAGGTATCGGGATTGCCACCCAGTTCATCCAAAACACCTTTTTGCGATACATCATAAACCAAAAAGGCTAAGCAAGCGATACAAAGAACGAATACCCATTTTTTTGCGGATGATTTGCCTGATTTCTTCATATTATAACCTCCTTTATTATCTCTTATAACTAATTTCCTTCTACAATATTAATTCTATGTGCTGATACTCCTAAAAGACCTTGAACCGCGTTAAACAGCTGACTGCGAACTTTAGAATCACCGGCCCCTTTAGATACTACTAATACCCCTTTGATCTTAGGCATATATTCTTTTACCAATACCGGTTCACCGTTTTGTTGCGCCAAAGAAGTCTTTTCTTGACTATCTATGCTTTTACGGTCACTTTCCGATGTGCCGGCGCTTGCTTCTATTGTCGTACTGTCCGTAGTTTCTCTATCCAAAGCATATTCGGATTCCGCACCATATTCAAAAGTAACGGCTACGCTCACGGTTTCTGCTCCTTTAATTCTTGCCAATACTTCCTCCAGTCTTCTTTCCAGCATAGCTTCGCTATTACGGTATTCACTATCCTGAGAAACTATACTGCCGGCGTTGACCGATGGTTTTTTGTTTCTTGTATCGTGAGATACAACATTCATAAAGATTAAGCCGACCACCAAAACAGCTCCCAATTTAAAGAGCAGCTCTTTTTCTTTTTTTCGCCAATTCCCGGGCCAGAAGCGACTCTCAAACGAAAAACCTTTACTGGTGCTTTTTTTGTCCTGCTCATTTATTGTTCCGTCTGTTGAATCAGATGTATTATTCAGTCTCTCCTCTTCATTGGCTATCTCCTTTTCCTTGATCATTTTTTGCACCTCCTTCCTCAAAAGACACATCTATAAAACTTTCTTTGATACTATAAAAATTACTTAAAGTAGATTGGATCTTCTTTCGTAATGAATAATCGTCAAGCACGGTACCGTCTTTGACAGCCTTGACAGTGATATTATTGATAACAGTAGCCTCATCGCCAAGCTTTACTGTCGCCTCAGCGGACATGATACCGGGGGTCAGAGCAGCCAAAGATGCGATTTGACCGCACAGCCCTTCTTGGTATTCTTGTTGGGCTTGCTCGGCCAGGCGTGAAGATATGTCCTGGCCTTTTTCTAAAATCTCGGTTGTCTGTGAACTATAATCCTCTTCTTTATAAATTGCCAATACAGGCTCTTGGCCTATAAACCCCAAAAGGGGATTAAGAACCGCCGCCAGAAGCAGCAATCCCATTACCAAGCGGATAAACCGGCTTAATTCACCAAAAGGCAATAACAGCTCAAAAAAAACTGCCAAAATCACTAAGATAGCTACATTTCTTACTATTTCACCTACTATCTCTATCATGATTCGCTCCTATCTCATCATCATCGTTATATTTCCGGCACCGATGCAAATTGCCAACACAAAGAAGAAGAGTAATCCACACACCGCCACTGCAGCAAAAAGCAATAACAAAGCATTGGATAATCCACTTAAGGCATCAGCCAGCTGATTATCTCCCAAAGGTTGTACTACAGCAGCGGCCAGACGGAAAATTATCACCTGTACTAATATCTTGGCGGCAGGCATGGCACAGATAAGAAAAATCGCTATAATGCCTACAACTCCTATACCATTTTTCAAAACCAAAGCCGTGCCCAAAACACTATCCATAGCATCGGCTAAAGATCGTCCTACTACCGGGATAAAAATCCCACTGGCAGTTTTGGCCGCTTTGACAGCCAGGCCATCCATTGCTGCAGTGGCCATGCCTGCAATACCCATAAAAGCAATAAAAACACTGACCCCGATACTCATAAACCCCAAAGAAATATCTTTAAACAACCCCGCTAATTTATTTACATTAAATTTTGGAGAAATATGGCTGACCAGGCGCAATATAGCCGAAAAATAGATTAAAGGGAAAATTACACTGCTCATGATATTCATCAAAACAGTAAGAGCAAATAAAATACTGGGATGTAAAATTCCTACCGAAGTGATGCCTCCCATAGCAGCCAAAAGCATCATCAAAAGAGGTAATACAGCGTATAAGAATCCGCTCATCGTCTCAACTGCCTCTTTGGCAACATTCAAGGATATAGAAAAGGAACTGATAGCAATAGCCGCCAAAAGCAAATAAACTACTCCTTTGGCCAAAAGAGAAACATTTTCTTTTTCAAAAGCGCTGCCCAAATTACCAAGTATCAGAGAGATGATGGCGAGTAAGATCAATTGCCCTAAAAGAGCCCAGGAAGCATGGACTTCTTTAAAAAAGATTTTTGATAATACAGTAAAAACACTGCCAACACTTAGATCAACCTCACCATTTTTAGCTTGCTGCCACAGATCTTTCAAACTGAAATCATGCAGATATTGATCAAGATTTTTGTCCAGTTGATTCAAATAATCATCCATGGCTTTCATATCGGAATTATTCATAACCGCAAAGGGCTCTGAGGATGTGGCCCAAGCAGGGCTTGGTACAATTCCTAGCAGAAAAAAAAGCAAGCAAAAAAAGATTATTATTTTTGTCAAGCGGGCCATATCAATCCCCTTTTCGTTCATGATAAGAATCTTAATATTGATTGCAACACAGCAGCCATAATAGGCATGGCCAATAAAATTATGCCAATTTTAGCGGCTAACTCCACCTTAAAGGCAATTGCTCCCTGACCGGCATCCCGACAAATCTGCGCAGCGAATTCAGCTATATAAGCCAAACCGATAATTTTGAATAAAGTAGCAAGATAAAAAGTATTAAGATTTGCTTTAGCAGCCATATCCTCAAACATAGATAATATCTGACCCAGCTTGGGCAATATTTGAATAAAAATTAAAGCACCGGCTACCAATGCTAATAAAACGCCTAATACAGGCAATTTGCTTTCTTTTAAAAATACTGCAAACAGGGCAGCTAAGACAGCTAATCCGACTATAGGAAATATTTCCTGCACGAACCCGCCCCCCCTTAAAAATCAATATAGTCTAAACACGGATTGCACTCCGTCAAAAAGCTCTTGAATAACAGGTAATACTTTCAAAAGGCCTATGACCAAACCGACTATCAAGGTCAGGTAGGCATATTCATCACGTCCAGCTTGCTTGAGAAATGTATGTAAAATCGTAACAGCTATCGCTAAAGCAGTGAGAAAAAATATTATCGCCGTCTCTTGCATCGGGCTTCCCCCTTCTTTTATTTGGATATTGTTTTTGGCTCAAAAAGATATGATGGCTATGGCTATACCTGCGGCCCAGCCCAGATTTTTCCATACTTTGCCTAATTGTCTGTAATGCGCCTGCGCCTCTTCCTCCAGAGAAAATAATCTTTGCCTGCTCAATTCCAAACGCCTGATCTGGTCTTGCATATCGGACAAACCCAACCCTCTGCCAAAAGCCGACAATATTGATAAATCCTCGGCTCCCAAAGGCAATTCATAACCGGCCCGCTCCAGGGCCCATTCCCAAGCCTGTTGAGCATTGATACCACGACTCTGCCGCAATTTACTAGCTGCATTTTCAAAAACAGAAGCTGCCGAAGCGCTGGATCTGGCCGCGATGCGCAATGCCTCCGGCAAGGGAGTCGCAGCATAACTGATTTCCCGTTCCAGCGCTAAAAGACCCTGCTGCAGATCATGCAACACCCTGCAACGTCTTTCTAATTCTTCGGCCAACAAGCGTCCGATAGATACACAAACAAAAATTATCATGATGGCGCCCAATATTTTTAGCATAGTATCCCTCTATTCTGAATCCGATTCTGAATCTGACCCTAATTCTAATTTTTGCAAATTAGCATCCAAAACATATTCCAGGGTTCCAGGCCCCTTATTGCGGGAGAAAAAAGCGATCCTGTCAAAAGCTTTTTCTGCCAAAAGATTAGCTAATACGGGTCTTTTCAGCAGATCATCCTTATCCGATCCATGAGCGCTGGCGATAATAATCACCCCTGCATTGGCCACCTCCCTAATAGCATAAGCATCTTCTTCACGGCCAATCTCATCACATATGATTATTTCCGGCGACATGGAACGAATCATCAGCATCATGCCTTCCGCTTTGGGACAGGCATCCAAGACATCACTGCGCGGACCAATAGGGAACTGCGGCTTGCCCTTTAGCATAGCAGCCAGTTCTGACCTCTCGTCCACTATACCGACGTTGAATCCTCTAATGGAGAATTGCCGTGCCAGATCACGCAAAATAGTTGTTTTGCCTGCCCTGGGCGGGCTGACTAGAAGAGTAGGATAAGGCAGCGAAGGATCTTTGCCATGACAGATCAACGGTAATATTTGATCGGCCGTACCCGGTATCCAGCGGGCCAAACGAATGTTGATACTGGAAATTTCTGTCAGATGTTTGATATATCCGTTCTCCAACACAGCCCGTCCGCATAATCCTGCTCGATGACCACCCGTTAAAGTTATATAGCCCCGGCGTAATTCTTCCGCCATAGCGTAAAAGGAACTATTAGATAACAAAAGTACTGCTTGATGCATTTCCTCCATACTAAAGGCCTCTCCTTCGGAAGCTTTGCTACTGCATTTGCCCTCCGAGGTCAAAAAATATTCTCCTCGATGAAAACGCAAAGCTACCGGTAGTCCGTTGCGCAAACGGATCTCTTCTAATTCATCCAATAAGGGCGGACTTAATCTGGTGATTTTTTTACGTAGTTTTTCCGGCAGATAAGGTAGGATCTCATCCAAACCCACTTTTTTGATTGGCAATTTAAACAAGCCCCCTTTTACTTCTTTATGAGATTTTATTAATGAGGGACGAGTATTAGAACCCGTCTGACGAAAAAAAACGCCGAATATAGGGCGCTTTTTGGGGGTAAAAACATAAAAAAGCAAGGACCGCAGTCCTTGCTCTCAAATCTTTTATATGGAATATAATAATTAGATTATATTATTATTCTTTTTTCTCATCGTCATCGTCATCATCGTCATTATCGTCTTGACAGCCACAGGTGCAAAATTCCTCATCATCTTCATTATCTTCTTCATCATTGACAAAGACTACGGCACCGCAAGAAGGACAAACGACTTCGATTAGATCTTCATCATAAACAATATCATCATCGAAAAAGACTTCTTCTCCACAATTGGGACAAATAACCTCTACAAAATCATCCTCATCATCTTCTTCTAAATAAATATCATCTTCCAGATCGGCTAGATCACTATCGAGATTTTCGACATAATCCGCTAAATCATCCTGTTCTTCTTGAAGGCAGGCGATATAATCGGCCATATCATCCAAAACTTCCAAAATGCCCACAATCACCTTGCCCTCCGAGGTTTTGTCCAAATTCATACCCGCGGACAAACCTTGTAAATAGGATATTTGTTGTTGTAAATCTTTCATTACGTTACCTCCTCTCATTATTCACATAAGGAATAACATGCTATTTATTATATACAAATTTTATAGAATTATTATGCTCTTTCGATATATTCGCCGGTTTTGGTATTGATACGCAAAACATCTCCAACATTGATAAAAAAAGGTACGCGCACAACATAACCAGTTTCTAAAGTAGCGGGTTTATTACCGCCGGATGCAGTATCACCTTTGATACCGGGCTCCGTTTCAATTACTTTCAATTCTACCTGACCGGGCATATCAACACCCATGATATTGCCCTTGAAGAAAAGCACGGAAAGAATCATATTTTCTTTGAGGTAATTTTTACCATCGCCGATTTGTTCTTCAGATAAATTAAGTTGTTCATAATTTTCCATATCCATGACCACATATGCCTCACCGTCATGATACAGGTATTGCATTTCCCTTCTATCCAGATGGGCTTTGGGCATCTTTTCTCCTGCATTAAAGGTTTTTTCTATGACTGCACCGGTACGAACATTTCTCAATTTGGCACGCACAAAGGCAGCACCTTTACCAGGTTTAACATGTTGGAATTCTACAACTTGATAAGCATCTCCGTCTAATTCGATAGATACACCGGTTTTAAAATCATTGGACGAAATCAAATTAATCCCCTCGCTCACAAATTAAGATTTATCTTTGATATTTTCTCTCATTTTACCATATATTGCAATTCAGAAACAACTAATAGTATCAATAAACAAATAAAAAATAAAAAGGAGAGGAATAACCCTCCTTTTTTAACGGCGGAGTTCTTTAATCCTAGCCGCCTTACCTGTAAGCTTACGCAAATAATAAAGCTTGGCGCGAGCTACTTTACCACGACGAACCACTTGTATTTTCTCAATGCGGGGTGAATGAAGAGGAAAAACTCTTTCCACACCTACGCCATAAGTTACACGACGTACTGTAAATGTTTCGTTGATGCCGCCACCTTTTCTTTTGATCACAACGCCTTCAAAAACCTGGATACGTTCTCTGGCGCCTTCGACAACCTTTACATGGACTTTTACTGTATCTCCAGGACGAAAAGCAGGTATGTCCTTTCTGATTTGTTCACTTTCTATAGCATTGATAATGTTCATTATTAAAGCTCCTCCTTTTTCATCGGCTGTTCATACCCAAAAGATTGGTAGCGGACCAGCCTCAAGCATAAAAACACATATTTGATTATAACACAAGGAACCGGGCACTGCAACTACTATATTTATTTCAGCGAGATTTTTTTTCGCCTAATAATCTGTCTAGCATAATACTTGCCGCACTACGTACGGAGAGATGATTATATTGGACTCGCCCATAGATAGGACGCAGCCTAAAATCGGCCTCCTCCATTATTTCATCGGTCAATCCCCAACCTGTGCCCAATAGCAAAAGATAATTTCCGCCCTCTTGCTCCATCTGACGTCGCATTTGGCGATAGCCGGTAGTTGCGCTATATGTTTTGGCACTGGTAGCTATGGTATACAAGGGTCCGGGATATTTTTCTTTGATATGTTCTTCTACATCGGTTATAGAATCGAGTATCTGCACTCGCGAGAGAGCTTCTTGACGATCAGGGTTATACCTGGCACCAAAACCCTGCTGCCAATGATTAAGAAGCTGAAAAATCAGCTCTTTTTGATTATCAAGAGACTGCACAATATAGTATTGGTCAACATCATAGGTAGCACAAGTCCTGGCAATATCATGCAGATCCAAATTAGTTAAGGAAGTGTTAATAATATGCTTTTTTTTGTTATATACAGGATAATGAATTAAAGCAACAAAAATATTAAATGGTTTTTGCCGTTCTTTTTGTAATTGTTCCAGATATGCCAGATCGTCAGGAGTCAAAACAGCATCCTCCAATAGATCAGGCCTGTTTTCAAGCGTTCTTTGTAGCGATTTTCTGCGCCGCCAAGCAGCGATTTGACTATGATTGCCGCCCAGCAACACTTCAGGGACTTCCAGGCCTTGAAAAATGGCGGGCCTGGTATATTGAGGGTATTCCAAAAGACCCTCGTTAAAACTTTCTTCTTTGGCCGCCATTTCGTGCCCCAAAACGCCCGGCACAAGACGCGAAACGGCATCGGCTATAGCCATAGCTGGTATTTCCCCACCAGTTAAAACAAAATCTCCAACGGAGATAATATCGGTAGCCAAAAACTCAAGAACTCTTTCATCAATACCTTCGTAATGACCGCAAATAATGATAATTTGCTCTTCCTGTGCTAGTTCTTGGGCGATCTTTTGATTAAAAGGCCGGCCTTGAGGGCTGGTAATAATAATCCTCGGCTCAGCCACCTTTTTTACCGCATCGACAGAGGAAAAAATTGGCTCCGGCTTCATAACCATGCCGGCGCCTCCACCATAGAGACGGTCATCCGTTATATGATGTTTATCCGTGGTATAATCACGAATATTAGTGATATTTATCTCTATCAGGCCATTTTCCACAGCTCTTTTAATTATGCTTTGTTGCAGCGGGGCAAACATCTCCGGGAAAAGGGTCAAAATATCAATACGCATAAGCTTTCCTCTTTTATAGTTCTTTATCCAGTCCAGGAGGCAATTTGACTTGCATTTTGCCCGTCTCTAAAGATATTTCTGTAATAAAGGCTTTGAGCGCAGGCAGCAATAATTCCCCTCCCGACACCTTCTCCACCACATATATATCATTGGCATTATTAGTCAGCACCTCTTTAATAACACCAAGCTTGTTTTCATCTTCATATACTTCTAGCCCTACTATCTGGAAATGATAATAATGCCCGGGAGGCAAAGGAGCTAGTTGATCTTTGGTGATTTTCAATAATGATTGTCCCAGAGCTTCGGCAGCATTTCTATCATCGATGCCAACAAATTTCAGCAACAAATTGTGCCCATGCCAAAGAGATGATTCTATCTGCATCTGTTGGGCTGTTTTTTCTACAAAAAGCAGATTACCGGCCGCGAAACGCTCGGGGAAATCACTTATACATTCTGTTTTTAGCTGGCCCTTGATGCCAAAGGCTCCCAGTATTTTTCCTACTGTTATTTCATACTTTTCTTTCATTAACTCACCTTTCGGACCATTAAAGGGACGAACCACAGGCCCGCCCCCCTTATAACTAATCGATCTCCAGAATGTACTTTTTGCCCTCTTTGGCAGAAGCGGATTTTAAAACAGTGCGAATCGCTTTGGCTATACGGCCTTGTTTACCGATTACTTTACCCATATCATTGGGTGCAACAGTTAGAGACAACACGATAGCGCCTTCCCTTTCACTTTCTTGCACTGTGACGGCAGTCGGATCTTCAACCAAAGATCTGGCAATATGAATTACTAAGTCTTTCACAACAAACACCCCTTAAAGAATATCCATAATAGAATAATTCCAGAGTTTTCTATTTAGCCATTTCTTCGGCTCTTCTTTTAAGGATACCACTTTTTTTCATCAAATTTTTGGCAGTTTCAGAAACCTGTGCTCCGTTATTCAGCCACTTGATAGCTTTATCAGCATCGATATTGATAACAGCAGGATTTTTGGTCGGATCATAATATCCGATTTCTTCAATAAAGCGACCATCACGGGGATAGCGAGAATCAGCTACTACCACACGATAAAAAGGAGCTTTTTTACTTCCCATTCTTTTAAGTCTGATTTTGGTTGTCATTTCTTCACCTCCTTAAAAAATTATTGAATATTTATTTACATAAACGGAAATGGAGGCAAACCTCTTTTACCTTTTTTACCTTTACCCATACCGCCGCTACTAAACTGCTTCATCAATTGTTGCATTTGTTTGTGCTGCTTTAAGAGTCTGTTGACATCCTGCACTTGCCTACCGCTGCCTCTAGCGATACGAAGTTTGCGCGATCCGGTTATCAAGGAAGGATTGGCTCTTTCTTCTTTGGTCATAGAATAGATCATAGATTCCACAATCACCAACTGTTTATCATCCAAATCAACATTTTTCAGCTGCTTACCCATACCGGGTATCATGCCCATAACATCTTTCAAGCTGCCCATTTTACGCATACTTTGCATCTGTTCCAGATAATCGTCAAAAGTAAATTGGGCTTTACGCATCTTTTCTTCCATTTTTTGTAATTGATCCTGATTCACAGCGGACTGAGCCTTTTCGATCAGAGTCAAAACATCCCCCATGCCCAAGATGCGTGAGGACATGCGATCGGGATAAAAAGGCTCCAAAGATTCCAGCTTTTCACCTGTGCCCGTGAATTTTATGGGTTTTCCAGTGACGGCCTTGACGGAAAGAGCAGCACCACCTCTGGTATCACCATCCAATTTAGTTAAAACAATACCTGTAACAGCCAATTGCTCATTAAAAGCAGCCGCTACATTAACAGCATCCTGACCAGCCATAGCATCGACTACCAAGAGTATTTCCTGCGTCTCAACAGCCTCTTTGATGGCAGTCAATTCCTGCATCAATTCTTCATTTATATGCAAACGTCCGGCTGTATCCACTATCAAATAATCATTGCCGAATTTTTTGGCATGTTCGTAAGCACCCTTGGCAATCTCGACAGGACTAACTTGATTTCCCATGGCAAAGACGGGAATATTGGTCTTTTCTCCCAGAACCTCTAATTGCTTGATAGCAGCCGGGCGATAAATATCAGCTGCTGCCAAAAGTGGTCTTTTACCTTGTCCTTTTAGCCACAAAGCCAGCTTGCCGCTACTGGTGGTTTTACCTGCTCCCTGCAAACCTACCATCAAAATTACTGTAGGGGGTTTGGCAGAAACAATCAGCTTAGATTGCTCAGAACCCATTAATTCCGTTAATTGCTCATGAACCATTTTGACCACTTGCTGGCCGGGAGTCAGACTGTTCAAGACTTGTGAACCAACAGCCTTTTCTTTTATTTTGGCAATAAAATCTTTAGCAACCTTGTAATTGACGTCAGCTTCCAAAAGAGCGACCCTGATCTCTCTCATAGCTTCATTGACATCGGATTCACTGAGCTTGCCTTTGCCTTTTAACTTGCTGAAAATGCTTTGCAATCTATCGCCTAAAACAGACATTCAATCACCGTCTTTCATTACTTGCCAGCTTTGCCAAAATTGCTGCCAAAGCTGCACAGTTGGTGCTTTTTCCAGTTGTTTGGCCAAGCGCTGCAAATCCGCTTCCTGCTGCAATCTTTGATAATATTTATCTGCCAGCGCTAATTGACTCTCATATTTTTCCAATAAGGCCTCACCGCGTTTGATCAGATCATGTACGGCCTGCCTGCTGATATGCAAAAATTCGCCAATTTCCGCCAGGGAGAAGTCCTCCTCATAAAAAAGACGCAGAGCTTCCTGCTGCTTGGCAGTCAAAAGAACACCATAAAAATCAAATAATATCGCTATATGTGCTCTCTTGTCCATTAAAATCCATCTCCACTGACTTTTTGGGTTTTTAGTTTACCTGATTATTATACATAAATATAATTTGGCCGTCAAGTATTTTTACTTGTCAGACAATCATAAACAACGGTTGAAAAAAGAGAGACTTTAAAAAATTTCAAAGTCTCTCTTTAGGTCAAGAACAGATCCTTTTAGCTATAACAGAGGCATCAGCCATGATTTTTTCTGCATCCAGATAGAGCAATTGTCGTTTTTCCATCAGCAGTCTACCATTGATGATAACACTATCCACATCCGCCCCCGAGGCCGCATATACCAGATGTGAAATAAGATCATTGGGCGGCATCAGATGCGGTTGGTCCAGATTTAGCAAGATCAAATCGGCCTTCATGCCCTCTTTCAGCACTCCCACATCTTCATATCCTAAAGCTTTGGCCCCGTTGAGCGTTGCCATCAGCAAGGCCTGCCCCGCCGGCAAAACAGTAGGATCAGCATTGCTGACTTTGGCCAAGAGAGCCGCTGTACGCATTTCCTGGAACATATCCAAATTATTGTTACTGCAGGCGCTATCTGTTCCGATACTGACATTGATACCATGCTCTAAAAGCTTGGCTACCGGAGCAATGCCACTGCCCAGCTTCATATTGCTGCGGGGGTTATAGGCAATACTTATATCATGACCCAGTAAAAGCTTTATCTCATCATCATCGATAAATACGCCATGAGCAGCCAAAACTTTATTGTCCTCAAACAAGCCGATCTCAGCCATCAATTGTACAGGTCGACGCTGATACAGTTCTTCTATCTGTGCCACTTCAGTTTGTGTTTCTGCTAAATGAATGTGGATTGGTGCAGCATATTTTTTGGCCATAGCAATCGTTCTTTTCAAATAATCCGGATTGCAGGTATAGGGCGCATGAGGACCCAGCATCACTGTAATCAGACCATCGGCTGCACCCTGCCATTTTTGCCAAAAAGCAGGGAAATCGTCTAATTTGTCATGCTGTCCTGCCCCAGGAGCTATTAAACCCTCGGAGAGCGAAGCCCTCATACCGGATTGTACTACAACTTCTGCTACATCATTCATATAAAAATACATGTCGGCAAAAGCAGTAGTTCCGGATTTTAGCATTTCTACAATAGCCAAAAGCGTTCCTTTGGCAATATCAGAGGCTGTTAATTTGGCTTCGGCCGGCCAGACACGAGTCGTGAGCCAATCCATTAACTGCATATCATCACCATAACCTCTAAAAAGACTCATTGCAGCATGACCATGGGTATTGATCAAACCGGGCATGGCCAACAAATGGCTGCCATCAATGATTTTATCGTATTCGGACTCGTTATCGACCTTGCCAAGAGAAAATATTTTATCATCTTTGATCATGATATCAGCCGAAAAAATTGGTTTTAGGGAGCCGTTTTGCTCCTGTTGCATAGATAAAATTGAGGCGTTTTTTATCAGAATGGACAAATTCATCTCTCCTTTAATGACCAATTATTACAAGCGGCTATTTTGGCGGCAGCGCAAGAACAGCCCATATTGGAATTGTTTCTTTGCTGTAATATTGCTTCCAGAATACTTTCCAGACTGTCTTTTTCATTACCCATAATATTTGATATACTCTCTACATCAAGAGCTTCCTCTTCATTCATACCGGCAGCATAATTGGCTACCACAGCCAAGGAAGCATAACAAAGACCGGCCTCTCTGGCCAGAGGAGCTTCCGGCACACCGGTCATGCCAATAAGATTCGCCCCCCATAAAGCATAGGCTTTAATCTCTGCGGGGGTCTCAAAGCGCGGCCCCTGAGTGCACAGATATACGCCACCTGTTTTGATCTCCACAGAGCGACTTTGAGCAGCCCGCATAATGGTTTGTCCCAAACGTGAGCAATAAGGTTCGGTCATATCTACATGATCTACCAGACCTTCAGCAGAAAAGGTACACTCCCTGCCCCAGGTATTATCAATAAATTGCTCCAAAAGAACCAGACTGCCAGGAGACATTTCTCTGGCCAAACTGCCTACGCAGCAAAGAGATATCACCTCTTTGACACCTAACACCACCAAAGCATAAATATTGGCCCGATAATTGATCAAATGAGGGGGTACACTATGCCTCTTTCCATGACGGGGCAAAAAAACCACAGGCTGGCCGGCATAATCAGTCTGGTATACCGTGGCTTGTCCATAGGGTGTTTCCATAACATCTTCTTGCACTGATGACATCAAAGCAAACTCATAAAGACCGGTTCCGCTAATAATTCCTAACGACATATCTTCCCTCCTGTCAATTACTACTCAAATAGAGCCTTGGCAAATTCTTCGGCCACAAAGGGCTGCAAATCATCGATTCCTTCTCCCACACCTATCATCCTGACAGGTAAATTACTTTCATTGACGATACCACAGACACTGCCACCCTTGGCTGTACCATCCAGTTTGGTCAAAATAACACCCGATAAGTCTATTACCTCGCCAAACATTTTAGCCTGGGAAATTGCATTTTGCCCCGTTCCGGCATCTAAAACCAGTATTTTTTCCACATGAGCATCTCCGGCTTCTCTTGTTATAACTTTACCGATTTTCTTTAATTCTTCCATTAAATTAATTTTGTTTTGCAAACGTCCGGCTGTATCAATGATCAAGATATCTGCTTTTCGCGATAAGGCAGCTCGGCAAGCATCAAAAACGACAGCGGCAGGGTCAGCACCCTGACCTTGTTTTATCAAGTCCACGCCTGCTCTACTGGCCCATTCCTGTAGCTGCTCGGCAGCAGCAGCCCTAAAAGTATCAGCTGCAGCCAACAGTACCTTTTGACCCTGATTACTATAAGCAGCAGCTAATTTGCCGATGGTGGTGGTTTTGCCCGCTCCGTTCACTCCGACCATCACCCAAATATTGAGACGGCCTGCCACGGGCTGCAATCCTCCTGCTTGTGATTTTTGTAGCAAAGAAGTAATTTCTTCTTCCAATAATCCTTGTAAAAGTGTAGGATCGCTAATTTTTTCCCCTTTGACCCGGCAGCGCAGCTGGTCGACCAAAAAGCAAGATGTAGTCACACCGACATCGGCTTGAATCAGAGCTTCCTCCAGTTCATCATATAAATCATCACTGATACGCTGTCCACTAAAAAGAGCGCCGACCTTGCCTAAGAGATTACCTCTGGTAGGCAACAGCCCTTTTTGCAGTTTTTCAAAAAAACCCATATTTTCCTCCTAAGCACTTATGATTTTCGGCTCATAATTTTACTGAAATAATTTTCGAGATACCTTCTTCTGCCATGGTCACACCCCAAAGAGAGGAGGCCGTCTCCATAGTACCCTGACGATGTGAAATAAGTAGAAATTGTGTATTTTGTGCTAAATCTTTTATATAATCAGCGAAACGGTTAACATTAGACTCATCCAATGCTGCATCTACTTCATCCATCACACAAAAAGGCATCGGGCGTACAGCTAAGACAGCAAACAGGAAAGATAGGCCAACTAAGGTTTTTTCCCCTCCTGATAAAAGATTATGATTTATCACCTTTTTGCCTGGGGGCTGCACTGCCATCTCCACGCCGGTCTCCAGAATATTATCAGGCTGGCTCATAACTAAAGCTGCCGTACCTCCATTAAAAAGGCGGGCAAAAGACTTGTTGAATTCCTGGCTCAATTGCTCAAAGACCTTAACGAACTGAGAGGTCAAAATAGTATCCATATCCTTTACTATACTATGCAATGAATCTATGGCCTCCAGGAGATCCTGCCTCTGCTCAGTCAAAAATTGATGACGCTCGGAGACAGCTTTATACTCTTCTATAGCAGCAATATTTACTATACCCAAAGCTGTGATTTGTTCACGCAGTTGCTTGAGACGCATAGTCATTTCTCTTGGGGACAGTTGCGGTTTCTCCAGTAAAACCGCCTGATCAAATGTCATACAGAATTTTTCTTGCAATTTATGCTCTTCATTGTACCATTCCGATTCCAAACGAGTCTTTTTCAGTTCCAATTGATGGCATAAAGAGCGCAGTTCCAGCACAGCCTGGCTTTGCTCTTTAATGCGTTTTTTCAGCTGCTGGCTTTGCTCCATTTCCGCCGATAGGCCGTGGCGTTTGGCGGTCAATTCCGCCTCTTTTTCCATGGCTTGTCTTTCCCAGAGCAATAACTGCCCTTTTCCATCATTTTCTTTAACAATCAGATCCCCCAGCTCTTTGATAAGCTGGTCTAGATCGGCGCACTTACTTTCCTGCTCCCACAAGTTATCTTCGATCTCGCTTGCTAATCTTTGCTCGTTTTGCTGCAAATCAGTGATTTTTTGCTGCAGGCCGGCCAATTTCACTTTGAAGGCTGTTATATCTTCCTTTTCGGCTTCATTATGGGTTTGTTTTTCAGCCAATTGTTGCTGCAACTTTTCTACCTGCTGCATTAATAGATCATAATCATACTCTTTTTGCTGTAATTCCAGTGCCAATTCTTGTTCTTTTTCTGCTATATCCTTATTCTCTGCTCGCAGATTTTTAATTTCCTGCATAATAGCAGACAATTGCTTCTTGCTTAATTGACCTGATAAAAGCAGTTGCTCCTGGTCTTTTTGCGCAGCGTAGATAGCTTTGGTCAAATCCCTTATTTCTTGAGTGGTCTTTTCTACCTGTTCCTGCTTTTGTGCCAGGGATAAGCGCGCCGCTTGCAATTTATCCACCCACAGCACAAGCTCTTTTTCCAAAACAACCAGCTCTTCTTTACAAGTTTTTAAGGCGCTCTTTTTGCTCAATAGGTCAGCACTTTTTTTATGCTTGCTGCCACCGGATAAAGTAGCACCGGGATTTATCATATCCCCTTCCAAAGTAACCACGCTATAACGATAATTGACAGCCTTGGCTGCTGCTGCTGCCACATCCAGATCAGAGACTATCAAGGTATTAGCTAATAAGAAATCAACTGCATCCTTGATTTTTAGCGGATAAGAAACCAGTTCACTAGCTCTGCCGTAGACTCCTTTAATAGACAGTGCTTTACTAAAATCGGCTTTCTCCCTTACCTTCAAAGTATCCAGGGGCAAAAATGTAGCCCTGCCACCATTTACCGTTTTTAGATAAGCAATAGCACTTTTGGCAGCCGCTTCTGTCTCAGCTACCATACTTTGCAAAGAGGCGCCTAAATATGTCTCTATAGCTACCTGATATTGAGACGGTACATCCAATAAAGAAGCCATGGCATCTATCACGCCCGCTACTGCCTTTTCCTCTTGCTTTTTGGCTAGCAAGATACTTTTGATGCCGGGGAAAAAGCCTTCATAATTTTTAGCCATTTCTTCCAATATTGCCAAACGAGAGGAAAGCGCATGAACACGGTAACGGCAATCAGTTTCCCTACCTGCTAGCTCCTGCACATTCTCATTAAGCCCCAGTATATCCTTTTGTCCTCTTGATAATACGTATTCCTGATGCTCTCTTTGTTTTTTCAAATTTTGTATCTTCTCATGCAAATCCTTTTCTTGTGTCGAAAGTCCAAACAAAAAATTATCCAGCTCGGCCTTTTGTTGTTCCAGACGTTTGATAGCTTGGAGATTATTTTCTGATAATTGCTTTTGATAGCGTATTTTATTACGGCAATCTGCTAAAAAACCCGCTGATGCGAATATCTGTTCTTTGGCCTTATCAAGGCTATCTTGTAAAAAAGCAACTGCTTGTTTGCGGCTTTTTTCATCGGATTCTCCGGCAACTATTTGTTTTTGTTGCTCATCTATAGCTGCTGATAATTCTTGTATCTGTGCCTTTAGAGCTTCGATCTGTTCTTGTTTGGTTTCATTGATAACATTGATATCTTCCAGCTCTTTTTCCAATCTGGCTTTATTTTGCAAACAAGCCTCTTTTTGGGCACTTAACACCTTGAGATCGGAAAACAATTGTTCTTTTTGAGTCTTTAATTGATAAAATTGTTGTTGCAGCCGGGAAGCTTCTTGATCCAAATTAGCGATCAAAAGGTTTAGTTCCTCCGCTTGTGTTTCTAGTTGCAATTGATGTGTTTCTTTGTCCAAACAATCATTTTGGACCTGTTGTAATTGTTTGTTTATGTAGGTCAATTTTTCTTTGGTCTCACTGAGTATGTTAACAATCAGCGCTATTTCCAGCTGATCGGCTTCCTCGTTCAAAGATAGATAGCGGCCTGCGATTTCCGACTGCTCGGATAGAGGCTGTAACCTGGATGATAACTCATTAATAATATCACTTACTCTTTCTAAATGACGTTCGGTTTCCTCTAATTTACGCAAAGCTTCTTTTTTACGATTACGATACTTGAGTATGCCGGCTGTCTCCTCAACTAGCATCCTTCTTTCTTCGGGTTTGGCATGTATTATTTCATGTATCTTATCTTGTCCGATCAAAGAAATGCCTTCTAGACCCACGCCACTGTCTATAAAAAGGTTATGAATATCTTTGAGGCGACAAGGCTTATTATTGAGCAAATATTCACTTTGACCGGAACGAAAGACCCGGCGGGTCACAACCACTTCAGTAAAAGGCTGATGCAAATAACTGTCACTGTTATCTAAAATTATGCTGACTTCGGCCATGCCGAGGGCCCGCCTTTTTTTTGATCCGGCAAATATCACATCTTCCAGTTTACCGCCCCTCAAGGTTTTGGCACTTTGCTCACCAAAAACCCAACGTAAAGCATCGGCTATATTTGATTTGCCGCTGCCGTTAGGTCCAACGATACAGGAAATACCCGGTTCTAACTGGATTTGAGTTTTATCGGTAAAAGACTTAAAACCTAATAGTTCGATTCTTTTGAGATACATCGAAACCTCCGCAAGGCATAATTGCCTTATATTATACCATAATATAGTATAAATTACCAGTTACGGGCTCATAAAACTGCTTGGCTTAAGGCATCGTTTTTTCGTAAATCTGTAAAAATTCTTTATATGACAAAACAAATTTTTGTGAGTCTTTGGCGATAGCAATAGCATTTTCCGAGAGTTTATCATCAGCATGAAAACGCGGCCTTTGGCCTGATTTTTCTTGCAGCCAGAGCTTATTGCTTTTGTGATGCCCGATAGATTCCGGTAATTGACGCTTAGGTATATAGATATCTTGCGGCCAAAAGCCGGCCAAAGTGATGGCAGTTATTAATTGTTGTTTTTTCAAAGCGCTGCGCACCAAATGACCAAAAGCAGCATCATAGGGGCCCTCAAGAAGGGCTGCCTCTACATCAGCAGAGGGATTTATACCTATACGGATCACAGGTATATCGGCTAAAGCAAAAATTGCTGCCATATCCCTACACACCCTGACAGCCTCTTCGACGGTCTGCGGCCTATATTGGCCATTCTCATAAAGAAGAGCTAAAGGCGTATGACGCAAAACCAAAGTAGGATAAATTCTCACCATAGCAGGTCTAATCTTGACAGCCTCCCTGGCGGAAAAAAGGCTTTGTTTTATATCATCCTGGGGCAATCCCGTCATCAGTTGTAGGCCCAGAATAAAACCTTTTTCCAGGATAAGATGAGCGGCTCTTTTAGCAGTATCGCTGTCATATCCTCTACCGGAGGCTCGTAAAACCTGATCGGAAAAGGACTGTATGCCCAGTTCAATGGTATTGACTCCATAGGCAGCAAGAAAATCCAGCTCTTGTTCATCTATATAATCAGGACGGGTGGAGATACGGATTGACTTGATACGTCCATCAGCCAAATATGGCTGTGCAAATGACAAGTATTGCTCTTGTTTTTGTTTAGGCAAGGCGGAAAAACTCCCGCCATAAAAAGCTAGCTCCGGAATATCATGATCGCAGCGGGCTACAGCTTCGGCAATATCTGCTTGGTCAGGTCCTTGCTTGTAGCCGCTTATTGCCGTTTGATCACAATATATACATTGATGCGGGCAACCTTGCATAGGAATAAAAAAAGGCAAAATGGTATTTTTTGCCTTTTTTAGCATTTTACTGTTATTTATTCTTAACATAAAACCACTCTTTATCTTATTTGTTTGAGCCAGCTTTCCCGATTGAGCCAAGCCTCGGCAGCTGCTGCTTGCTCGCTTTCCTTTTTGCTTTTACCCTTACCTTGTCCCAGAAATACCTTATCGTAACAAACTGCCGAGACAAATTGTTTATCATGATCAGGCCCGCTAATATCTAATACTTTATAGTAAACGGTCTTATTACCATACTTTTGTACAATTTCCTGCAACAGGCTTTTTTTATCCTCAAAATCCTCTTTGGTCAAATTATCCATCACGGAAGAAAATTGTTTAACGACAAAACTTCTAGCCGCATCCATGCCCATACCAAGGTAAATAGCACCAATAACTGCTTCTAAAGCATCGGCCAAAATAGATGGTCTGTGCCTATCACCGCCAATCTCCGCTCCTTTGCCTAACCGCAAAGCTTTGTCTAAACCCAACTCAGCAGCTTTAGCAGCCAAGCTGGCTTCACATACTATCAAGGCACGCATTTTGGTCAGATCCCCCTCCAGCGAGGAGGGATAGGTATTAAAAAGATATTCTCCAACCAAGAAGTCTAATATAGCATCGCCTAAAAATTCTAATCTTTGATTATCCTTGGCAGGCATTTTATGACCTTCATAAAATGTCGGATGAGTCAAAGCCTGGACCAGAAGAGGCCAGCATGAATCAGTAAGCTGTAATTTATTTTTCAATTCCGTTATTTGTAAATTTTTATACTTATTCATATTACTTCCTTGTGAATGAGGTTATTTGAGCTTCGCAGCTACCAGCTCTGCTACTTCTCCAACATTATTAAGACGGCTGATTTCGGAATCATCAATGGCAATATCAAATTCTTCCTCCACAGCAATAATAAATTCCAAAACTACCAAAGAATCCATACCCAGATCATCGAATTTTGTTTGCGGTTTGATCAAAAATTCTTCTAAATTTATCTGCTGAGATAAAATCTTCGTCACTTTTTGTAGTTCATCCATAATTCTACCTCCTTGAAAAGAAGTATTTGATGTTTTTGATATCTTATGCATCAACTTTGTCTTTTAGGTCCTCCGAGTCTTGTTTTTTTTCATTATTTTTATTGAGGGCTTGATTTATTTTAGCTACAAAATCTCCTTTGAGGCATTTCTCAGCAACTTTTATGGCATTTTTGATAGCCTTGGCATTAGAACTTCCATGACAAATAATGCTGATACCTTTCACTCCGACTAAAGGAGCACCTCCATATTCGGCATAATCCATGCTTTTTTTAATATCTTTAAAGGCAGGACGCACCAACATGCCTCCGATTTTACGGTTGGCGCTCTTTTGCAATTCTTCTTTGATTATTGAAAAAAGTGTGGAAGAGAGCCCTTCCATGAGCTTAAGAACCACATTGCCCGTAAAACCATCGGTGACTAAAACATCATAATTACCGGCTGCCACATCTCTACCTTCTCTGTTACCAATAAAATTCACACCGGAGGCCTCAAGCAAATTATGCGCCTCTACAGCCAATTTATTACCCTTGCCTGCTTCGGAACCGTTAGACAAAAGAGCCACTTGAGGATCATCTATACCGAGTACTATTTTAGCATAAATATCCCCCATCAAGGCAAATTGCAGCAGCATTAGGGCAGTGCAATCGGCATTAGCACCAACATCAAGCAATATCTTGCCGCCGCGGGCCGTAGGGATAACAGTAGCGAGGGCGGGGCGGGAAATACCCGCTATGCGCCCAAAAAGCAATAGTCCGCAAGCCATTTGCGCTGCTGTAGATCCGGCGGAGACCACAGCGTCGGCCGCTCCATCTTTTACTAATTTACTGGCTACCCAAATAGAGGAATCTTTTTTTCCCATCAAATTTTCTACAGGCTCGTCCATACCCATAACTGTAGCGGCCATGACGGTACTGACATTATTAGGCAAAGCACTTAATGTTTGCAATACTTCACTTTTACCAACAAGGATTATTTGTAGCTGAGGATTTTCAGTAGCCGCTTTTACGGCTCCTTCCACAATGACCTGGGGAGCGAAATCCCCACCCATTATATCAACTGCTATACGCAAAACTTTTCCCCCTTAAATATCGATTATATCAATAATAGATTATTTATATATATCATAAATTAATAGTAAACTTTTAGCAAGTCAGATAAAATAAAAAATCCCCCTTATGGGGGATTTTGTCCATACTCAACTTTATAAGCAAAATCTTCAATACTATCTTGAGGTCCTACAGCGATCCGAGGCAAAGCATATAAATCACTATCTTTTGTTACTAAACCAGATTTAATGCCTAAAGCTGCAGGGGAGCCGCTTTTTTGACACATAAATATCACGGTATCATTAAAAACCCCATAAGGATATGCCAGCACAGGCTGGTCATTACCCAAGTAATCTTTCAAAAACCTGTTGGCCATAAAAAAATCATTATCTAGTCGTTTATGGTAAGCCTCCTGTGTTTCATAACGATTTTCTTGGCTGTAGTAATACTTGTTTAATATAGCAAAGCCTAAATTACCCTCGGCATCGATATTTATCATATGATGCAAATCATAAGTATGAGAATGAAATTCCACGAGACCTCTCTTGCGCATCTCGTCCATCTGGGCCAAGGTCAAATGGCTCAATACTTTGGGGTCATAACTTTTTTGCGGATTGCCCTTAGCAATTTTTTCAGCTTGCAGAGAACTTTTGACCACCAGATTAATATTGGACTTCAATCTATATTTTTTTAATATGGGCCAGGCATATTGATAATTGCTTTCATAGCCATCATCAAAGGTAATTACAACTGTTTTCCGAGGCAAGGAGACCCCCAATCTTAACAGCTCCACTAATTCGCTAAGAAAAAGTGTCTGATAATTATTTTGCCGTAAATACCTCATTTGCTGGTTAAAACTTTCTACGGATACAATTGAACCATTTTGCTCTGTGGCAGTATACACTCCCTGAGGTGCCAAATGATGATACATCAAGACAGCTATACCTTCATTATCATAGGATATTCGGGTGGATAAGGGCACATTGACTTTACTATAAGATTCACATAGTACGATGCTTGAGCATGAGATAGATAATAAAACCAGCACAAGCAGCAGAGAAAGGACCAATACCGCTTTTTTTATCATCTGTCAACCTTCTTTTATTTCATTACATTTATGATAGCAGTCTTAAGAAAAAAGTTCCCGCCCAAAAAAAAAGCAATCTCAGAGATTGCCTTTAAACTAGTTTTTAACAGTTTTCCGTTCTACGGCCTGTTTGCCGTTATAAAATCCGCATTCCGAACAAGCGTGGTGAGGTTGTTTTAAAGCTTTACATTGAGAACAAATCGAAAGAGCCGGGCCTTCTATAGTATATCTGGCAGCACGGTTCATTCTTTTATTAGCTTTAGAAGTTTTTCCTTTTGGTACACCCATTATTACACCCCCTTTTCAGCATCGAAAACAAATTCTTTTAATTTCTCCAGCCGAGGATCGATATCATCATCCCGGCAAGAGCATTTACCGTTATTTAAGTTGGTTCCACACATCGAACACAACCCCCGGCAATCTTCACGGCACAACAGTTTCATAGGTATTTCCATAAATATTTGCCGCAGCACCTCAGGCGTGATATCTATTGTTTCACCTGAAAAAGTATAAATATCATTTTCGCCATCTAAGTCCAATTGCTCACTTTGCAGTGAATAATAAGCATCAATTAATACTGCATAGGTCTGACTAAAGGAATCACAGCAACGATGGCAGGTAAAAAGCATATCGGCCTTAGCTTCTCCCCGGATATTAATCAGACCATGTTTATTTTCCATCTGGCCCTTAAAATGGCAGGGAGAAGAAAAAACCAAATCTTTATAGTCATAATCCTGGGGATTAATAGTAGCGGAAATATCTATATCGGCCTTTGTCCCGGGGATATTTTTGATTTTTGATACTTTTACTAACAACAAAAACCAATTCCCCCTTATATTAATTGCCTTACTATTATACAGATGAATGAAATAACTGTCAACTATAATTGTTTAAACACTAATTTTACAAAGCAGTAACTAGCCTCATGGTATCTTCTGCTATCATCAATTCTTCATTAGTATGAATGACAAAAGCCCTCACTCTAGAACCTTTTTGGGTTATCTCTTTCTCAATCCCAACACAGTTATTGGCCTCTTCGTCTAATTTCAACCCTAATACTCGACATTTTTTACAAATATTTTCCCTGGACTCAATACTGTTTTCACCAATACCGGCGGTAAATACCAAAACATCGAGCCCCTCCATCTGAAGTGTATAAGCACCTATATACTGAATAATTCTTTTAACGAACATATCCAAAGCCAATTGCGCTCTCTCATTACCGGCTTTGGCGGCATCCGTAACATGGCGCAAATCACTGCTAACACCAGAAATACCTAATAGACCAGATTTTTTATTGAACATATCACTTAATTCTTTAGGGGTAAAGCCTTCTTTTTCTAATAAAAAAGGAATAATAGACGGATCTAAATCACCACACCTGGATCCCATTAATAAACCTGCCGCAGGTGTGAATCCCATAGATGTATCATAAACCCTACCATATTTTACAGCAGCAAGACTGGAACCGTTACCTAAATGGCAACTGATAATTTTTAATTCTTCAATAGGTTTGCCAACAAACTGCGCTGCTCGATTACAGACATAGCGATGAGAAGTACCATGAAAACCATAACGACGGACAGCATATTTTTCATAATACTCATAAGGTATGCCATACATATAAGAAGAAGGAGGCATTGTTTGATGAAAAGAAGTATCAAAAACTACTACCATAGGTTTATTAGGCATGTTTTTTCTGCAAGCCTCTATACCACAAACAGCCGGCCCATTATGCAATGGAGCCAGTATAGCCAAATCGGCTATTTTTTTAACTACATCATCATCAACTATAACAGGATGAGGAAATACTGAAGCGCCTTGGACTATCCTATGCCCAACAGCGTCAATTTGGCTTAAATCATCAATTGCACCGTGTTCAACATCGACCAAAGCATCAATGATCATTTTAATAGCTTTTCCATGATCGGCAATATAAGCATCCAGTCTAAAGCCGTCCTTATTAATGGCTTTGTGTATTAAAACCGAATCCTCCAAACCTATTTTTTCTACCAGGCCTTTGGCCATTACACTTTTATCAGACATATTAATAAGCTGATATTTTACAGATGAGCTACCACAATTTAGAACAAGTACTCTCATATATTCACCTCTTTTTTTTTTATGAAATCTTTATCTAATCTGACTAGTTAGGCCATATATTCATATAAAGCAATGATGGGGAGAATTTTATGAAAAAATTATTATTACCTTTTAGTATCTTTTTTATATTATGTATGCTGATTTTCCCTCAGCAAAGTTATGATGCAGCAAGAGATGGTTTGATAATCTGGTGGGAAATAGTTCTACCGGCCCTTTTGCCTTTTTTTATCGGAGCCGAATTATTGCTGGCTTCCAATGCCGTAGAATATATGGGCTATCTGCTTGCACCCATCATGAGGCCTGTTTTCCGTCTACCTGGCGAAGCTGCTTTGGCTTTGGTTATGGGCTATAGTTCAGGATTTCCTACAGGTGCGGCTATAACTGCCAGTTTACGAGAAAAGGGCTTGGTGGATCGAGAGGAAGGAGAGCGATTGATAGCCTTTACCAATAATGCCAGCCCTTTGTTTATTACAATTAGTGTAGCAGCGGGGATTTTAGCAGAACCACAACTAGGCTATTTTTTAATGTCTATCCATTACGGCTCCAATTTATTGATTGGTTTTTTTCTGAGATTTTTCTCGCCTAAAAAAACAGTTTATTATAGAAAAAAAAACCTGCCTCCTCAAAAACAAAACTCACTACCTATGGGCAAGCTTTTGAAAAATGCCGCCCAAAAGGCAGGCGGCAATGTAGCCATTATAGGTTGTTATTTAGTCTTTTTTTCCGTATTTACACAGCTTATAGAAACAAGTGGAATTACCGGTTTAGTGATTAAATTGTTTAATCTAAACTATGATATATTCCAACCATTGAGTTTAGGAGTATGGGAAATGACCCTAGGCATTAATGCGATAGGGGATAACATGATAAATCTCAGCATAAAAGTTGCCATTTGTGCGGCTCTATTAGCCTGGGGGGGATTTTCCGTTCAGGCTCAAGTAGCAGCAATGGTAAGCGATACAGATATAAGAACCAGAATTTATTTTATCAGCCGATTTTTTCAGGTTGTAGTATCATTTATCCTGGCTGTCATGTTATGGGATCATTGGCCACTAATAAAATCCGTTATTTCAATAGATACGGACATCTTACTCTCTACCGCACCTATTATGATTTTTATACTACCTATGATTTTTCTTGTAATAGCCTCATTAATCGGCCGTATGCTGATAGTAATCAGGAATCGGAATTAAGACTATTCTCATAAATGCGTTGAGCTTTTAAATCTTCTCTACTTTTTTTAATAGAATAAACAGCTTTTTCCAGATTTATTTCCAATTGTTGCAAAATATCATCTGCATAATTAATAGACTCTTGACGCAAATCCATAGCAGCTTTTTCAGCACGGGCTTGTACTTCTTCTGCTTGCAATTGAGCCTCTTTCATAATTTCACTTTCCATGATCATGCGATTAGCTTGTGTACGAGCTTCCTCAATTATTCGTTTGCCCTGTCCCTCCACACTCTCCAAAAGTTTATCGCTTTGTTCCAGCACTTGACGGGCCTGTTTAAGTTCTTCAGGCAGAACGGCATATATTTTATCTACACATTCGAGAACTAAATCACCATCCACCAGGACTTTCCCTGTTAGAGGGATACGCGAAGCATTTGTCACAGAATCTTCCAGCTCTTTTAGAATATCTTCAATCTCCACTCTTTCCACCTGCTGCACTCCTTTCAACTTAGATAGAATCCCCAGTATAATAAATTACAGAAGTATCTCCATATTTAGACTTCTTCAGTAGTTTTAATCCTGATTGAGAAAATTTTTCCCTTTCTTTACCGTCTGTTTCTATTATTATTATACCATTGTTAGCTAATAAATCGGCAGCCATAATAGCATGTAAAGCCTTGTCCAAAAAACCCTCATCATATGGTGGATCCAAAAAAATTAAATCGAATTTTCTCTTTTTTTGACCTAAAATAGGTATAATTTTAATACAATCGGCGCAATAAGCAACAGTATTCGGTAAATTAAGCAGTTGTAGATTTTTTTTCAAAACGGTAAAAGCGGAGCGGTTCTTTTCTATAAATACAGCTTCTTTAGCTCCTCTACTAAGTGCCTCTAGCCCCAAAGCCCCGCTACCAGCAAAAGCATCTAAAAACCTGGCATCCACAAGTTTCGGTGCTAAGGTATTAAATATGGCCTCTTTGACTCGATCGGCAGTGGGTCTGGTTGCATAACCTTTGACAGTTTTTAAGGATCTACCCTTAGCCAAACCACCGATAATACGCAATCTCGCCACTCCT
This sequence comes from Bacillota bacterium, assembly GCA_050942825.1. GTDB lineage: Bacteria > Bacillota > Dehalobacteriia > UBA4068 > UBA4068 > CAYRML01. Next base: position 69,410 of record JBMNOA010000004.1, read on the forward strand.
TCTCAGTATTATATCATATTTATGATAAAAAAAAAGCTATTTTTTATGCATCTTGTCTAAAAAAATATAATGCCTCTACTAATTATATAATGATTTGTATTATTCTAGTTTTCTTTTATTCTTCCTGCACTAAAT
>JBMNOA010000095.1:0-3976 GCA_050942825.1 Bacillota bacterium
AGATGCGGTCAAATAATACTGAATATATTGCAGCGAGGACTTGTAAGGATTCAATGATTTTTCCTTACTTCACAAAAGGAATAATGTATAAGGGAATGAAGTCCGAAGTAAAGTACACGCTTAAAGAGTTAGGAATTGTATATGACGAATGATACAATCAGAGATGATAAAAGGAGTGATGAGAATAAAATGATATATGCTGAAGAACAGGCTATAGGAGACACAACAGAGGCTTGTGAGAGATTCAAATATACATGGTGTGAATCTATAGGCAAGCAGAATTTTTTTGCTGAGAAGCACGATACGACTGGTACAAAAGGCGATATACTCACTTTTGGAGATGTACTTAATCGAATGTGTCATTATTCAACAAAAGATTTTGAAAATAGACATATTTTTAGATGTGTTTCAGAAGGAGAAAATGGAACAGAAATATGGAGAAACCCTGATAATTGTATTATTTATGACATAAGAAATCAGATACCATACGATTTTAACATGATGGAAGTGAGTATGGGTATATGGGAAGAAGAGTAACAGAAGAAAGTAAAAACAATTCTAAAAACATTTATACCCAATTAACAGATTATATCCAAAAAATTTATTTGGATAATGGTTATACAAAAGAAGAAATCAATTGGGTAATAATAACAGCTCAAATAAATAATTTCAAAAAGAAATATGATTATACTTATGCTGGAATGTTATATACTTTAAAATATATAACTGAACTAAAGGGTGAAAATCTTTGTGCTGGTGCAGAATTATATGATGGCAGTATTTTAAATCTTTTACCTTTTAGCTATGAAGAAGCTATGATGTTTTATAATCGTACACAAAACATTAAAAAGCAAGTTGAACAGAACGATTTTAAAGACGTTATAAATAATGTTATTTATAATAAGAAGAAACTCGTTCAAGATAAAAAGAAAAAATTTAATTTGACGTTTGATTAAAGGAGTAAAACATTGGAAAAAATTTATAATATTTCTTATAGTGGATTTGTTTTAGGAAGTCTTATGAACGATTTGACTTTGTTGTATAATTCAAATTATCCATTAGATAAAGATGATTTTGCTCCATTTATCGTTCATAAAATTGTATTTGTTTCTTTAACTTTACTTGCTGATAAAGGAGCTACAAGTGTTGACCCAAAAGATATTGCTGAAGTATTAAGACCTTATCCTGAACAGGAAGAAGCATTAAAGCAGAATTTACAGGGTAATTATATTGATTATCTTGCAACTCTTAAGGAGCTTGATAATTTCGATGCTTATGGATTTTATTATAATGAAGTTCGTAAGAGAAGTTTATTAAGAAAATATAGAGATAATGGATATAATATTACTGAGATTTTCGATGAAAATAAAGATGTTGAAAAAGAAGATGCTAACTTAAATAAATGGACTATTGAAACAATTCTCGACTATTTTGACAAAACACAAGCAGAATTAAGACAACAGTTTTTGGTTGATGAAGATACCAAAGAAAAGAAAGCTGGAGAAAACGGACACGAGATAGTACAGAGTTTTAAAAATAATCCTATAAGAGGTTTATCTTTTGAAAGTAAATATCTTACAACATTATGGGGCGGTTGGAGAACAGGACAGTTATATTTAAGAAGTAGTGATACTTCAGGTGGTAAAAGTCGTTCAACAATTGGAGATTTGGCACAAGTATGTTGTCCTTATATTTATGATTTAGATAAAAAAGATTTTGTAGAAAATCCAAATGGAAAAAATAATGCTGGATTATACATTGGAGCTGAGATGAATCTTGACGAAGAAGTAGACCCATTGTTTTATGCTTATGTGTCAGGAATTGAGTCTCATACAATACTTCAAGGAGAGACTACAGAAGAAGAGGATAAGATATTAAGTAAGGCTATAGATATTGTACATGATGCTCCTCTTTGGATTGTTGATATGCCTAGTTTTGATATTCATAAATTACATGATACTATTAAATTTTATGTTAAAGAATATGGTGTAAAATATGTAGTATTTGATTATATTTTATTAAATAGTGCGTTAGTTAATGAATATAATAAAAGCAGAGGTGGAAAAGGAAATTTTAGAGGAGATGAAGTTTTAGCCGATTTGTCAAAAGCTCTTAAAGATATGTGTGCTGAATTTGATATTGGAATATTGAGTGCAACACAGGTAAATGGAGATATATCTGATTATAGAAATAGAAATTATTCAGTCATTCGTGGAGCAAAAGCTGTTGCTGATAAAATTACTTGTGGTTCAATTCAAATGCCTATTACTAAGGCAGAGGAAAAGCTAATCGAACCTTATATATCTAAATATGTAAAGGGCTTTGGGGCTGATAAAAAAGTTAATTTTGTTGAAACAGTATATAAAAGTAGATTTAGTAGTTATCCAAAAGAATGTAAAATATTTAGCTATTATAATTTAGGAAATTTAAGAAAGCATGAATGGTTTTGCACTAATGTTAATTTTGAACCAATTGATATACCAAAGACTATAGTTCGTGTTGAAGATTAAAGGAGAATAATAATGGCAGACTTAGAAAATAAAAAGGAAGAAGTTAAAGAAGATAATAAGATTGTTGTATCAAATGATTTTATAACAAGTCTTATGACAAGTAATGATTATAAGAAACGTATGCTTTACGAACAGATGGAGCTTGCTGGGCGTGTATCTAAGTTAGGTGCATGGTTAGATAAATTCAAGCGTCAAGAGTTAGGATATACACCCGAATTAAACTATGAGACTAAGTACGAACAATTTATTTATATGAACTTATACTTAAATTCTTTAACTAATCAGCTTAAAACTTTAGGTGTTAATCTAAAAGATGAATTAGATAAATATAATAAAGCTAATGAAAAGCCGATAGAAGAAAACAAAGAAAATTCTTGACAAAATCCTCTTATGTATGTTATAATGATATACATAAGAGGATATTTTTATGATTAAACTTACTTTTGAAGATGTAAAAAATCAAATTACAACTGAACAAGTTATAGATATTGTCGAAGAACTAGGCGGCATTTATGATGAAGCACATTCTACGAGCAAGTATTTATTATTTTCTAGTTTCTTATATAATATAGGAGACTCAGAAAATCATAAATTTAAGCTATACTATTATTTAGATAACAACACCTTTCATGATTATAAGTTAGGAATATCAGCAGATATATTTGAGCTTGTAGTCATGGCAAAAGAAGAAATTGAAGGTATAGTTTTTACTTCTTATGATGCGTTAGAATGGGTCGCTGAAAAGTGTGGTTTAATAAAACGATTTAATAAAGTTGATAATTCTCCACCACAATTATATAATTTTAATAAAGATTTAAAACAATATCTACGCAAAGAAAACAATGACGATAATAGTGATTTAATTATTTATGATGAAAGCATATTAAATCAATATACTAATCAATATCATCAAAGTTGGATTGACGACAATATTTCTATTGAGTCGATGAAAAAATATAATATAAAATATGATTATTTTAATAATAGAATTGTTATTCCTTGTTATAATGAAAATAATCAATTCGTTGGAGCTCGATGTAGAAATGTTAATCCTGAAAAAGATTGGAAATATATGCCTCTTACTTTAATGAATGGTAAAGTTTATAATTTTCCAACTGGTAAAATTTTGTATGGATTAAATCATACTAAAGAAGCTATACAAAGATTTCAAAAAGCTATTTTGTTAGAATCAGAAAAAGGTGTTTTACAAGCTGAAACTTATTTAGGTAAAAATAATATTGCTGTTGGATTGTTTGGTTCGGCTTTAACTGATTATAAACTTCATACATTATTAAAACTTGGAATAAACGAAATCATAATTGGAATTGATTATGATTATGAAAAAGTAGGCGAAGGCAAAGATTGGGAATTATACTGCAAGAAAATTGTTAAAATGATAAATATGATAAAACCTTATTGTAGAGCAACTACAATGATTGAATATGATAAACATCCATTAAAATCAA
>JBMNOA010000028.1:0-21411 GCA_050942825.1 Bacillota bacterium
TAGGGAGGGAAAAACGTGAAAAAATTGGCATTTACAGTTTTGCTTAGCTTTTGTTTACTGCTTGGATTGCCTTTTGCTGCTTATGCTTTGGAAATAGATGCGACTTCTGCAATTTTAATTGATTTTGCTACAGGCAAAGTACTTTATGAACAAAAATCTAATAAACAGGTTCCACCGGGCGCTATCACGCAAATATTAACAGCCTTAGTAGCATTGGAAAAAGGGGATATGTCTAAAGAGGTGATTATCCCTGATGATTTTATTAGCGCCAATCAAGGAGATGCTGGTATTTCTCTGGCACCAAAAGAAAAAGTCGTGTTAGAAGATATGATGTATGCTCTCTTAATGAATTCTGCCAATGATGCTGCTCAAGCTATTGCCATTGGGGTAGCCGGCTCGGAAGAGGAATTTGTAAAATTAATGAATCAAAAGTCACAAGAGCTGGGTCTTACTTCCAGCCATTGGTATAATGTCCATGGTCTTTATCAGGCCGGTCATGCTTCTACAGCTTCTGATCTGGCTATCATCACCAGAGAGGCCTTGAAGTATGATCTGTTCAATAAAATCATTACAACCCAAAAAAAGGAGATTCCCTGGGATGATAACGGTTTTAATCATATCCTTAATAACCGCAATCAATTTTTGTCCTTTTATGATAAAGCAGACGGTGTAAAAACAGGAGCTATCAGCGAGGTCGGTTCCTCTTTGGTCGGCTCGGCCAGCGCAAATGGCTTAAGGCTGATTGGCGTGGTACTTAATGCTGATGGCATGTACAAACAAATGTCTAAAATGATGGATTATGGCTTCAAAAACTTCTCTTCATATCAGCTCGGAAAAGCAGGAGATATTCTAGGCGCCCTCAAAGTCAAAGCCGGAAAAATAAATGAAGTTCCCGTAATGTTGCCAAAAAATACTTACATAATAACCAATAAAGGGGCTAAAGTCGAAGCAAATTATAATTTATCTTTGCCGGAATATGTCAAAGCGCCTGTAGTAAAGGGACAGGTTTTGGGTACTGCTACCTATACTGATGGCAGTGGCAATACCATAACTGTCGATATAGTGGCTGCTAATAATGTGGATAAATATACTTTTGCCATAGTAGCAAACTCCGTTTTTGACCGTATATTTGGCGTATTGGTAAATTAGATTATTAAAAAATTGTATTATGCAAACTGGTGTAAATAAATAATCAGCGACACTCCATGGAGTGTCGCTTTTGCTTTGTCATAGACAGCTATCAAGGAGCATAAATTGAAATTATAGGAGGATTTATCATGGTTAATATTATTTGGATTATATTGATAGCTAGCGGAATAATAATAGGGAGTATAAATGGTAATATCGATGCAGTAACAGAAGCGACTTTTTTAGCCTCTGCCAATGCAGTAAAAATTGCTATAGAAATCACAGGAGTATTAGCTCTGTGGATGGGACTTTTAAAGATCGCGGAAAAATCGGGGCTGGTAGAAAAAATAGCTTCCTTAGCCGGCCCGTTGGTAAAAAAGCTTTTCCCCGACCTGCCCAAAGATCATCCTGCCAATTTTGCCATTGTCATGAATTTGGCGGCCAATTTTTTAGGTCTTGGCAATGCGGCTACTCCATTTGGACTCAAGGCCATGCAACACTTGCAGGATTTAAATCATGAAAAAGATGCTGCCAGTCCCTCTATGATCACTTTTTTGGCATTAAATACTTCTTCAGTTACTCTTATACCCATGATGGTCATTAGTTTGCGTGCACAGGCTGGTTCTGTTGCTGCCGGAGAAATTATCGGTCCGACCATAATAGCCACTTGTTGTGGCGCTGTTTTTGCCATATCCTTCGACCGTATTTTACGTAAATGGTATTTTAGAAAATAGGGGTGGGTGGAGTGCAGATACTGGTAGCAATTATTTCAGATATATCACGCTTTGCCATCCCTATTCTCTTATTAGGTATACCTCTATACGGTCTTATAAAAAAAGTTCCAGTTTATGAGACCTTTGTAGAAGGAGCAAAAGAGGGTATATCTACCTCTTTAAAGATATTTCCCTTTTTATTAGGTATTTTGATAGCTATAGCCGTATTTCGGGCTTCAGGTGCTTTTGATATCCTTTTAGCTTTTTTTAGGCCCGTAGCCGATACCTTCGGTATACCCGGCGAAGTATTGCCTTTGGCTTTGATGCGGCCTATATCCGGCAGCGGTGCCTTGGGTATCACTGCCGATTTAATCAGCCAATATGGCCCGGACTCTTTTATTGGCCGTTTGGCTTCTGTGATGCAGGGCAGTACTGATACTACCTTTTATATCTTAGCAGTATATTTTGGTTCTGTAGCCATCAAAAAATACCGTTACGCTTTATTAGTTGGACTAGGTGCCGACTTGGTCAGCTTTATATCCGCGGCTATTGTGTGTAAAATATTTTTTATCACCTAAAAATAGGGAAATATTTGCTAAAAGCATTTACTCTTGTTATACTTTATCTATATAGAAAGGATATAATAAATGCAAAGAGATAATAATGATAATCACTATGAACGGCTGCAAAAAACCATATCCCGTTTAGGTATCGCCAGCCGCCGTACTGCCGAGCAAATGATTTTAGACGGCAGAGTTAGAGTTAATGGACGAGTAGTCAGTCAATTGGGGACAAAAATTGATCCTCAAAAAGATAATATTTATGTAGATAATGTCTTATATAATACCCGTCCCCCCTTACAATATATTTTATTGTACAAGCCGGCAGGTTGGATATGCTCTCTGAATGATGAAAAGGGACGCCGTACCGTGATAGACCTTTTGGAGGGGATTACAGATCGTGTATATCCTGTAGGGAGACTGGATTATGCCACAAGCGGAGTATTGCTTTTAACGAATGACGGTCAATTAGCTAATAACCTGTTGCATCCTTCTAAAGAAGTGCGCAAGACCTATCTTGTCGAATTACTTGGCCAGCCCACCAAAGAACAAATCCAACAATTGCGTCAAGGAATCCGTTTGTCTGATGGCATCACAGCCCCGGCAAAAGTAAAAATATTGCCTAAAAGGGATAGCAAATGTCTATTAGAGATAACCATACATGAGGGACGTAATAGACAGGTGAGACGCATGATGGAAGCTATAGGGCAGGAAGTGCTCCACCTAAAAAGGATCGCTTTTGCCGGTTTGACTTTAGAGGGGCTAAAACCGGGGCAATGGCGTTATTTAAACGATGAAGAATTAGAAAAATTACTGGCTTCTTTCTAGGAGTAAGAGTATGGATCAAGGCTTGATACAGGTATATATGGGTGAAGGGAAAGGAAAAACCTGTTCCGCTTTAGGCTTGTGTTTGCGCGCGGCAGGTAATAACTTTTCTTGTGCTATTGTACAATTCATGAAAAGCCCTGATTATTCAGGCGAAGCAAAAATAATTGCCGGTATAGAGAATATTACTCTATATTCTTTCGGCAATAAAAAATTTTCAGCGAACAATGTTTACCCGATACTACGGATTTTGCTCTGGCCCGGGAGGCACTGGCAAAAGTCTATGCACTTTTTGCCACTGAAAAGCAGGATGTAATAGTTTTGGATGAACTGACTAATGCTTGGCGTTGCGGTTTGATCAGCAAGCATGATATCAGAGATATTCTGGCTCATAAGCCCTATCAGACAGAATTGGTTATCACCGGGCGAAGCGCCCCGGATTTTTTGATCGAGGCTGCCGATCTCGTTAGTGAAATCAGGGAAATAAAACATCCCTATCAACAAGGCATAGCAGCCAGAAAAGGCATAGAATATTAGTAAAAGGAGTCATGATGAATAAGATCATCGTTATAGGTGGCGGAGCATCCGGCATGATGGCTGCTATAAAAGCTGCTGAGGCAGGTGGACAAGTCGAGATCAGAGAGCGTAATAATCTATTGGGCAAAAAGCTCGCCATAACGGGCAAAGGACGCTGTAATATAACCAATGACTGTACTGTTGATGAGGTTATCAAAAATGTACCGGGTAACGGTTCTTTTTTGTATAGTTCTCTTTATGCTTTTTCTCCTCAGGATACTAGAGATTTTTTTGAAAATCTCGGCCTTAAGCTCAAAGTTGAAAGAGGCAGGCGAGTTTTCCCTCTTTCTGATGATGCCCATCAGGTAGTAGAAGCTTTAAAAAAACGCCTGCAGCAATTAGGTGTAAAAATTATCTATAATAATCGCATTGAGCGTTTGGCTATAGAAAAAAACATCATTAAAGGAGTTTTCTGCAGGAATAATTTTATAGCTGCTGATCGTGTGATTATTGCCACAGGAGGCAAAAGTTATCCAGCTACAGGCTCCAGCGGTGACGGCTATCTGCTGGCTCAGGAGGCAGGACACAGCATCATCTCCTTGAGACCCTCACTTGTTCCCTTGGAAACTAAAGAAGTGTGGCCGCAAAAACTCAGCGGCCTGACATTAAAAAACGTACAGGTAACTGTCAAAACAAGAGATGAAAAAAAAGGGGAGCAAGTCATTGATAAGGCATTTGGCGAAATGCTTTTTACCCATTTTGGTGTATCAGGACCTCTAATATTGACTCTTTCTCATAATATTTGTAAACATTTATCTCAAAAAGAAGTGAAAATATATATTAATCTTAAACCTGCTCTGGAAAAAGAACAATTAAAAGCCAGATTACAAAGAGACTTAGACCAATTTTCCAAAAAACATTTTCAAAATTCTCTTAATGAGCTTTTACCATCCTCTTTAATACCTGTCGTGGTAGAGCTTTCCGGCATACCCCCTCATAAAGAAGCCAATCAAATCAATAAATCCGAAAGAGACTTGCTGGTGGAGCTACTGAGAGCTTTGCCCTTAACCATTAAAAAGGCCAGGCCGCTCGAAGAAGCTATAGTAACTGCCGGCGGAGTGAATGTTAAAGAGATCGATCCTAAAACTATGCAATCAAAGCTGGTGGAAGGACTATACTTTACCGGGGAAGTGTTGGACATCGATGGCTTCACCGGTGGATATAATTTGCAGATTGCGTTTAGTACTGGCGCTGCAGCAGGAATAGCAGCTGCCAGAGCATCTTTTATGTAATTTATTGGCATTTATATTAGAGTAGTTGTTTAAATAGAAAAAGGAAATAATTTGTCAAAATAAATAAAAAAAGCAGTTATAAATATTGACATTTTTCTTTATATTGGCTATAATGAAAAGGCTTTTGATTGCAGATACAACTTAATAAAATTTAAACCAAAAAAGTCTTTGACAATTGCTCTAAAGTTGTGTATAATATCATCTGTCGACAAAATATGGGTGATTAGCTCAGTTGGGAGAGCGCCTGCCTTACAAGCAGGATGTCGGCAGTTCGAGCCTGTCATCGCCCACCATTGCTTTACCAATTCATTGTATATTTTGGTTTCTTTTGGAACTGTGGTGTAGCGGTTAACATGCCGGCCTGTCACGCCGGAGATCGCGGGTTCGATTCCCGTCAGTTCCGCCAAAATGCCTCGGTAGCTCAGTTGGTAGAGCAGGGGACTGAAAATCCCCGTGTCGGTGGTTCAATTCCGCCCCGAGGCACCAAGATATGCGGGTATAACTCAGTGGTAGAGTGCGACCTTGCCAAGGTCGAAGTCGAGGGTTCAAATCCCTTTGCCCGCTCCACAAAAAAGACCAGCTATCCATAGCGATAAGCTGGTCTTTTTCTCTTGCTATACTGCAAAATATACCACACTTCAATTTTCAGGTTGATAAGCGGCTTTTTGCCATTTAGAAGGAATTTTAACCCTCGTAGTTAAATAAATATGGAAAAGCGGTAAGTAATTTCAGCAATATCTACCTCTACAAAGATACTTTTTATTATACTGGCAGTCAGAATCTGAGCGGGTTGGGGTTATCCACAGTGGCTCTGGTTGTTATGAACCTTAAGAACCACATTTTATTAATTATTGGGAGGGATAAAATATGGATATGTTACTGAAAGAATATTTTTTAGCCTGCTGGGACAAATATTTCGGTAAAGCGGATTTACCCATAGTGTTTTACTATACGAATGAGGAGACGCAGGGAAATCTTGTTGAATTTTGTGGAGGGACTAATTCTCCCTGTTTCATTGGCCAACTAAATCGTGTGCGAAAAGGTGAAGATTTGCGCTTTAATGCCAAATCAGTTGGCTGTCGCGGCGGTCTAGCCTATCTCGGATATCAAAAAATGAAGATGCCTAATTTCGAATATTTCCTTTCCTGTGGTATAGAGGGAAAAATGCAGGGTGAGCGTTATAAAAGAACTCCGGAGCTGGTATTGGAATCTAGAAAATTGCTGCCTGATTTTGAGGCGCCAGCATCAAATATTGTTTTCAAACGCTGGGACAGGCTAGTTGAAGATGACACTCCCGAAGTGGTGATCTTTTTAGCCTCGCCGGATGTATTATCGGGTTTATTTACCTTGAGCAATTTTGAAGAAGGCGGCGGCTTGACAAATGTGATTGCACCCTTTGGTTCCGGTTGCAGTACCATTATTACTTGGCCCAGCATAGAGCGTGCAAAAAATGGCAACACAAGCTATCTGGGGATGTTTGACATCTCAGCCAGGCCTTTTGTGCCTTGCAATACTCTTTCCTTGGCTATGCCAATCGAGAAACTTGAGCGTATAGTAGATTGTATAGAAGAGAGTTTTGTCATTACGGACAGCTGGTCCAAGGTGCGGGCCAGGATTCAGGAGTGTTAGATGTTGGATAAAATAGACTAATAAAATAGTTGTTTACTTAAAAGTATATAATTATAATACAGCCTGTTGACTACTAGCTCATTGCTTAATATCTTAAGACTTGCCATCAAATTGGCAAGTCTTTTTGTATTTTTTTATATATTCAAGTTATTAATAGATTGGATTTTTTTCAAATACTAAGTATGGAATAAAATAGCAGTCTTTTTGCCAAGATAAAAAGAAAAAGGCGGCTTATTTCTATGACTGATATGAGTAAAAAATACTGGCTCTTCTTGAGAAAAGGGGTAATTTGTTTAACAGTTTTGGCGATAGCTTTATTTGCTCTGATATTTTGGGTCCAGGCTTCTCCTTATTGGGGTTGGAGCATACCTTTTTCGGTGGCACAAAGAGGGGAGAGTCTCGACCCGGCTATTACGGCGGCCATTAAGGATGATACTCTTTTTGGCAATATTTCTATATCCGTTAAGGATAATGTCAGTGTGCCCAAAGCTTATCTTTTAGTCAATGGAAAAGAAATGGGCGATTTTTCTTCGGGGAGCCTTTTGATTAGAGTTTATGATGGTGACAAGCTGGAAATCGATGTTAGTAATTATAAGCACGATATATATTTTTATATCGACCATCTTTCAACGAATATAGAAGAAGAAAATTTGCAGGCAGAACTCCTGCTCAATCATCAAAAGGGGCTGCTAGGGATTATCCACTTTAAATAACTTGCCTGCCTTACATTAGAGTTAAGCTATTATATATTGTGTTTGTGTGCTGGGCTTGATATAATGTAAATCAATGAATTGATTAATTTTATCAAATCATATTTTTTTAGGAGGATTTTATGAGGGGGAAAATTATTGCTATTGATGGGCCTGCGGGAGCCGGTAAAAGTACAGTAGCTAAATTAGTGGCACAAAAATTAAACTATCTATATATAGATACCGGAGCTATGTATCGTAGTATTGCTTATCTGGCAATAAAAAACGACATACCCTTTGATGATGAAAAAAAACTGACCGAACTGGCACAGAATGCTAAAATAGATTTAAAGAATAATGGTTACGGATATCAGGTTTTTTGTAATGGTAAAGATGTTTCTTTGCTTATTCGTTCACCCGAGGTAGGGGCAGCTGCCAGCCCTGTTTCTGCTGTCTGGGGGGTCAGAGAGGCTTTGACCGCACAGCAGCGTTCTTTAGCACAAAGGGGTGGAGTAGTGATGGATGGCCGGGATATCGGTACCAAGGTCTTACCTGATGCGGATTGTAAGATCTTTCTTACAGCTTCCCTTGAAGAAAGAGCCAGAAGAAGAGCTGCTGATTTTCTAGCCAAAGGGCTGACTGTTGATCTAAAACAAGTGGAGCTGGATATACAAAAAAGAGATGATCAAGATTCACAAAGAGCACATGCGCCTTTAAAACAAGCTGACGATGCTTATTATCTTGATAACACTGATTTGAGCATACAAGAAACGGTGGCGAAAATATTGCAGTTGGCACAAAATATCAAAAGGTGATGGTATAATGACTCTTTTTTATCGGTTTGCCTTTATAGTAGTAAATCTTTGGTTGAAAATAGCCGGTTGGCGGGTTTTGGGGAAGGAAAATATCCCCTTGGATGAACCTTATTTAATCATTGCCAATCACAGAGAAAATTATGATCCCATGCTGATTGGTTGCGCTTTCCCCCGCCAAGTACATTTTTTATATAAAAGTGAATTTGAAAAAAATCGCTTGATTGGATGTCTTTTTAAATTATGCGGTGCTATCCCTCTTAAAAGAGGAGAAGCAGATTTGGTAGCCATGAAAAAGGCTTTGGCCGAATTAAAGAAAGGTGATGCAGTGTGTATATTCCCCGAGGGCGGCCGCAACAAAGGAGAAGAACTCAAAGAATTTAAAGAAGGCGGAGCCTTTTTAGCTTATAAAGCAAAAGTCAAAATTATACCTGTTGCCATCATCAACTCTTGTGATTTTGTCCGCTTTTGGAAAAAAAACGTACGTGTGATTATTGGCAAGCCTCTTACAGTCAATATAGAAGATAATCTGCGGGAATCTATGGATAAATATAATAAATTAACCCGGGAGATAGTAGGGCGAATGTTGCAAGAAGCCAAAAAGTCCCCGCAATGATTTGGCAGCTTTTGTCATTAATTGATGTAATTTTACTATGTTATGTAGCAGGAATAACCTTTTAAATAGAGAACTTTTAATAATTAAGTATACTTTTGGAGTTCTTGGAGGTTTCTTTTGCAAATAATACTTGCTGACCATGCCGGCTTTTGTGTCGGAGTTAAAAGAACATTAGCTCTAGTAAGAGATACTGCAAGAAAATATGGGCGTCTTTATTCTTTAGGACCTCTAATCAATAATCCACAAGAAGTAGCCAGGCTTAAAGAACAAGTCATAGTAATTGATAGTATTGAAGATATACCTCCAAATAGAGAAAGCGACTATTTAATAATTCCTTCTCATGGACTTTCCCCAACTACAATAGAACAGGCCGAAGCTAAGGGAATGAAAATTATAGATGCTACTTGTCCTCTGGTAAAAAAAGCGCAGATGATAGCGTCCCGCTTTACGGAAAAAGGCTATTTATTAATTGTCGTTGGCGATAAACATCATCCTGAGGTACGAGGTATTGTTGGTTGGGCAGGGAAAAATACCGTTGTTATTGAGAATACAAAAGAAGCCGAGGCTTTGTTAAAGCAATTGGCCGAACAAAATAAATTGGATGATAAAATAGCACTTATTGCCCAGACAACTCAGATCAGATCTAATCTGGACAATATAGAGTCTTTGCTGAGAACAAAATTAAAGAATCTAGAGGTTTGCGACACCATATGTTTGGCCACCAAGCAAAGGCAAGAAGCTGCTCTTGCTTTAACAAAAGAAGTTGATGTGATTTTTGTTATAGGTGGCAAAAAAAGCTCCAATACTAAAAAATTGGCTCAATTATGTAGTTCTAGCGGCATCCCTGCTTATCTTGTAGAGACTGCCGATGAAATTATAGCAGATAATCTACACCATGCTAAAAAGATAGGCATTACCGCCGGGGCTTCTACACCAGATTGGATTATTGAGGAGGTATTTTGTAAAATGTTGCTATTTGAAGAAGATCAACAAGTAAAGCAAGAGGATGGTCAATGCACTTGCCAAGGAGAGAACCAAGCAGAACAGCAAATAGAGGTTTCTCAAGAAACTGTATGCGATTGTCAAGAATCAACTACAGCAGCAGAGGAAAGCTTATGTGTATGTCAGCAAGTACCTGCGACAGAAAATGAAAAAGAGGTAAGTGCTTCACCTGAGGATGCTTATCAATTAGATGATATAAAAGAGATCAGACGTGGCGCTAGGATTCAAGGTGTTATTGTACAGATAAAACCCGATCATATGCTCATTGATATCGGTGGTAAATCCGAAGGTATTTTACCATTATCCGAACTCACTCGAGATGATGTAGAAAATATTGAAGAAAGATTTTCTGTTGGTGATGATATCAATGTTTTGGTACTACGCAAGGAAAATCAAGAAGGTTATCCTTTGCTTTCCAAAAAGAAAATCGATCAAGAAATCCATTGGGAAAATATGATGAAAGCCAAACAAACTGGAGAAATTATTAAGGGCAAAGTTACCGAAATTGTTAAAGGTGGACTTTTGGTCGACTTGGGCGGTTTGAGAGGCTTTGTACCGGCATCTTTGGTATCATTGAATTACATAGAGAATTTATCTTCTTATGTCGGCAAAGAATTGGAATTAAAGATATTAGAATGTGACAGGGATACCAATAAATTATTACTTTCTGCCAAAGCAGTACTGTTGGAAAAAGCCAAAGAACAAAAAAATAAAACTTTAGCAACCATTGAAGCAGGCCAGACAGTTCGTGGTGTGGTCCGCCGTTTGACCAATTTTGGTTCCTTTGTGGATATTGGTGGCGTAGATGGTTTGCTGCATGTTTCTGAAATGGCTTGGTATCGTGTAAATCATCCTTCCGATATACTAAAACAAGGCGATGAAATTGATGTTTATATCCTCTCAGTCGATAAGGAAAAAGAGAAAATCTCTCTAGGCCTTAAACAATTGATTCCCAATCCCTGGTCTTTGGCTGCAGAAAAATATCCAGAAGGCAAAATCATCCAAGCTAAAGTTATGCGGCTCGTTCCTTTTGGAGCCTTTTTACAAGTTGAGCCCGGTGTAGAAGGATTGGTGCATATATCACAATTTGCCCATGAAAGGGTTGCCAAACCGGAAGATGTATTGACTCCGGGAGATGTTGTTGATGTTATGGTTCTTTCTGTCGACCCAGAGAATAAAAGGATCAGCCTCAGCATAAAAGCTACTTTGCCTGCCCCACAAAAGATTCAGGAGGCGGCCCCAAGCGAAGTTGTTGAAACTGCAGAAGAAAATGCTCCTTTACAGGAGGATGAATCTGTAACTATCGGCGATGTATTGGATGCAGCTAAACAAGACTAAAAGTATTTTCACCGGAGGCCGCTTTCGGTCTCCGGTTTTTTTGTATTATAAAACAAAAATAGGGTAAATTATAAAAAAACACTACAATAAGGTGATAACATGATTTTTACCCGATTTTTGGACTTCCCCTGGGGCTTAGTTTTTCTTTTATTCATCGGTCTTTTAGCATATTTTGAGAAAATCCCGGGGTTATTAAGTAGTTTTGGTGTCAGACGTAATATATTTTTATTTTTTGTTTTACTGTTATTAGCCACTACCTTCTTGCCTTTGCCGACTTTCTTTTTGGGGGAAGGTATATATGTCAATTTAGGCGGTTTAATCTCATTGGTTTTTGCTGTCTACTTATTAAGCAAATTAAAGACCATCGAAAGGGTTCGCAGCCTGATAGCTTGTATTTTTATCTTTGCTTTAACTTTTGCCAGTACTTCAGGCGTTTTATGGCGTATTGAAGAGGTTTTTCCTTATCTTTATTATTTACTGCCGATTTTTTTAGCCTTTATTGCTATAATCATAGTGGGAGATGCTATCGGTTCAATTGCTTCCCTGATTTTAGGAGTGTGGCTTAGTGACGCCTTGTCCATCATTTTATTCCGTTCCTTACAATCTTTTGAGGTAGCCGGTATTAGAACTCTCAATCTTTGGTTAATAGCAACCTTTTTTCTATTTATTATTATTTTCTTTAAAGAATTCGCCCAGAACAGAAAAACGTCTAAAGGCACCTCGGCTTGACTAATTGAATCTTTATGACTGATAACGTAGATAAGAAAGGGGTAAAAAGATATGTATGGCCAGATATCTGATATTATTCCCGGAAGTATAGCCGAGGAGCTTGGTATAGTATCAGGAGAAAAACTTGTCGGTATTAATGGTCATGCTATATTAGATATAATCGATTATGGCTATTATTGCAATGATGAAGAACTGCTTTTGGAAGTAAAAGATTTGTGCGGAGAAACTTATTTTTGTCAAGTTGAAAAAGAGGCTGAGGAGGACCTCGGCCTGTGCTTTGCCTCTAATCTTTTTGACGGTATGCGTTCTTGTTGCAATAAATGTCTTTTTTGTTTTATGGAGCAATTACCTCCACATGCTAGAAAATCGCTGCTGGTTAAAGACGATGATTATCGTATGTCTTTTTTACAGGGCAATTATATTACCGGAACTAATTTACTGCCCAAAGATATTGAAAGAATAGAAAAATTAAAGCTCAGCCCGCTTTATTTTTCTATACATTGCAGTGATCTGCAAATGAGACGTCAGCTTTTGGGTAATCAAAAAGCCGATGATATTATACCTCTTTTAAAGCGTCTTTGCCACAAGGATATCGTAATACACGGTCAAATAGTGCTTTGTCCGGGCCTGAATGACGGACAAGTATTAGAAAAAACCTTGGCTGACCTGGAAGGCTTGGGTAGCAATTTACAATCAGTGGCTTTGGTCCCTGTGGGTTTAACAAAATACCAAAAAAATGATTGCCTGCGCCTTTATACAAAGGAAGAAGCTCAACATCTCATCTCTTTCATAAACAAGCAACAAGCATCATATCGTAAAAAAAGAGGCTCTTCTTTTGTTTTTTTAGCTGACGAATTTTATATTATGGCCGATGAGCTGTTCCCAGATTATGAGCATTATGAAGAATTCCCTCAGTTGGAAAATGGTGTTGGTATGTGCCGTATCCTGCTTGATGACTGGCAAAGGGTAAAAAAGGACTTGCCCGCCCAAATAGCTCCCAAAAAGGAA
This sequence comes from Bacillota bacterium, assembly GCA_050942825.1. GTDB lineage: Bacteria > Bacillota > Dehalobacteriia > UBA4068 > UBA4068 > CAYRML01. Next base: position 12,858 of record JBMNOA010000028.1, read on the forward strand.
TTTCTTTTTATCACAGGCAAAAGCGCTGAGAAATTGATTCGTTCTATCGCTGATGACCTATCATTTGTTGATGGTTTGAAGGTAAATGTTATGAGCGTGGAGAATAAATTTTTTGGCTCCAGTATAACGGTGGCAGGATTGTTAACAGTAACTTGTATAAAAGAAGCCTTAGCCGGTAATAAAGATTTGCCGACTTTAATTTTGCCTTCTACTATGTTAAAATTTGATCAGAATATTTTTTTGGATAATGGTACTTTAGAACAATTACGAAAGGACCTGCAAACAGAAATTATGGTTATTGAGCCTTGTGCCGAAGCTATTTTGCGTGCTGTTTGCGGATAATAAATACAGGTTAGGTGCATTATATGAAACCATTAGTAGCCATAGTTGGCCGAGCTAACGTAGGTAAATCGACTCTTTTTAACCGTATAACGGGTAGCCGTCATGCTATTGTCGATGATTCTCCCGGCGTCACCAGAGATCGCTTGTATCGGGACGCTTTTTGGCTAGACAGAGAATTCATAGTTATTGATACGGGCGGTATCCAATTCCAAAAAGACGGCGATGTTTTTCAACACAAAATCAAAGAGCAGGCTGCATTGGCTATAGAAGAAGCTCAGGTAATAATCTTTGTGGTCGATAAACAAACTGGTGTCACGGCAGATGATGAAGAGGTTGCAGCTATGCTGAGAAAAAGCGGTAAACCTGTGGTTTTGGCTGTCAATAAATTTGATTCATTTAAAGATCTTTCTCCTTTATACGATTTTTATAGTTTAGCTTTGGGGGAACCGATCGCTATTTCTTCCCTTCATGGTATGAATATAGGTGATCTTTTAGATGTGGTTGTAAAATATCTGCCTCAATATAATGAGGAAAATATTGAAGGAGACCGATTACAAATAGCCTTGATCGGACGCCCTAATGTAGGAAAATCTTCTCTCGTTAATAAGCTTTTGGGGCAAGAGCGGGTTATTGTTTCCGATGTGGCGGGTACTACCAGAGACGCTATCGACACCATGCTGGAAAAGGATGGCAAAGAGTATTTGATCATAGATACTGCCGGTATGCGAAAACGAGGCAAAATAAATCAAACAACCGAGCATTACAGCGTAGCCAGAGGGCTCAAAGCAATTGACCGCGCCGATGTCGTCTTGTTGGTCATTGATGCCCAAAGCGGTATCACAGAACAAGACAAAAAAATTGCCGGATATGCCAATGAAGCAGGGAAGGGAATGCTAATCGTCGTCAACAAATGGGACTTACCGCAAAAAGATGACAAAAGTATGGATAAGTTTGATAAGATGATCAGAGAAGAATTGGCTTTTGCCTCTTATGCTTTGACTATTTATATTTCTGCTAAAACAGGGCAGAGAGTGGATAAGATATTGCCTTTAGCCGATTTTATCGCCGAACAGCATAGCAGAAGGATACCTACAGCCAGATTGAACGAAGTATTAAGAGAAGCTCTGGAGCATAATCCTCCTCCCACGGATAAAGGCCGCAGAGTCAAACTGCTCTATATCACGCAGGTGGGTGTTAAACCGCCTAAGATAATCATATTTTCAAATGAACCCGATCTCATTCATTTTTCCTATCGCCGTTATATAGAAAACAAATTGAGAGAAAGTTTTGGTTTTGCCGGCACACCTCTTATCCTTTTATGGCGCAAGAGAGAAAAAGAAAAAGAAGAATAAGAATAGGGACATGATGTTGGATAAAAGAGGTGATGATTTTGCAGCAAACATTCATGCTGATATTATTGATAGCAGGAGCTTATTTTCTGGGCTCCATTCCTTTTGGGTATTTGATCTGCAAGGCTTTTACAGGTAAAGATGTCCGCAAAACAGGCAGCGGTAATATCGGCACCACTAATGTAATGCGTATGGTTGGACTCAAGGGTGCTTTATTAGTCTTTGCTTTAGATTTTTTAAAAGGATTCGTGCCTGCCTTTCTGGCTTTACATTACGGCGGAGAGATTTTCGGTCTTTTGATCGGTATCGCAGCCGTATTAGGTCATGATCTCTCTATCTGGCTCAAATTCAAAGGAGGCAAAGGCGCCGCGACCAGCGTGGCGGTCATGTTTGCACTCATGCCTTGGGCCGGAGTGGTGGCTATGGTTACTTGGGCAATTACTATTGCCATTACCCGTTATGTTTCCCTAGGTACCTGTATGGCTGCCGTCGCTATATTTATTTATTCCTTTGTTGCGGATATCAGTTTAGTTTATAAAATTGTAATTTACATAATAGCTGTTGTCATTGTCTTCATGCATAGAAGCAACCTCAAGCGTATTGCCAAAGGTGAGGAATTAAAAGTAGGCAAAAAAAAGTCTGTTAATACTGATTAAGAAAGGAGATCACTATGCGTATAAAAGTATTGGGAGCAGGTAGTTGGGGAACAGCTTTGGCCCTGGTGCTCTATCAGAACGGTCATAATGTAAGTATGTGGACCTGGGATAGCATGCATGCGGAAAAATTGATGGCAGAAGGTGAGAATAAGGCTTATTTGCCCGGCATACCTCTGCCTCAGGATATCAATATCTCAAGCAATCTCTCCGGTGTAGCCAGTGCCGAGATGGTACTGTTTTCTGTTCCTTCTCATGCTGTTAATCAAGTAGCCCAACAGGTTAAAGAATTTCTCAGACCGGAGACTATCATCATCAGCACCGGCAAAGGGTTTTATTCCGATAACCAGCTGCGTCTTTCTCAAGTAATTCAAAAACATCTGCCGGATAATCCTTTAGCTGTATTATCCGGACCAACACATGCCGAGGAGGTCGGCAGAGCCTTGCCTACAGCAATTGTTTTGGCAGGTACAGATAATAAACTTTTACAAAAAGTGCAAGATGTTTTTATGAATAATAAATTTAGAGTTTATACCAATAATGATGTTATCGGAGTGGAAATAGGTGGCGCAGTAAAAAATGTTATTGCCTTAGGAGCAGGTATTATTGAAGGATTAGGACTTGGCGATAATGCTAAAGCCGCCTTAATCACCAGAGGCTTAGTAGAAATCATCCGTTTAGGAACTGCTATGGGAGCTCAAAAAGAGACTTTTACAGGTTTGGCCGGATTAGGTGATTTAATAGTAACCTGCGGAAGTGTTCATAGCCGCAATTTCCGGGCCGGCAAAGAAATTGGCAAAGGGCGCCCTTGGAATCAGGTCTTAGAAGATATGGGAATGGTGGTAGAAGGGGTATATGCTACGGAAAATACCTATAAACTCGCCAAAAAATATAATGTGGAGATGCCAATTACAGAACAGATGTATGCACTGCTGTATGAAGGGCGTTCCCCACAGGATGCTATGTGGGCTTTATTGACCAGATCAAAAACTCAGGAAATATTATTAAGATAAAAAATAAAAAAGTTTTGCGAATTGATACATAAATAGTCTCTTATTAACATAAAAAGTATGGAAATACTTCCATACTTTTTTCTTTTGGGCAAAACAAAAAGATAATTAATATATTTTATAAGGGAGGGAGATTTGTGGAAAATTTTGATGTGCTGAAAGATATTGCTGAACGCACTGGGGGAGATATTTATTTAGGAGTAGTCGGTCCTGTGCGTACAGGAAAATCGACTTTCATCAAGCGTTTTATGGAATTATTGGTCCTTCCCAATATACTAGATTTCCATGAAAGAGAAAGAGCGCATGATGAATTACCTCAGAGCGGCGCAGGTCGTACTGTTATGACCTGTGAACCAAAATTTATTCCGGCAGAAGCTGTAGAAATCAATGTATCCGAAGGAGTGGATATGCGAGTACGTTTGGTGGATTGTGTGGGGTATGCCGTAGAAGGAGCCTTAGGTTTTATAGAGGAAGAAGAACCAAGAATGGTTTCCACACCTTGGTTTGAGGAACCAATTCCTTTTAAAGAAGCAGCAGAAATTGGAACTAGGAAGGTAATCTCGGAACATTCTACCATTGGACTGGTGGTCTTGTCTGATGGCAGCATCACCGATATACCTTTGGAAAACTATTTCCCGGCCGAGGAACGGGTCTTAGCAGAACTTCAAGAGTTAGGCAAACCTTTTATCATCGTCTTGAATTGCCTAGATCCCAGTTATGAAAATAGTATAATGATGGCTGAGCAACTGACTGAAAAATATGGTGTAAAAACCATTCCTGTTAATGCTGCTACCATGAATTATGAGGATTTGATAGTAATCCTCAAAGAGTCGTTATATGAATTCCCCATCACCGAATTAAATATCAATATGCCGGCCTGGATAGAGGAATTGGAAGAATCCCATTGGTTGCGTCAAAATTTCCAAAATACTATCCAAAAAGCAGCTGGTGAAGTAAAAAGAGTGCGTGATATTGATTATATGATGGATATTTTGAACAATGATGAATTTGCAGAAAATGTTTCACTGGAAGAAATGCTATTAGGAACAGGGGTTGCCAATATCAATATTAGTACTGATGCCGAACTATTTTACAAAATTTTAGGCGAATATGCCGGACAGGAAATCGAAGGCGAAAATACTTTGTTGAAAATAGTAAAAGAGTACAGCTATGCTAACAGAGAGTGGAATAAAGTATCTGATGCCGTAGAAGAGGCCAGAGGCTGCGGTTACGGAGTAATCACACCCAAAACTACTGAAATGTATTTAGAAGAGCCAGAGTTGATCAAGCAGGGAGGGCGTTTCGGTGTGAAGCTAAAAGCCTCCGCACCCAGTTTCCATATCATCAGAGCCAATATTTCTACTGAGATTACCCCCCTTATAGGTACGGAAAGTCAGTGTGAGGAATTGGTACGCTATATCCTTCATGAATTTGAAGATGATCCGCAAAAAATCTGGAATACCAATATTTTTGGTAAATCATTACATGAATTGGTTCAAGAGGGTATTCAAGGCAAACTTTATCGTATGCCAGAAAATGCCCAAGGAAAGTTACAAGAAACTCTTCAGCGCATTGTCAATGAAGGCGGCGGCGGGCTGGTCTGCATTATTTTATAAATATTTACTCTCGTATCCTGACTGCCAAGAAACTTTCTTTGCCAAGCAAAAGGCAGCGGTCTTCAAGCCGCTGCCTTTATCTAGTCTCTAATATGAAGCTACTCATTGAAAAGAAATCACCTCATATCCGGCATCTTCTACTGCTTTTATCACTATATGGTCACTAACTTTTTTCTCATAATCGATATATGCTATTTTCTTTTCTAAATCTACAGAAGCTCGTATTCCGTCTATGGCATTGAGGACTTTTTCTACTCTGGAGGAACAATGAGAACAGGTCATTCCTTCGATAATCATAGTCTTTTGCATCATCACATCTCCTTTTTCTGGTTTTTCATAGGACATCTTTAACAATTTTAAACGCAATGCATTGCTGACAACAAAGATAGAACTGAGGCTCATAGCAGCAGCGGCAAACATAGGATTCAGCTGCCATCCCAAAACTGTATAGAATGCGCCTGCTGCCAAAGGTATACCGGCACTGTTATAAAAAAAGGCCCAAAAAAGATTTTGTTTGATATTACGAATTACGGCTTTGCTGAGTATGATCGCTTTAGCGGCATCCAGCAAGTCGCTTTTCATAAGGACTATACCAGCCGATTCTATAGCAATGGATGTGCCTGCTCCAATAGCTATGCCTACATCGGCGGCAGTTAAGGCCGGGGCATCGTTGATACCATCGCCAATCATCGCTACCTTCTTTCCTGAGGATTGCAGACAGCGGATCTCTTTTTCTTTTTCCTGTGGCAATACTTCGGCTATCACCTGATTGATAGACAACTTTTTTTGGATGGCTGCGGCCGTTTTTTTGTTATCACCCGTCAGCATAATAACTTCCAAGCCCATAGATTTGAATGTATCTATAGCTGCCTTGCTGGTAGGTTTTAGTATGTCGGCAGCCGCTATTATGCCTAAAATTTTTTCTTCATCAGCGAAAAAAAGCGGTGTTTTGCCTTGTTCTGCTAACAAATTGGCCGCTTCTTCATGGTTTTTTGCAGGTATATTATTTTTCATTATGAAGTTGAGATTACCTGAAATGATCTTTTTCCCATTTATATAAGCAGCTATACCTTCTCCAAAAGCAGCTTCAAAATCATGAGCTTCATATAGAGAAAAAGTTTTTTTTCTTTGGCCGCCTGCACAATAGCTTCTGCCAAAGGGTGTTCCGATTGTTTTTCTATGGAAGCAGCTAGCCTCAGAAGCTCGTCTTGAGTAATATGGGGGGCAGGGATGATGTCAGTTACATGAGGCTTGCCTTCAGTAATGGTGCCGGTTTTATCCAACACTATGCTGTTTAGCATGTGAGCAGTCTCTAAAGCTTCAGCTGATTTTATCAATATTCCATTTTCTGCTCCTTTTCCGATACCGACCATAATGGCTGTGGGTGTAGCCAAACCTAAGGCACAAGGGCAGGAGATTATCAAAACGGATATCCCGATGGTAAGGACAAATTCAAAGGGATAGCCCAAAATCAGCCAGATAATGGCCGAAGCAACGGCAATAATAATAACGATTGGTACAAAAATACCGCTGATTTTATCTGCCAGACGGGCAATAGGCGCTTTGGAGGAGGCAGCCTCTTCTACCAATTTGATTATTTGTGCCAGCATAGTTTCGTTGCCAACTTTTAAAGCCCTGAATTTGAGATACCCGGCTTTGTTAATGGTAGCGGCTATGACTTTATCACCTGTTTTCTTCGTGACCGGTATACTTTCTCCTGTTAAAGGTGATTCATCAACTGAAGAGACACCTTCCGTCACTATTCCATCTACGGGGATGCTTTGACCGGGCTTGACTACTATGATGTCGCCGATAGCTACATCTTCCACGGGTATTTCTATTTCTTGCCCATCACGCAAAATCAGAGCCTTTTGCGGCGCTAATTTTATTAAAGAACTAATGGTTGAGGATGTTTTTCTTTTAGAAAGACTTTCAAAATATTTACCTAATGTAATCAGAGCCAATATCATACCGGCAGACTCAAAGTAGAGATCCATAGAATATTTTTCTACCATAACTATATTGGCATGACCCAGTCCATAAGCTATTTTATAAATAGCAAATATGCCATAAGCTACCGCAGCAGAGGAGCCAATGGCAATCAGTGAGTCCATATTGGGAGAGAGCTTGATGAGGGCTTTAAAACCACCGCTATAATATTTACTATTGACAAAAAGTATTGGTAATAATAACAAAAATTGAGTAAAAGCGAAAATCAGGGTATTTTCGTAACCGTGAAAAAAGCTGGGCAAAGGCCAACCTGCCATATGCCCCATAGAGATATAAAAAAGCGGTACGAGAAAAACTAGGGAAATAATCAAGCGAAGCTTTATTTTCTTATTTTCATCCTCGCTTTTATTTAAGGTGCTGCTGTTTTTTTGTGTTATAGCGGTTTCAGAAAAAGCGTGATAACCGGCATCTTGTACGGCTTTGATAATTTTCACATCATCTATGACGTCTTCTTGATAATCAACAGTCATTTTATTAGCTATGAGATTCACATTAACAGAGTTGATGCCTGTCAGTTTGCCTATTTTTTTTTCTATATGATTTGAACAGGCTGCACATGTCATGCCTCTTATATAAAAAAAATTTTTTTGGTCATTTTGTTACCTCATCATTAAATAGTGGCATCTAATAATTGCATAATTGATATTTTATTATCCAAGAGATTGAAAAATAGTTTACGGCATCTATTATATTGAAAAAAAATCTTTTTGGCCTTATCGGTATCCGTATATACTTTCCAATAACCGCAAAGACGATATTTTTGACCTTTATTTTTTATAAAGCTTATGATATCCTCCAAAGGATAGCCCAAAAAAATGCCTACTTCATGAGGGAATTGCGGGGATTCTTGGATTCTGATCTTAAGCTGTTTGAGAGCATTAGGAAGTGAAAGACAATCATTGTAGCCGTATTGAGCCAAAAAGTGTTGGGACTCTGGGGTAGATAAAACAGTGGCCAGTAAATCTTTGCGATAAACCAGTAATAAGGTACGATCAGGGTATTGTTGCAATATCTCAAAAAATATTCCTTTATATTCCATTTTATCACTATAGTAATCTATAAAAAAGCTTAAATTTCTATATCCTGCCTTTTTATAAGATATCATACTGGCCGGTTTTATTCCTGCAAGGGTAGGAGCACAGTAAAAAGCTAAGATCTGATCAAAAGTAGTAAACACTATTTATTACCTCACAATTATTTTAAAAGTATATATTTTTTAATTTTTCATTTTGTTATGATATAATGGGTAACAATGAAAAGATTATTATTTATTAATTATGTTTTAATAAAGAATAATATTTGGACTCTTGTGGGATTTGAGCTTCTATATAAGTTGCTGGGTATTTTGATTATTATACCTGGAGCAGGGGGTCTTTTTAGTCTTGCCCGCTATATAAGCGGTTATACTTATATTACCTCAGGAAATCTTTTTGACTTTATATTATCGCCTGCAACTATCATAATTTTTATTGTGATAGCTCTTTTGATTTCCCTTTATATCCTATTGGAGATTTTTACTTTTGTAGTAATTTTTGAGGCCAGCTATGTTGGTTATTTAATTAGCATATGGCAAT
>JBMNOA010000029.1:0-21320 GCA_050942825.1 Bacillota bacterium
AATCGCTTCAGAGATTACGCCAAGTATATTGAGCCTCCAAGTTCTTGAAAGAGTCAAACCGGTTATTGAGACCGCCAAAGCGCTTTCACAGAAATACCATGTAGTATGCACAAATCCACCTTACATGGGAAGTACAGGAATGGGGGCTAAACTTTCAAAGTTTGTAAAAGAGTTCTTCCCGGATACAAAAGGCGATTTGTTTGCTGCCTTCATTGAAAGAGGCCATGCCATGCTTAAACACAATGGCGTTCAAGGCATGATTACCCAGCATGCATGGATGTTCCTTTCAAGTTATGAAAAATTAAGAACGAAGATTTGTAAACATCAGGTTCTAAGTATGATGCACCTTGGAGCCAGAGCTTTTGATGAAATTGGAGGAGAAGTAGTCCAGACGACATCATTTGTTTTGAGAAATCATGATGCCATTTCTAATTACATGGGCACCTATATTCGATTGATTGCAGGAAACTCTGAAGCCGAAAAGCAGCACATGTTCTCTCAAAACAACCTTCGCTTTTCCCAGAATACTGATAATTTCAAAAAGATACCTGGCTCTCCCTTTGCGTATTGGGTATCTCCTGCCGTTTATTCGTGTTACGAAAAAGGAAGAAAGATGTCCAGTTTGGTGCACGGCTTTCAAGGAATGATTACCGGTGACAATGACTATTATTTGAGGCTGTGGCATGAACTCAAATTTGCAGATATTACGCTTGATGCGCGGCAAAGCAGTTTGCTTGATCCAAACTACAAAACATGGGTTCCTTACAAAAAAGGCGGTGGTGCCTGTAGATGGTTTGGTAACGATTATTATGCCCTCAGATGGGAAAATGCAGGGAAAGGGTTGACCCGTGCCCGAACTGAGAATAGTGGATACTATCTTAAAGAAGGCGTTACTTGGTCGTATATTTCGACAAATACGTTTTCTGCAAATTACTATCCTTGTGGTTATCTTTGGGATGTACATGGCTCAAGTATTTTCGCGGGTAAGCATGAAGACTTATTGTACTATATCGCGCTGATGAACAGCGTCGTTGGAAACTATCTGCTTAGTCTTAGCAACCCAACATTGAGCTTTCAGGTGGAAAACATTCTCGCTTTGCCAGTTATTGTCGATGAGCATGAATTCTCGGCGATAGTCGAGTTAGCTGAACGGGCTATTAGCCTGAGTAAAAACAGTTGGGATCATGATGAAATCTCGTGGAATTTCAGAAGGCATATGTTCATTGGTGATTACTCATCTATAGAAGATGCCTCTAGGGACTGGTCAGAGGTTAGTTATAATGAACATCAAGAATTACGAGAAATCGAAGAGCAGCTAAACAAGAAGTTCATTTCGATTTATGGTTTTCAGGGGATACTCGACTATACGGTTGATCCATCAAATGTGAATTATAAAGTTGCTAACAAGAGAGAGGATGTTGTTGCATTTCTTTCTTATGCGGTTGGCTGTATGCTTGGGCGATACTCATTATCTACAGATGGTATATCATTTGCAGGTGGAGATTGGTGTCAAGAAAAGTATAAGATATTTGTTCCAGATAGGGATGGAATTATCCCGCTATGTGATGATGAGTATTTTGAGGATGATGTTGTTGGCTACTTAGTGAAATTCGTTGAAACTGTCTATGGGACAGACACACTTGAAGCAAACCTTAAATACATCTCAGAAGCGCTTGGAGGGAAAGGCTCTTCTCGTGAAGTTATTCGGAATTATTTCATCAATGACTTCTACGCCGATCATCTAAAGATATACCAGAAACGCCCGATCTACTGGTTATTCGACTCTGGCAAAAAGAATGGATTCAAGTGCCTGATTTACATGCATCGTTATCAGCCAGATACGATTGCGCGTATTCGCACTGACTACGTGCATGAGCAGCAGAGCCGCTACCGCACTGCGATTGCAGACTTGGAGAGCCGGATTGCGAATGCTGGAACTGGCGAGCGTGTGAAGCTTTCCAAGCAGTTGACCAAACTTCAGGAGCAAGCCGAAGAGTTGAGGGTTTATGAAGAAAAAATCCATCACCTTGCAGATCAGATGATTCGTATTGATTTGGATGATGGAGTGAAACACAACTATGCGATTTTCCAAGACGTTCTTGCGAAGATCAAGTAAGGAGGTATAGGACATGGCCGGTATTGATTTAGGAACCATACAGCAAGACTTGGCACGTCGTTTTGCTGCGCCTTTACCGGAGTTCTATAAGCGCCGTATCATCTTCTGGTATGATGAAGACCGGGAATTTGAAGACCAACTGGAAGATCTGTCTCTGGACGGTGTAGAAGTTGTTGTGCTGACTGGCAACAATACGTTTGCGGTTAAGAAGCAGCTTTGCGAGGATAGTCTGGCAACGAACTTCCTTGTCTATGATCCCCGACCCTTCATGAAGGATGATGACAACTGGCTGATCAATGTACAGATTTACAGCGAGGAGTTCCGTGCCGATCTCAATTCTATCTGGATGGATGAGATGGGCTTGCCTGCTACGCCGATTATCCGTAATCAGGTAAAGCATTACCGGAAGTTCTTCCGGGCAAAGGATCGCCGTGATACAGTCAAAAAACTCAGTGGCAGCATCTCCACGGCTCCTCAGATGCACCTTGCTGTCATGGCTGCACTTGCGGGCTGCAACGACATTCAGCCTAACAAGATCATTAAGGCCGTCATTCATGCCGGATTGGATCTGGATACGAACAGCATCTATCAGAGCTTCCTGACCTATGGCGCAGACAAGCCGTTTTGGGTCATGGTCTCTCAGGCTACCGGATACAGCGAAGGTGATGATTCCAGCCTTGGAAGACTTGCTATCCATATGTTGCTGACCACAGCGACACGGACAATGCATCAGGATCATTTGGCCGGACTGGATGCCTTTATATCGACACCGCATCAAGCCTATTGCTATGACTTTGTTTCTGACTGGCTCCATAGCGAAGACAACATGCAGCTCTACGAAGTTGCCCGGTACGTTGAAGATGAGGCTCGGCTGCCGCAGCGCTTCAGTAAGCTGGCCGTTGAGGATTTGGTAGATACTGAAGTTTTCCCGTGCATCAACGAGTGTATCCTGACAGCGCTGATGAAGGAAATCAGTGATCACATCATCCAAGTGGACGTGATCAAAGCTGCCGTTGAGAAACGCCGCACGATGGTTTGGTACGACAGCGTGTCCAGTTACTATGATGGACTTCTTCAAGTCGCCAACATGCAGGCATTCTTCATGGAGCACTATGCTGGTTTCCACACCGTTGAGCCTCATCGTATCTGGAAAGAGTACACGACGGACTACTACCGCATGGACACCTATTATCGGCTGTTCCATCTCTGCTTCCAGAAGAGTCTAAAGACATCAAATCCCTTGCTGGATGACCTCTTTAAGCATGTAACGGAGAAGGTCGAAGGCCTCTATTCTCACTGGTATCTTGGGCAGCTCGGTCAGAACTGGTCGGATGCCTGTGCTGAGAATCTGGAGACATATGGCCGCATTCTGGAAGTGCCTCAGCAGGTTGACTTCTATAAGTCCAAGGTCAAAACCAACGACAACCGTATCTTTGTGATCATCTCGGATGCTTTCCGCTATGAAGTGGCAGCATCCCTTTCGGAGCAGCTTCAGCGGGAGATGCAGTGCAAGGTAGCTTTGAACAGTTGTGAAGCGATCTTCCCGACAGTCACAAAGTTCGGTATGGCAGCTCTGTTGCCGCATAAGAAGCTGGAGGTCGTTCCGCGCAGCAACGGTGTCCTTGGCATTCTGGCTGACGGACAGTCTACAGATGCCGGATACAGAGACAAGGTGCTGAAAGCCAATAATCCCAACAGTGTTGCGCTGAAATACGACAACATCATTGGTCTCAAGCGTCTGGAGCGTCAGGCTCTGGTCAAGGGTATGGATATTGTCTACATCTACCACGATAAGGTAGATGAGGCCAGCCACACCTCTGACAGCGCCGTATTCCCGGCCTGTGATGATGCAATCGCAGAAATCAAAAACCTGATCCGTATCATTGTCAACGAGTTTGGTGGTACGAATGTGATTGTCACTGCGGATCACGGTTTCCTCTATACCTATAGCCCGTTGAGCGAAGATGACAATGTGGACAAGACTTCACCCAGCGATCAAGACGTAGAGATTGACCGCCGATACTTAATTACCAAGAAGGGCGCTAAACCCGATTATCTGCTGCCTGTGCGTTTCATGGACGGTCAGACAGAATATGATGCTTTCGCGCCGAGAGAGAACGTCCGCATCAAGAAAAAAGGCGGCGGTCTGAACTTTGTGCATGGCGGCATTAGCCTTCAGGAGATGGTCGTTCCGGTTCTGGAGTTCCAGTTCCTGCGGAACGCCTACAAGATGTATCAGCGAAACAAGGATAAGATTGATACAAAGCCTGTGACTATCAGCCTGCTGTCGGCCAGCAGGAAGATTAGCAACATGATTTTCTCCCTGAATTTCTATCAGAAGGAAGCGGTTGGAGGGAACCGTGAAGCTGCAACATATCTTCTGTACTTTGTTGATGTGAACGGACAGAAGATCAGCGATACATGCAAGATTATCGCTGACAAGACCAGCGACAACGCGCAGGAGCGTACTTTCCGATGCAACTTCAATCTCCGGTCGCAGAAGTACAGCAACCGTGAGACCTATTATCTGATTATTGCCGACGAGAGCGGCCTGCAAGCGCCGATCCGGGAAGAATTCCAGATCGACATTGCATTTGCCGTGGATGAGTTAAACTTCTTTTAAGTGAGGACTGCCGAGGAGGAACGTAAGATGGAAGATTTCGATACGAGCTTCAGTGTTCGTGAGATAATCAAGGACAAGCTGCGCCAGAACTTTGATGGCAAGATTGTCCGGAAAGACCTGACGAAGAAAATCAAGGAAGGGGCAAATGTACCCACCTATGTTCTTGAGTTCCTTCTTGGGCAGTATTGCAGCTCTGATGATGATGAGATTGTTGCTCAGGGCGTTGAGAATGTAAAGCGCATTCTGGCGGACAACTATGTGCGCCCGGACGAATCAGAGAAGGTGCTTTCCAAGCTTCGCCAGCGTGGTGCAATGACTATCATTGATCAGGTGACGGTTGAGCTGAACCTTCGGTATGACTACTACGAAGCCCGTTTCTCCAATCTTGGACTTGGCGGTGTGCCTATCTCTGAAGAGTATCCGGAGAAGTATGACCGGCTTCTTTGCGGCGGCATTTGGTGCATTATCCAGCTGGAGTACAACAACGAGCAGGATTCCGATATCGTTGTGCCTGACAGAAAGCCGAGGAAGAAAAACGAATCCCTTATCAGTATCCGAAAGCTGACTCCCATTCAGATGCCTCATGTAGACATCGAGGATCTGAAGCAAGGACGTAAAGCCTTCACGAAGGATGAATGGATTGACGTGCTTCTGCGCTCTATCGGTATGGAGCCGGAAGAACTGACCTATCGTGAGAAATGGCTGCTTCTTCTCCGGATGATCCCGCTGGTCGAAAACAACTTCAACCTCTGTGAGCTTGGGCCGCGCAGCACCGGTAAATCTCATCTCTATAAAGAGATTTCCCCTAACTCCATTCTGGTTTCCGGTGGGCAGACGACCGTTGCGAACCTCTTCTATAACATGGGCAAGCATACTATGGGTTTGGTAGGCCTTTGGGACTGCGTTGCTTTTGATGAGGTTGCCGGTATTCGTTTCAAGGACAAAGACGGCATTCAGATCATGAAGGACTACATGGCATCCGGTTCCTTTGCCCGTGGCAAAGAAGAGAAGGCTGCCAATGCCTCTATGGTCTTTGTGGGCAACATCAACCAGAGTGTTGATGTGCTGCTGAAGACTTCCAGCCTTTTCGATCCCTTCCCGCCAGAAATGGGAACGGATACTGCCTTCCTTGACCGTATGCATTGCTATATTCCGGGTTGGGAGATCCCTAAGTTCCGTCCGGAGCATTTCACCGATGATTACGGCTTCATTACAGACTATCTGGCAGAGTTCTTGCGTGAGCTGCGTAAAGAGCAGTATGGTGATGCGCTGGATCGCTTCTACCGTCTCGGCAAGAATCTCAATCAACGTGATACCATTGCAGTACGCAAGATGGTAGGCGGCTTGGTAAAGCTTGTATATCCAGACGGTGTTTTTGAGAAAGAGGATCTGGAGGAAATCCTTCAGATTGCACTTGAAATGCGTCGGCGCGTCAAAGAGCAGCTGAAGAAGCTGGGCGGCATGGAGTTCTATGACGTGAACTTCTCTTACATAGACAACGAATCCTTCGAGGAACACTATGTCTCCGTGCCTGAGCAAGGCGGCGGCAAGCTTATTCCGGAGGGTATGTGTAATCCGGGACAGGTCTACACGGTCAGCAGAGGAAAGTCTGGCATGATCGGTGTGTTCCGGCTTGAAAGTCAGATGCTCCCCGGCAACGGAAAGTTTGAGCGTACAGGTATTGGCTCTGACAGAGATGCAAGAGAGGCAACCAATACGGCATTCAACTTCCTGAAGGCAAATGGAAATCGGATCAGTGGCTCTATCAGCACAACAACACGAGACTACATCATTAACTATCAGGATCTGCAAGGAATAGGCATGACCGGCAAGTTGGCATTGCCTTCTCTGATTGCGCTCTGCTCTATAGCCCTTGGAAAGCCGGTTCTTAGCTCGACAGCGATTCTTGGCGAGATCAGCATCAGCGGCACAATTATCAAGGTTGATGAGCTGGCTAACGCCCTTCAGGTCTGCTTGGATAGCGGAGCAAAGAGGGTTCTGCTTCCTATGACCGCAGCAGCAGAGCTTGGCACAGTACCAGCGGATCTCATCGGATGCTTTAACCTGATTTTCTATAACAGCGCAGAGGATGCGGTATTCAAAGCTTTGGGGGTAGAATGATGTTTGAACATGGATCAACATGGCTTAAAGCCGACTTTCACCTTCATACTCGGAAAGACAAAGAGTTTTATTATCCGGGTGAAGAGAACAGTTTTATCAAAACATTCATTTCGCGTCTTAAGGCAGAAGGCGTCTCTGTTGGCGTTATTACGAACCATAATAAATTCGACGAAGGTGAATACAAAGCGCTTAGAAAAAATGGGAAAAAGGAGAATATCCTGATCCTACCGGGTGTTGAATTGTCGGTTAAAGAGGCAAATGGTATTCATACTCTCATAATCTTTGATCCTGACTCGTGGCTAGTCAATGGTGAAAACTTCATAAGTCATTTTCTGACCGAAGCATTTGCTGGGATAGCAAATGCAGAGAATCGCAATACACGTTGTAAATTCGACTTGCGAGATGTGATTGAAAAGTTGAATACCTATGGTCGAGATTATTTTATTGTTTTTGCTCATGTTGATCAGACGAGTGGCCTCATGCACGAATGCAATGGAGGGTTGTTAGAGTCTTTGTCTGAAATCAATGGGTTCCAAGAAAGAGTTCTTGCACTACAAAAAGTCCGTAATACGGACACAATGGCAACATTTCAAAAGTGGTTTGGATACTCTTGCGCACAGGTAGAAGGTTCAGATCCTAAATCCTTAGAGCGTGTTGGCCACTATGAGCGTGCCACATATATTAAAATTGGGGACTTATCTTATGATGCGGTAAAATTTGCTCTCATCGATTATCAAAACAGGGTTTCTCGTTCTGCGCCGGAGATAGGTCATGGCTATATTGAGTCAATATCCTTCAAAGGTGGAAAACTGAATGGAGAAACCATTACGTTTTCTCCGGAATTAAACACACTTATTGGGATAAGAGGAAGCGGTAAGTCTTCTGTAATTGAAGTTTTGCGCTATGCCTTTAGCATAGAAGCACAAAGTGATAAAGAGTATAAAGATGGACTTGTTAAAGCTGTTCTTGGTTCAGGCGGACAAGTCATAGTTCAAGTAGTAGATAAATTCGGGAAAAGATATGAGGTCAGGAGGATATTTGGAGAGCGCCCCAATATACTTGATGCAGATGGTAATGATCTTGGCATTACCGTAGACCAAATTCTTAAAAACACTCTGTATTTTGGTCAAAAAGATCTTTCACAAAGCTCTTCATACGAATTACAACTGCTAGATCGTCTCGTTGGAAATAAGATAGGCGATAACAGCAAGGAGATGGAACAGCATTATTCTGAGTTAGAAGATGCCATTAAACACCTTATAGATATCAGTGCAATCCCGGCTGAAATCGAAGAGCTTGAGACAAAACAAAGCAATCTTGAACATAGCCTTCAGATTTTTGAGGAACGTGGAGTAGCTGATAAGTTGAAAAAGCAAACAGCTTTTGACCTTGATCTGCAAAAACTGTCCAATACCGAAAAAAGCATACTTGCTGATATAAAGGCTGTTGAAAGCGCTATTGCCATTCTAAAAGTTGAAAGCATTACTCTGGATACATATGAGAGTGTTTACAACGGTGAACTGTTTAAGACAGCAAACACTATATTGACAGCCTTGAAAAATAAGTTGGCTCAAATTAAGGAGTTTATTAAAGATATCAAAGCGGATCATGAGGAGTTCGCCAGTGTTCTTGAACAGCTTGAAAAAAGAATAGAATCTCTTAAAGATGAATTTGCAGAGATTAAGCGCCAGATTGGTGATACTGAACTTGATGTGGATGCCTATTCCTCTCTAAAAACCGGTCTTGAGGAAACCAAAGGACAAATCAAAGACCTTCGCAAAAAGGCAACATCACGAGAAAAGTTATATAGTGCATTTCGTACTGCTTTGCGAAAGAGAAATGAATTATTGCTTAAGGAGTTTCAAGCGTATGAAACTGAAGTCCGCGCTATAAACGAGAGCCAACCAGAATTGGTTGTCGAGATAATCTTTAAGGGAGACAAGGATAAGTTCAAAGATATCCTTAAGTCAACATTCAGAGGCACCAGCATAAAAGACTCCAAGTATCAGATGTTAGCGGAGCAATTCTCGGATTTTGCAGCACTCATTGAAGACGTAATCATTAATGCGGGCGGGCAGTGCCGAAGGATTCTGGCTGATTCAGAGTATGAGAAGCTAGAAGAAAAAATCCTTTCTAAGTACGCTGAGCTAATACGACGCGAAACCCCAAATCGTGTAGAAATCAAGTATCACGGAAAGTTACTTAAACAACATTCATTAGGTCAAAGAGCATCTGCACTTGTACTTTTCATCCTGACTCAAAGTGATAATGATGTCATCGTAATTGATCAGCCAGAGGACGATTTGGATAATAAAGTTATCTATGACGAAGTAATTCAAGCCATTCGTCATAAGAAACCCGACATTCAGTTCCTCTTTGCAACGCATAATGCTAATATCCCGGTACTTGGAGATGCAGAGAAAATCGTCGTTGCAGATTATCGAGAAGGTATTATTACCACAACCCAAGGGAATATCGACTTTCCGGAAACCCATAAGATGATTGTAGATATTATGGAAGGTGGGCAAGAGGCTTTTAGGAGGAGACAGTTAATATACACTGCTTGGAAATAATGGTAGATAAATATAAAGTCATAACTCTCTGTGGCAGCACTCGTTTCAAAGATGAGTTTATGGAGGCACAAAAGCGGCTTACGCTTGAGGGTAATATCGTTATCAGCGTGGGTTTGTTCGGTCATGCTGGGGACTCTGAAGTGTGGGAGAACATGGATGAAGGCACTCTGACTAAGACTAAAGAGATGCTGGATGACATGCACAAGCGGAAAATAGACATGGCCGATGAAATCTACGTGATCAATGTCGGGGGTTACATAGGCTCAAGTACAAGGTCCGAAATCGAATACGCTATAGCCACAGGAAAAACGGTCAGGTATTTGGAGGACACTAATAACTGATTGGAGGCTGCCGCATGTATGAATCGTTGACTTCGCTCTTGCCCAAGCTGCAAGGGGCAGAATTCGGTGAATGGATCATTGATAGAGAAAATGCTGGCTCTCCAGAGCATCCGAAACAGTTCCCGTTCGTGGCATATGGCCGTTCCGTAACGGATTTGGAGAATGCCATCTATCGCTTCATAGATGAGCATAAGGAAATGGAACTCACCCGATATGTAGATATCCTTGAAGAGGCAAATATCAAGTGGGACGCTCCATCCATGAAATACGCGGATGTATCTGCCCTTGATGGAAGAACGGTCATGGCGCTGCTTGTTGGAGCTGTGCGTGCAGAACGTTTTTGTGACGGAGCGCTGCTGGCATTCTGTGAGGGCGGCAATATTGCCAAATGGCTCCAGCGTTTGAAAGAACTTGATGAAGAACTCCAAAGCAAGGAGTAGGATTTGATGATGAGAAAATGTCCTAAGTGTGGCAGCAGGCGTGTTGCTCCAATTCTGTACGGGATGCCTGCTTTCAACGAAGAGGTGGAGCAGCAACTGAATGAAGAGAAACTGTATCTTGGTGGTTGCTGTATTTCCGGTATAGACCCAACATACCACTGCTTTCAATGTAAGAAAGATGTCGGTGTTCCTCCTATCCTGTTAAGCAAAAACGGAGAAGAGGATTACCGCGACATTGTGACATCTGTTCGCTTCAGTGACGGAGGGTTTTTCGGAGGCTACCCGGAAGTTTTGGCTGTCAAGGAAAAAGATAGGATTACGCTGGACGTGCGTCCGGGCTTTAGAGAGCCGGAAGCGTATTTCCAGCGATTGATGACAGAGCAGGAATGGAACAAGCTGATGGATCGGTTGTTTTCCAAGCTCTACTTGCATGAATGGAAGAAAAACTATGTTAATCCTAACGTCCTTGATGGAGAACAGTGGGAACTTGAGTTAAAGCTTACCGGTGGAAGAGTTAGAAACTATGGCGGCAGTAATGCTTTTCCTCCATATTGGTCTGAATTTAAAACGACGTTCAGACCATTCTTCAAGGAAGCTGGAATTAAATACTGAAAAGCAAGACCGGCCAGTGGGGAATCAGATCCCTGCTGGCCGGTCTTTTTTGCGTTATGGGCTTATTTCAAAAAGTCGTTCCGGTGTTCGATGTTCCGGAAAGAGTATCCGCGCCGGGAAAGTTCACTGACTTTCAGGGCGACAAGGTTGATATCAGAATGCATGGCTCTGGCAATCTGTGAGGCATCAAGGCCATCGTAGATGTGCTCAATGATGTCATCGTCGGGCAGCGCAATTTGCGCCGCGAAGAGATTTGCTTCATATTCCATCGAATTGCTGGTCATGTCAAATAGGTTAAATTCCTGAAAGACTGTGGCTTGCTTTCGGTGAAGCTGATCATGGCCGATCTCGTGCAGCAAGACAATCCGGCGCATGACTTCATGCAGATCCGATTTGATGAAGATAAAGCGGTTACGTTTGATAACCTTATACACACCCTTTTGCCGGTCGAAGTCTACTTCCTTGATAACAATACCAAGTTCTTTTGCAATGCGTTCCGGATCTCTGGTTCCGATTTCGCGGACTATAGTATCGGCACGGGTGATTATGGTGTTGGTGCTGTTCAGATGAACCAATATCCCCACCTCCCGTCTTTGGTAGCGATTTAAGTATACAGTATGACCTGTACCAAAAACAGGACTCGATTACTGATTGGAAGAACCCTTGCGATATTTCTTGGGAGTATACTTCTCGCGGTTCTTCTTTTTGGCCTCAACATAGGCCTCCTGAACGGCCAGCATCAGTGCATCCATGTCCTCTTCGGCCATCTGTCCGCCTGCAAAAAGGCCGGTCAGCTCGGATACCAGTTCTTTTGCGTCTTTCTGTCCACGGCTGCCAAACTTCTCGCTGGCATCCGTAATAAAGGCCTCCGTATCAGACATCAGGTAAGAAACATCACATCCAAGGACTTCCGCTAGTTTTCCATAGATGTCATGCTGCTTAGGATAGCGTCCTTCTGCTTCCCAGCCGCGCACTGTGCGAAGAGAAACGCCTACTGCTTTACCCAAATCAGTTTGAGAGAGGTTCTTCTGTTTACGCAGTTCTTTGATTTTCTCAGCGAAAGTCATGTGAATACCTCCTGATAGGAAACTGCTTTCCTAAAAATTCAAATTGCCTCTTGACAATGGGCAACTTCTTGCCTATAATGTGTCCTGTAAGCAATAGGCAATTACTTGCCTATATAATATCCGAAGTTGCCTATTCTGTCAAGGGGGTGTTCAAGAAAAAATGCGGACGATTTTGCATTCAGATATGAATAACTGCTATGCCAGCATTGAACTCCTCCACCATCCGGAGCTACGCGGCAGACCTCTCGCTGTCGGTGGAGATCCGGAAGCAAGGCACGGCATCGTTTTGGCAAAGGATCAACTGGCAAAGAAGGCTGGAGTGAAAACCGGCATGGCACTTTGGCAGGCGCGGCAGGTATGTCCTAACATCATCTTTGTTCCTCCCCACATGGACTTATATCTTCGATTTTCAAGACTGGCGCATGAAATCTATTCAGATTACACCGACCAGCAGGAAGCCTTCGGGGTGGATGAAAGTTGGCTTGATGTTACCGGCAGCGCGTCCTGCAAAGGTGACGGAGAACTGATCGCCAAGGAAATCAGTGATCGGATCAAATTTGAGCTGGGCATAACGGTCAGCATCGGGGTTAGCTGGAATAAGATCTTTGCTAAGTTCGGATCTGACTATAAGAAGCCGGATGCAATTACTGTTATCAGCAAGGAGAACTATCGAGACATCATTTGGCCGCAACCAGTTGAAGACCTTCTGTATGTCGGCAGCGCTACTAAGAGGAAGCTCAATGGATACGGGATTACAACCATTGGTCAGTTGGCTCAGACCGATCCGGAACTTCTTCATCGTTGGCTTGGAAAAATGGGCTACGTGCTCTACATGTTTGCCAACGGAGAAGACAGAACTCCGGTAAGCCATGAGAACTATTCAGCTCCTATCAAGAGCATCGGCAATAGTACCACAACACCAAGGGATCTTGTAAATGAAGACGATGTACGTGTCATAGCGTATGTCCTTGCTGAAAGCGTAGCAGCACGGCTCAGGGAGAACAACTTCAAGTGCAAGACCGTGGAAATATCCGTCCGCGACAATGAACTATATAGCTTCACGCGGCAGATGAAGATTAAACAGCCTACTGATTTAACGGGCGAGATAGCAGAGAATGCCATGAGGCTATTCCACGAGAATTATCACTGGCACAAGCCAATACGAAGTATCGGTGTCAGAGCTTGTGACCTCATCAATGCTGCTTGCCCTGTGCAGTTGGATTTGTTTGTGGATGAAGCGAAACGCGAGAAGCTTCATAAGCTCGACGTGGCTGTAGATATCATTCGCAGCCGATTCGGGTTTGATAGCATCCAACGAGGGCTGATGTACACGGATCGATTGCTCTCAAAGGTCAATGCCAAGGAAGATCACACGGTTCATCCCCACGGCTATTTCGAGGGTGGGAACAAGACCGGTGTAGAACTCTATCAATATGTTTAGGTGGTGATGATCGTGTCTGAAACCAGACGCAAGGTGTACGTGAAGGTGCAGGCAGAGTTTTCTCCAGAGGGAAAGCTTATGCCGCTGTGCATCATATGGGAAGATGGTCAACGGTTCGAGATTGACCGGGTGAAGGATTGCCGCAGGGCTGCAAGTCTACGAGCTGGCGGTGCAGGTATTCGCTACACTGTGATGATCTGCGGCAGTGAACATTTTCTATTCTACGAGGAAAACTACAAGTGGTTCGTAGAAGCGAAGGTTATCGAATGAATCAGCAACCGGCAGCGCAGAGCGCATCGGAACTTGCCGGTGTGATACCGAAGATCACAGCTGTTCAGAATAAGGCTCGAAGCAGGTTTCTTTCCCTTTACCGCCAAGAGCCGCAATTAGATTGGAGATTGAACGCCGAGCATCGGCATGAAGGGAGTGTCACTATTGAGCAGACATAATACTGAGGCATGGAACGCCATCCATTCCATGTGCCGTCTTCAAGAATTGGATGAAGAAAACCTGTATCAGAAATCCAAGCTGCTGCTGAACATATACCGTCGAGTCTGCTGGACAACGATTGGCCGTGCAGACTATGTTGCAGAAGAGTTGTGCCTTTACTGTGGATCTGATCTTGATGGAGCACTGCTTTATCTGGAAGAGTTTGCTCCTGACGTAGAACGAGAGCGCTTTGAAGCTAAGGTCAAGACGCTGTTTGAAACGCGGTGGATGATTGAACTTGTGGATACGGCCATGATCCGTGTAAAGGAGTTTCCCTATGGTGGCGATCAGTACTTTGAGATCCTGTCCAAGTGCTATCTGACGAAGTGGAAATACACCGAAAGCGATATGCTGGACATCCTGAATATGGAGCGCTCCCGCTTTTATGATCGTAAGAAGGAAGCTATTTACATCTTTGGCCTGTCGCTTTGGGGCGGTGCTATTCCGAAGCTCAAGACCTTTCTGAAAGAGAATCCTTTAGGTGAACCCTATGAGCAGCTGGCCTTTGAGCAGTCCGACTAAAGTCCGACGATCGTCCGATAAAGTTCCGACTAAAGTCCGATGGATGTCCTACTGAAAGTCCGACTTCCAATATAGTAAACTATGTACGCTGGGAGAAGTACAGTGTACAAACTGAATAAGGGTATAGAGCCTCACGCCTGTCATGGGTGTGGGGCTTTTTTCATGCCAATTTTTGTGCGCGGCTCCTTCCGGCAAATTTTACCGGAAGGAGGATAGAAAATGCGCAAGCGCCTCTGGTACTACGCAAGATACCCGTAGCCGACGAATTGAAGCGATACAACAACTCAATTCAATTCGGAGGTTATGACATGATTTATAAGTATGAGATGGCCTGCAAAGAGGCAGGTCTGAGCGAGGAGCAGACTGCGGAGATCAGGAGATTCTTCGACGCTGAGAAGAAACGCCTGAAGCGTGATAAGAAAGCTCGTGAGGAAGAGGGTATTACCTTCAGCTACGTTGTCCCTTCAGAGGCAGAATCTGAGGTGTGCGGGGATTTAGAAAGCAGAGATATCATTGATGAAAACTTTGATCTTGAAGAGATGATCATGCAGAAAATCCTGCTCGAACAGCTTCATAAAGCTCTCTCAGAACTCTCGGTCGATGACCGGGAGTTTTTGCTTGCCGTCCATGACGGATTCGGTGCTGCTTCCCGCTATGCAAAACAGCATGGACTCAGTGAGATGCAGGTTTCCAGACGCAAGAAAGATCTGATCGAGAAGCTGCGGAAAAAGTTTTTTGAAAAAGTTTGATTTTTTCTGTTAGGGTACTCCATTTTCCGTCCCCACTTCTAAGTGAGGGGGGTAACTCCTCTCAAGTGCCCTTTGAAAACTGAATAGTCAGCATCTCAGTTACTTTCCGTTCAGGACGGAGCGACAAATCATCTGCCGCCACGACTCCCGCAAGGGACGAGCGATCTACAGAGTGATGAAACAGGCCGGGTGGTATGGCCTGTTCGCAATGAAGACTGAACGGCATAATGATACTCCTGCCCAGCCACAGCCCTTCTTCAAAGAAGGATCACGCAATGGGGGCAGCCCGGCGAGACCCGCGGGGAGGTGAAACGGCCTGTGACACATCAACCGGATGTGGGCTGGGATGTTCCCTATTCAGTCAGGGGCGCGAGCGGCAAATATGACTGGAAAAGAAATGAACTCACAAATACGAAGACACAAGTCTTCAGTATGAAAACTATGTGGCTGAGGTTCTTCGGGATCTCAGCCATATCCTTTTGTACTGAAGCAGTACAGAGAAAGGAGCAGAGACATGTGTGATTTTGAATATACAGAAGAAATCGTCCGCATCAGGAGAACAATCCGGGTGCGCAGGCGTATCGTCGGAGAGCCGATGGAAATTTGCCTTTGCTCCCGCTGTGCCAGTCAGTTTTACAATTCGCCAAACCACTATATCAAGAGAGTCGATCCTTATCAGATGGTGAAGGAACCCTGCACCTACTGCAATTACAGATACGGCTATGACTTCTTGATCTTTGAACTTGAGAAGGAGGATGCATCAGAATGAGTATTGAAGAAATGAGGAGCGTTGATGTTCGGACTGTTGATCCGGAGACGCTGGTAGATATTACTTCGGTTCATCTGGATGGTGAGCAGCCTCGCAAAGACCGCATCCGCAACTTCCTTGAGCAGATAAGGAACCCGTACTGTTATCGCGTCGGGAAGGTGGTTGTGAAGGTCAGCTTTGCAGATACGGACGTTACCTTGGAGGATCGTCTGGAGCATTACATCAGGGGGCTGTGATATGGACTCATTTAGGACTCAATCAGGACTCAGAAAGTTTACAATTTCCCCTCTGGAAGAATCAAAGCCGAGATGCTATAATACCGTTAGGGTCAATAAAATATAGGTTAAAAGCGGAAGTCTGATTCCTGACTTTGACGGGGAGTTCAAAGAAAGGAGCCAGACTATTTTTATGTCCAAAAAGAAATATCAGGCGTGTATCTACGCCAGACTGTCCCGTGATGACGGAGACAAGGTTGAGAGCGATAGCATCTCCAACCAGAGAGCACTCGTCAGAGATTACCTGAGCAACTACCCCGATATTGAAGTTGTCTGCGAAAAGGTAGATGACGGCTATAGCGGGGTCAACTTCGAGAGACCGGGCTTCAAAGAAATGATGGATCTGATCCGCGCAGGGAAAGTGAACTGCGTGGTCTGCAAGGATCTCAGCCGTTTCGGTCGTAATTACATTGAAGCCGGTAACTACATCGAGCGTGTCTTTCCCTTTATGAACGTGCGGTTCATTGCTATCAATGATGGCTATGACAGCGCAGAAAAACAGAATCAGGCTTCTTCGCTGGTCATTCCTTTTAAGAATCTGATCAACGATGCCTACTGTAAGGATATCTCCGTTAAGATCCGCAGCCAGCTGGAAATTAAGCGCAAGAAAGGAGAATTCCTTAGCGCGTTTGCCTGCTACGGCTACATGAAAGATCCAGAGGATAAGAACAAGCTTGTGGTAGATACCTTTGCGGCTGAAGTTGTAAGAGCAATCTTCCGTTGGAAGTTGGAGGGTATCAGCCAAGGCAACATTGCCAAGAGGCTTAACCAGAAAGGCGTTCTGTGCCCGATGGAGTACAAACTGTCTCAGGGGCAGAAGGTACAGACTTATTTCCGAGTCAATGAAAAAGCCAAGTGGTCTGTTGTTACGATAAACCGCATTCTGACAAATGAGGTTTATATCGGTGTCCTTGTACAGGGAAAGAAAAGCACTCCCAACTACAAGGTAAAGAAGGTCATTGCCAAAGATGAATCGGAATGGGTTCGTGTCGAGAACGCACATGAGGCCATTGTTGATTACGATGACTTTATGGCCGTCCGTAACCTGATGAAGCGTGATGTTCGGACTGCACCTGAAGAAGAAACTGTATATCTGTTCTCTGGCTTTCTTCGCTGCGGTGACTGCGGTCAGAACATGGTCAGAAAGACGATCCCTTCTGGAAAGAAGAAATACATCTACTATGTGTGCTCCACGAATAAAAGCAAGCAGGGATGCTCTTCTCATAGTATCAGTGAAGCAGTTCTGACAGAAGCTGTGCTCCAGACAGTACAGGCACACATTGATTTGATCATCAATATCGAGAGGCTTTATCGCTTCATTGACGAGCTTCCAGAGGAACAGCGGAATGTCTTCAACTATGATGCTCAGATTGTAAGGCTGAAGGAAGAGATTGAAAGAGCACAGCGTTTTAAGATGCGGCTCTATGAAAACCTCTCTGAGGGCATGATCAATCAGCAGGAATACTTCCAATTCAAGAACAGCTATACCGCGAAAATCGAGGAAGCTCAGGAAGCGATTGCGGTTCTGGAAAAGGAACGGTCACAGGTTATTGAAGGAAACAGGCGTGATAGCATCTGGATCGGAGTTTTTACCAGATACGCCAATATTCAGTCCCTTGACCGTAAGGCTGTTGTGGAACTGATTGACCACATCGACGTTTACGAGGGAAACCGCATTGAAATCACCTTCAAATATGAAGATGAATGCGCGAGAGCAATCAAATACATCAGAAGGCTGGCAGAGCAGGTTGAGCTGCCTATGGCCGTATAAGGAGGTATCTTTTCATGGCAAGAAAAAGTCGCAAGAATGCGCAGGCCGTGGCAGAAGTCTCTACGGCTGAAATGACGGTATTCAATACTGCAATATATGTTCGGCTTTCCGTTGAAAACAGTGGTAAAGACGATGATGGCGATTCTATCGAAAACCAGATTGCCATTTGTAAGTCTTATGTTGAGGAGCGCCCGTATCTCAAGCTTCACGGCATTTTTCAGGACAACGGAGCCAAAGGCACTAATTTTGATCGGCCTGAATTCAATAGGCTGATGGATCTGCTTCGGGCAGGAAAAATCAACTGTATTGTTGTAAAGGATCTCAGCCGGTTTGGCAGGGACTACATTGAGACTGGCAATTATCTGGAGAAGATTTTTCCTTTCCTAGGAGTGCGCTTCATTGCTATCACTGATAACTTTGATAGCTTCAATACAGATGGGACAGAGGAATCTCTGATGATCCCGCTGAAGAACATGATCAACGAGCTGTACGCCAAGGACATTTCCAGAAAGATCATCACGTCTTTCCGGGCGCGTCAAGAACGCGGAGAATTTCTTCCCGCCTTTGTCCCTTATGGCTACATCAAATCGAAGACTGAAGCTTACCAGTTGGAGATTGATGAAGAAGTCGCAGATAACGTCCGTTTGATATTCCGCTTGAAAGCAGAAGGACTAACACACGGAGAGATCTGCAGACAGCTGAATGAAATGGGGGCTACCACTCCTGCAATGCGAAAGGTGCAGCTTGGCCTCTGGAAAGCGGAGAAGTATAAGCGCACCGTCTGGTATGGCAGGACGCTTATTGATATCCTGAAGAACCCCTATTATACAGGATGCCTTCCTTATGGCCGTATGCCTAAGTCCCTTTATGAGGGCGTTAAGGTGCATCGTGCGCCTCGTGAAGAGTGGCGCATTATCCCAAACCACCATGAGGCCATCATCGATCAAGAGACCTTTGATAAAGTCCAGAAGATGTTTGATGAGAATTCTGAGCTGTATAAACAGAAGCTGGCTGAGTCCAAAGATGACCGGGATAAGATCGTAAATCTATTTGACCGGAGAATCTACTGCGGTGACTGTGGTAAAAGAATGCGATTTGTAAAGCGTCAGGTCAGAAACGGTACAAGAAGCAATTACTACTGCTGCGCAGGGTTCCTCGATTCTGGAGAACGCACTTGTACAAGACATGGCATGAATTCGATAGAGCTTGAAGACGCAGTATTCGCCGCAATCAGGCAGCAACTTAGTCTGGCAACAAATATCGAGGCCTTGCTTGCCCAGCTGAAAGGCAGTAGTGGTGAACGCAATCTTCAGGAGCAGTTTCAAACCGAGATTAACAGCATCTCTATGCGGCTTAAGAAGGTTGCTACAAAGCGTGAAAAGCTCTATGAAAGCTATGTGGAGCACATTCTGGATGAGCAGGAATACCTGTTTGCAAAGAAAGAATACGATGAAGAATATGCACGCATTTCCGCAGAGCTTGAAGAAGCAAGGCTTAAGAAGAGACATTTCGATCAGGCTTTCCAGTCTGAGAATAAATGGCTCAAGACGATTCACCTTGTTCAGGGCGTTGAAGAAATGACTCCGCAGCTTGTCAAAGCTGTAGTTAAGGCTGTCCGTGTTTATGAGAACAAGCGGATCGAAGTGGAATTCAACTATGAAGAGCAGAGGCAGTATCTGTTAGAACTGGCCGAGGCTCTTGCTGATATCAATGATGAAGGGAGATGTAGTTAATGGCTTTTTACAGTTTGGGGATCTATATCCGGCTTTCTCAGGCTGACTTTGATCTTGCAAAAAAGGAAGGCAAGACGGAGAGCGAGAGCATTTCCCATCAGCGTGATTTGATTCAGCGGTATATCCAAAGCAATCCGGAATTTGCAGGAATGCCGCAGCAGGAGTTCTTTGATGATGGATTCAGCGGCACAAATTTTGACCGTCCGTCTTTTGAACGTATGCTGGATAAGATTCGGATCGGAGAAATCAACTGTGTGATAGTAAAGGACTTCTCTCGTTTCGGAAGAAACTATATTGAGCTTGGAGATTACCTTGAGCGTATTTTCCCGTTCCTTGGAGTGCGCTTTATCTCCATCAATGATCAGTACGACAGTAATGACTATAAAGGAACGACGGGTGGTCTGGATGTGGTCATGAAGAACATTCTTTATGACTATTACTCCAAAGACCTTTCTGTGAAAGTATCAACGGCAAAACGCGCTAAAATGAAACGTGGAGAGTACATAGGCGGTCACGTTCCTTTTGGCCTGCGCAAACATCCTGCCATCAAGAACAAGCTGGAGCTTGATCCGGAAGCTGCTGGCATAGTCCGTCATGTTTTTGAGCTTGCAATCAACGGTATGAAAACAGCTGAGATTGCAGCACAGCTCAATGAAGAAGAAGTTGTCACTCCGGGGGCGTATTTTCAAAAGACCCATCCCGATACACGGAAATTCAGAAATACAACGGAGCAGATGTCTTGGAACTCTACAATGGTGCTTAAGATCCTTCAGCAGGAAATGTATTATGGCGCTGTAGTTGGTCATAAGCGTAAGGGCACGGAAGTAGGGTGGAAACATTCCATTGCTGTCCCGAAGGATGAGCAAGTCATCGTCGAAGGAATGCATGAGAGCATTGTGACGAAAGAAGAATTCCTGAAGGCCAATGAGGTTGTCCGTAAAATGAAAAGTCCTTCTTCCCGCATTGCGAGAGACTATCCACTGAGAACAGTAGCTCGATGTGCTGGATGTGGTCGCGCTCTTCAGTACTATCCGAGGCTTAAGAGACCATATTATCTTTGCAACTCCAGCAAGTATGCGGTTGAGACAGTGTGCTGCCAAGAGAAGATGTATGAAGATGTCATCAACGAAGCAGTATGGCAGGCGCTCCAGTCGCTTTTTGCGCTTAGTAATGAACTCTCTGGCAGGCTTAAAAAGAAAAAGGCTGCTCTTGGCAATGATCAGGAGGCCTACCGGCTGTCCATTGCTGAGATGCAGCGAAAACTCACGAAGCTGAACACAGACAAGTTTGCAAATATGGATCGGTATATGTCCGGCGAGATGGACAAGACCGTTTATCTGAAGCTGAGGTCTGAAATGGATCAGCAGATTGCAAGCCTCTCCGAGAGCATCACTGCGCTCGAAAGGAAGCTTCAGGCCGTTCAAGCGGAAGCTTCTGATGAGGCCAGCACAGTCCTTGCTAATATCAAGAAGTATGCAGGTGAAAAGCAACTCACAAATGAGATGGTACTTGCATTCATCAAGAAAGTTCTCATTACGGATGGTGAGCACATTGAGATCCAGTGGAACTTCTCTGACGTGTTCCTTCAGTATCTGAAAACTGAATAAGAGGCTGGGCTTATCCCTTCAGAAGAAAACTCCGAGCAGACGATTCTGCCCGGAGTTTTGCTTCTGAAAAA
>JBMNOA010000030.1:0-21246 GCA_050942825.1 Bacillota bacterium
ATAGATATTATATAAATGTATGTGTATAAAAAAAATTATAAGAAAAGCAGGATATCTAAGGAACAAATGCCAATAAAAAATAGACATATATAAAGTAGTTATTTATTAGCAATAAAATAGCAACAGAAAGGATTTTGGTGATGAAAAGTAAGTGTATTATCTTTATAATATTGCTGGCATTGGTAATTATGGCTATTCCTTTTACCTCTTTTGCAGCCACTAATGATATTTCTATGGTGATTAATGGCAGTAAGGTAGTTCCTGACCAAAAGCCTTTTGTCGACGATGGTGTTACTATGGTTCCCCTGCGTTTTGTTGGAGATCCCATAGGCGCTGCTTTAGCTTGGGATAATGAAACTAAAACGGCTACCCTTGCCAAAGGTGATTTGTGGGTGCAAATAACTGTGGGAAATAAAACGGCTTTAGTCAATGGAGTTCCCAAAACTATGCTCAAACCAGCCATGGCTAATGGCGGACGTATATTTATGCCTATGCGTTTTGTTTCTGAAGGGTTAGGGGCTACGGTAGAGTGGATTAAATCCCCACCCACCGTAAATGTGGCCTTCTCAGATATGTCGGTTACTCCCAGCTTTAAATTTACCGGCTATTATTATACCTCTGGCTCCTATTCCGAGATGCAAAAAAATAAAGATATCTTTACTGATGTTATACATTTTGCCTATGAGGTCAATGAAGACGGCACTATCGGTGCCAAAAGTACTTTAGCCACTGATAAATTTATACCGGACGGGCTGAATCTGGCTCAGTCCTATGGTATGAAAACCTTGCTGTTGTTCACCACCAAAAATCGTGCCGCATCCGATGCTATGTTAGCCAGCCCTCAATTACGATCTATTGCTATCAAAAATATTGTTTCTTTAGTCAAATCAAATGGATTTCACGGCGTTGATCTGGATTTCGAAACTGTAAGCACTTCTAGACGCGATGATTTTACTGCTTTTGTTAAGGAATTAAAAACAGCACTCGGTAAGTCATATATTGTTTCTCTTTCCTTGATGCCCAGAAGCAGCGATAGTCAAACCTGGCTCAATGGCTATGATTATGCAGCTTTGGCTAAATATGCTGATCAATGCATCGTAATGCTTTATAATCAACATTACTCTAGCAGCGCACCGGGCCCGGTAGCCGGGGCCGATTGGTTTGAAAAGACCATTAAATACCTTTTGCAATATATACCGGCCCATAAATTCCATGCCGGAATCGGTGCTTATGGCTACAGTTGGCCTGTGGCCGGCGGCAATGCTACCTCTATCAGGATAGCGACAGCTCATGATCTGGCTTTGAATCAGGGTGTTTTTATCAAGAGGGACGCTATCAGCGGTGTGCCTTGGTTCCAGTATACTAAAAAAAACGGTGCTTTATATGAAGTCTGGTTTGAAGATGCTGTGAGCTTGGCTCAAAAGGCTGCTTTAGCTAGAAAATATGATCTGGCAGGTGTGGCAGTTTGGAGAATGGATTTTGTTCCTCGAGATTGCTGGTTAGCAATGAAAAATATAACAAAATAAAAATAAAAAAGTTAGAGGGTCTTATCAATATGATCCTTTAACTTTTTTTTTATGTCAATAAGTACCATACAACAAAAATCTCCTATTAAAATAGACAAAATAGTATTTCAATGGTATAATGAATTCTGTAGCTTATAAACTGGGGTAGATATATCTCTATTATAATATAGGAAAAATTCCTGTAGCTTAGGGAGTGAAATCATTGCTTTTATCTGGTGGAGAAGTTGTTGTTCAGGCATTAAAAAAAGAAGGCGTAGATACCGTTTTTGGCTATCCCGGAGGAGTAGCCCTACCTCTTTATGATTGTTTATATGACTCGGGAATTCGCCATATATTAACTCGTCATGAGCAGGGTGCTATTCATGCTGCTGACGGCTATGCTAGATTAAGCGGTAAAGTCGGTGTTTGTATTGCCACATCCGGTCCTGGAGCTACTAATCTGGTGACGGGTATTGCTACTGCTCATATGGATTCCGTACCCCTGGTTTGCATTACTTGCCAAGTTGCTTTATCGCTTTTGGGCAAAGATTCTTTTCAGGAGGCGGATATTTCCGGTATTGCCACGCCTATAACCAAACATAATTTTATGGTTAGAGATTATAAAATGTTGCCGGAAGCTTTAGCAAAAGCTTTTTATATCGCAAGAACCGGTCGTCCCGGTCCTGTTTTGATTGATATACCAAAAGATGTTCTGACACAAAAAATGCCGTTTAATTATCCGAAAAATTTGAAGCTTAAAGGTTACAGACCCATATTGCAAGGTGATGAAAAAGCCGTTTCTGCGGTTGTTGATGCATTGGCAGCAGCGAAAAAGCCTTTACTTATTATAGGTGGTGGTTGTGTTTCTGCCGATGTCAGCTCTTATGTGGAAGAGTTGGTAAATAAAACAGGCATTCCTTTCGTGTCGACTTTGATGGGGCTTTCTGCCATTGACAAAGACCATCCGCTTAATTTGGGCATGATTGGCATGCATGGTACATATGCCGCCAATATTGCAGCTTGTCATTGTGATTTATTGATTGGTTTGGGAGCCCGTTTTGATGATAGAGTAACTGGGGCAGTCAGTCAATTTGCTCCTTTGGCCAAAATAGCACATTTTGATGTGGATCCCTCAGAAATAAATAAAATAGTTAAAGTCGATTTTAGTGTTTTAGGAGACTTACGTTGGTCAGTGCCGTATTTTGCCTCTATGGTCGATAAGATGACTGATATTTCTCCCTGGCAAGCAGAGATCAAAGAATTAAAAGAGAATTATCCTCTTAAATATGATGATAACGCCACTTTTATGAAACCACAGGCTGTTATTGAGCTTATGAATGATTATCTTACCGATGATGCCGTTATTGTTACCGATGTCGGTCAGCATCAAATGTGGGCCGCTCAATATGCTCATGTGACCGGGCCCAGAAGATTTTTGTCATCAGGCGGGTTGGGTACTATGGGATATGGTTTGCCTTCGGCCATAGGTGCTTCTATTGTTTGTCCTAATCAAGATATTTGGTTGATCACTGGTGATGGTAGCATTATGATGAATTGCCAGGAAATCGCTACTGCCGTAGAAGAAAATTGCCGTATCAAAGTATTGATTCTTAATAATCGTGGTTTAGGCATGGTACGACAATGGCAAAGACTTTTTTATGACAATCGTTATAGCGGTTCCCGTCATGAAAAACCTACCGATTTTGCTAAATTGGCAGAAGCCCTAGGTGCAAAGGGTCTGAACGTGTTAAAAAGAGAGGAATTGCCGCCAGCTATGGCTGTAGCTGCCGAATCTACGGGTCCTGTATTTTTAAATATCAGAGTTGATGACGATGAAAATGTTATGCCTATGGTGGCGCCAAATTCAGCTCTACATCAAATGCTATATTAAATATAAAACATTAATAATAAATTAGTTATAACTATTTAAATTTTGTTTCAAGACATAATTCTTAAACATCGAGATATTATAGTTAAGGAGGTTAGTGATGAAACATACTTTGGCAGTCTTGGTGGAAAACCGCCCGGGAGTATTGACCCATGTTTCCGGCTTGATCTCCCGCAGAGGGTTTAATATAGAAAGCATTGCAGCTTCTTCTACCGAGGAACCCGATATTACACGTATCTCTATTGTAGTAGAGGTAGCAGCTCAAGAAGAATTGGACCAAATTACTACTCAGTTGGCCAAACTAATAGAAGTCATCAAAGTTCTTGATTTGACTGAGGTAGATCATATTGCCAGAGAAATGGCTTTGATAAAAGTTCGCGCTTCCTCCAACAGTAGGTCCGATATTACTAATGTGGTGGACATATTCAGAGCCAAAATTATTGATGTTCATCCGGAAACTATGGTCATCGAGGTTACCGGCGAATCTACTAAAATAGATGCTTTTTGTGATCTGATGGAACAACATGGTATAGTTGAAATTATTAGAACCGGAGAAATTTTCTTATCCCGCTCTCCGGAAAGTGCGGCACATGGTATTTAGGAGTATTTAATAATATTGTTTATCGAGGAGGATAACCCTATAATGAAAATCGGTATACCAAGGGCCTTGCTTTATTATTATTATTTCCCCTTATGGAATCGTTTTTTTAAAGAATTGGGATGTGAAGTTGTTGTTTCCCCGATTACTAATAAAAAAATTGTCAATCAGGGCAGTAAAGTCAGTGTACCGGAAATTTGCGTTCCTATCAAAATTTTCAATGGTCACGTTCTGGAATTGAATGAGATGGGTGTGGATTATATCTTTGCTCCACGCATGATTACTATTGAAAAGGGCAAAACCTTTTGTCCAAAATTTTTAGGTTTGACTGATATGTTGCGCTATACTTTTCCCGAATTCCAGCATAAATTTATTGTTCCCTGTATCAAAGGCAAAACCGATTGGGATATGAGTGTAAAACTGTTACTGGAAGACCCATTCTTGTCCCAATACAGTGCTTTGCAATTAAAAAGGGCTTGGAAACAGGGTGTACTCGAATGGCAAAAATTCAGAGCCATAAATCGCTTGGGCTATACATTGGAGGAGTCCTTATCACTTTATGATAAAGATGGTATGCCTCAAGCCAAAGAAAGAAATGAAGATGTGTCCATTGCCATTATTGGTTATGTTTATGATATGTATGATCAATTTGTCAGCATGGAAGCAGTCAAAAAGCTGGCAGCTATGGGTGTAAATGTCTATACTTTTGAAATGTTGGAGCAAGAGTATATCGACAAATACATCAAACCGATGAAAAAGTCCGTTTTCTGGACGTTTTCCAACAAAATGTTTGGCGCCGGTATGCATTATTATGAAGATCCCAAAATCGATGGCTTGATTTATTTAACAGCTTTTGGTTGCGGTCCCGATTCTTTGATCGGGAAAATCTTGGAACTGGATTCCGATAATTATGGCAAGCCATTTCTTACTATGCGTGTTGATGAACATAGTGGAGAAAATCATTTGCAAACACGTATAGAAGCATTTGTTGATATGTTAAAACGTAAAAAACATTATAGCCAAAACAATATCGTCGAATTAAAAAAAAATTCTCTTACAAAGGAGTAATGCCCAGTGAAACTATCCTTTCCTTATATGGGAGAAACTGCGGTAGCCTATCAAAAACTTGCTACCATGTTTGGACATGAATTGGTTCGGCCCCTCAAACCCACCCAAAGAACAATTGATTTAGGCGTCAAATATGCTCCCGAATTTGCTTGTTTCCCGCTTAAAGTATTGTTAGGCTCTTATCTGGAGGCAATAGAAGCGGGGGCAGATACTATAGTATCAACGGGTGGCAATGGACCTTGTCGTGCTGGATATTATGGTGAAGTACATAAAAAAACCATCAACAATCTGGGCTATGATACGAAAATTATTATTCTTGATGCCTTATACCATAATTACAAAATTTTGTTTAAAGATCTCAACTCCATCAGAGGAAAAACCTCTTTAAAGCAGACCTTTTATGTACTCAAAATGATCTATAAAGCTATCAAAGCCATGGACAAAGTGGAAAAAAGGATCTGTGCTATGCGTCCTTATGAAGTAAAACGTGGCACGGTCAATATAATCTGGGAAAATATGCAAAAAATGATCGATGATGCTTTTACCATAGAAGCCGTAAAAGAGGCGGAAAATATTACTAATGCTGATCTTGACGCGGTAGAATTAATACCGGTAGAGGAGAAAGACCGTTTACGAATCGGTATTATCGGTGAGATATATGTGGTTATGGAAAGTTCCACCAATATGCGGATGGAACAAAAACTGGCTGATTTAGGATGCGAAGCATTGCGCAGTCAGTATTTGAGTGATTGGATCGATTTTAATATCATTCCTAACATTTTTTCTCATCCTCATGAAGCGATAGTGAAAAAAATGGGACAACAATTCTTCAAGATACCCATTGGCGGCCATGCACAGGAAAATATGGGTTGGATTGCGCAGTATAAAGAATGGGGTTTTGATGGTGTCGTACATTTATTCCCTTTTGGATGTTTGCCAGAGTTGATGTCTCAAAGCATCATTCCTACCATTTCTAAAGATTTAGATATTCCTGTTATTTCTTTCCCTCTTGATGAGCAAAGCGGTTTGGCCAATAATATGACCAGGTTGGAGGCTTTTATTGATCTGATAAAAGCTAAAAAATATGGTGTTGCAAGTAGGAAAAAAGGTGGTGCGGCGTAATTTTATGGTAAAAGAGCAAGTTTATTTGGGTATTGACGTTGGATCTGTTAGTACAAATCTAGTGGCAATAGATCAAGAGGGTAAGGTAATCTATTCTTGCTATATGCGTGCAGGTGGTCAACCCATGGAATCGGTCAAGGCTTCTTTAAGGGAATTAAAAAAGAAACATGGCGATATCGAAGTATTGGGTGTCGGAGCTACGGGCAGCGGACGCCAATTGGTAGGTATTATGGTTGGTGCTGATGTTATCAAAAATGAAATTACTGCCCATGCTACGGCCACAACCTATTTTTACCCTGATGTGCGGACAATTTTTGAAATCGGCGGTCAGGATAGCAAAATTATTAATATCAAAGATGGTATTGTTGTTGATTTTGCTATGAACAGTGTTTGTGCCGCAGGTACAGGATCCTTTTTAGACCATCAGGCAGAGCGTTTGCATATACCAATAGAGCAATTTGGTGATTTGGCTTTATCTGCTGATAGAGACGTTAGGATAGCAGGACGTTGTACTGTTTTTGCCGAATCGGATATGATTGCTAAACAGCAATATGGCTTTTCTAAGGCGGAGATCATCAAAGGACTTTGTGAGGCCTTGGTTCGCAACTATATCACTAATCTGGGAAGAGGCAAAAATCTGGAGCCTCCTTATGTATTTCAAGGCGGTGTGGCTGCCAATAAAGGTATTTGTGCTGCTTTTGAAAAAGAAATGGAACATCCGGTCATTGTTCCTGAGCATTTTGGTATTATGGGCGCTATCGGAGCGGCTTTGCTGGCTCAGGATAAAATAAGTATGTCAGGCGAAAAAACTAAATTCCGAGGTTTTGATTTGGTTGACATGGAATTTATTTCCAGAAGTTTTGAATGTGATCAATGTTCTAATTCATGTGAAATTATTCAGGTAGTATTAGAAGGTGATCCGGTAGCTTCTTGGGGAGACCGTTGTGGACGTTATACAAATGAGATAGTAGAATCTTCATAAATAAAAAAACTATAATAGATTAAAGCATTCCAAGCATCAATACAAAATAACTTGGAGTGCTTTTTTGTTTATACTATTAAATAAAAAGGACATAGGATACTCTTTTGTATCCTATGTCCAAAAAGGTAATCAACTTAGAGTTTTAGAAAAATTATTTTACTCTAATTGCCTTTTAACAGGGGCAACAATTTTTATCATGATCCTTTTTGATGATATCGCAAGGAGAATTGATGCCATCATTGCATTCGCGTTTATCAGGCTCGAAGGCACCAGGTACACATATTTCTTTGAATATGGTTTGTCTGACTACAATGTCTACTACCAAGTTGATAGTGATAGTAATATTTTCACAATCTACTTGTGTAACTATGGCTTTGACAGAGAGTATTCTGGTATTGAGGCAGTCTAATTTGGAGTCTGCAGCGCATTTTAGAGTGAAGTTTTGTATAGAAGTTACATTGTGAAACATAGCATCGCAGGGATTACAGGGGTTATGCAATTGTAATGGGAAATTGAAAAGCACGGTAGAAAGACACATATTTTTGCAGTTGATGCATTGACAGTCGCGACTTATTTCTTGACAAGTGATATTTCCTGCCGGATTGATGGGGATGCATGTTCCGATAGGAGGCAAATTGGCGGATACTTTGTTAGGCATATTAACATGAGTGACGGGAATAACAACATCAATCGTCACTTCCGTGCATTGATGGCAGCTGTCAAGGACTGCTTGAACTAATGTTTTGACCCCTTGTGGCCTGTGGCACCTATTATTGTTAACATTACACGATAAACCGTTTCTATTACCACATATTAAACCCTTGTTACCGCAAGATAGACCTTTCATAAAAACAACACCTCTCATAAAGATTTATTTAGTATATCTTATGCAAGCGAGGTGTAGCTTGCTAATGGATGAAATGATTAAAAATTTTATTTTTAAAGGCACATTGTAGAGAATTTTTAATATAATACAATAAAAGGTATCAAAGGCAAGCTCATGTTTGCCTTTTTTAGGATAAAGAAAGAAAAAGATTCTTTATCCAATATATATGCCGAAGGCGACTCATAGGAGTCGCCTTTTTTATATTATGGAAAATACCATATCCTGGACTAAACGGTTGACTTTGTTCATGAAAGGGTCGAATTTATCTCTGAAATAATCTCTCATATCTTCCAATAATAAGGTCATTTTTTCTACATTGGCATTAAATTCTTTATGCCTGATAATAAAGGCCTGGTATTGTTTTCTGGCCATTTTCAGAGGGCTGGTATCATCGAGCGCAAATATTTCGGGGACCAGGGCATAGGCATTGATCATCTTTTTCTTATCCACGCCGAAATATTCTTGTACCATTCGGCAGACTTCCTCTACTGCTTCTTTATCTTCTATGGCATTGAGGATTTCCTGGCCTAATAAGGGGTCTTTTTCAATAGAGATCAATTCAAAGGCCATCTCTACAAAGTTATGGGACTTCCACCAGATCAATTTTTCAGGTAGTTGAGTTGCTTGTCTGACTCGGTCCAGCCAAGGTAATCCTTGCTGGAAACAATAACCTCTTTCGCCTTCCGGCCAAAATTCATCGGCATAATAGTCCAAACCCAGAGGTTCAGTGCCGTGGCTCAAAATACCTTTGATAAAATTGATTTTGTAATCACAATTTTGTTGACACCAATTATAAAATTGCAATCCACAGGTGTGGGCAGTATTCCTCCAAATGCCGGCATTTAAAGCTAAATCGGGGAACAATCCTCCCAGTATCATAGTATTATCTACAGGGGACATGATAGCCTTATTACAGTAATGATGTACAAGAGGGAACATAGGATCCTCCTAAAATATTCTCTTATTTCAATTTTATGCTAAAAAAATATTATTATTTCTATTAAAAAAGTATAATAAGAGGTATTATAATATAAAGTAAAAAGATATGTTTGTTAGCCAAAGATAGGTCTAGTAGAAAAGGGGGCATAATAATGTCAAAAACACCTGTAAAAAACCATATTAGATATATCCTTTTTATGATAGGCGGTTCCCTGATTTATGTTGCCGGTTATTGTATGTTTATTCATCCTAATGATTTATTGGCCGGCGGTGTTTATGGTATATCAGCGGTATTACATTATTTTACCCCGATTCCTATTGCGGCTTATTTGGTGATCCTTAATGTGCCTCTTTTGCTTTGGGCCTGGAAACAATTAAATTTACGTTTTTCCATATACACAGTATTCGTTATTGCATTGCAAAGTATAGCTTTGTTTGTGCTTCAACCATTTTTTCCTACATATATAGCAAACCCTCTGTTGGCCTGTATTTTCGGAGGTGTATTAGCAGGTTTAGGCGCCGGTATTATTGTCAGATATCATGGCTCGGGAGGCGGCCTGGATATTATCGGAATAATTTTGAATCAACGTACAGATATCAGCATCGGCACAATCTTTCTTATTGGTAATATTATCATAGTTGGTTTAGCTGCTTTCATATTTGGATTTGAAAAAGCTATGTATACCATGGTCAGCCTTTATATTACCTCACATGTTTTTAATTCGGTCTTGGAAGGCTTCAACTCCAAACGTAATGTTATGATTATTAGTACCGAAGGTCAGGCAATTGCTGACCGTCTACTTGTCGACTTAGGCCGGGGTGTAACCATGCTGGAAGGAGAAGGTGGTTATAGCCATACCCGTAAAGATGTACTTTTTTGTGTTGTCAGCCGGTTTGAGCTGTCAAGTCTTAAGGATATCATCAAGGGTATTGATGAACATGCTTTCGTTTGTATCAATGAAACTTATGAAGTGATGGGGCTTTTCCCCCGTCGGGGTAAGAGTAATCTACCCAGAAAATCTTAAACTATTTTTTGGCGATGGCTTCTATTTCTACTTTAGCGCCCATAGGCAAAGCTGCTACTTGTATAGTGGAACGTGCCGGATAGGGCTCGGCGAAAAATTCTCCATAGACTTTATTAACCTCAGGAAAATCTTGGATATCGGTTAAAAAGATGGTAGTTTTTACTATATGATTTATATCATAATCAGCAGCTTGCAATATTTGGTAAAGGTTTTCAATCGATTGCCTGGCCTGTTCGGCAACGCTGGTGGGGAAAACCTTGTTTGTATCCATGCCTAACTGGCCACTGGCAAAGATAAATCCATCAATTTGTATAGCTTGCGAATAAGGACCAATGGCAGCGGGGGCATTTGATGTATTTACAGCAATTTTTTTCATATAACACACTCCTTTTGTAAATTATTGGTATTTGAACATATTCTCTTAAAGATAATTTTATCCTGCTAGATACTTTAGGCCAAAAAACTCATAGTTTTTCTGGTAGCAAGCTCTTGTAATTCGAAAGCCAAGCGTGATAATAATAAAAAGAACCCAAAAGGTTCTTTTTTATTATTTACTTATTTGTTGCCTTTTATATATATTTCTTTAATCATATCAATATCAGCAGGATAAAAAACTCCTATTTTGCGTTTTTTAAAAAAGCTGCATTTCTCAGCCAAATCATCAATTTCCTGATCTGTCAATCTTCTGCCGATTAATTGGCTAATAGATGTAGGCATGCCGATAGAGGCGAAATAGCTCTCCGTTTGATTGATGCCATCTATAGCGGCTTGTTCTAAATCATTGTTTTCTATATCCCAAACTTTCTCGGCATATCTAGCAAAGCGTGGTATATCTTTTTTATAAACATATCTGGCCCAAGTGGCCCACATTGTGGAAAGGGTCGATCCATGTGCTACATCGAATTTGCCGGATAGCTCATGCCCCAGCTGATGAACGGAAAAGTCTGTTGGTCTGCCCAGGCCGGTAAGTGTGTTGTGTGAAAGGCTGCCGGCCCACATGATTTCAGAACGTATTTGATAATCTTGTGGTGCATCAAGAACCAAACGGCCGTATTTGATAATAGTACGCAAAAGCCCTTCAGCGATGGCATCGGTCATTTCATTTTCTGCTGCCGGAGCAAAGTAACGGTCTAAAGTGTGCATGATGATATCAGTAACACCGCATATTGTTTGATAGGGTGGTAGTGAGTATGTTAGCTCAGGATTCATGACTGCAAATTTGGGTCTGGTGAGGTCATTGGACATACCTCTTTTGATCCAGCCGTCCTCATTCGTAATAACGCTGGAATTACTGGTTTCGCTACCGGCGGCCGCAACAGTTAGAATAACTCCTACCGGTATAGAGCCTTTGATAGGGGCTTTTCTCAGATAATAATCCCAGATATCTATATCCTTATTATAAAGGCCGATGGCGATAGCTTTGGAGGAATCTATGACGCTGCCGCCACCAAGAGCCATAATGAAATCTACACCTTCTTTACGGCACAGTTCGATGCCGCTTCTTACCATACTGAGCCTGGGGTTGGGTACCACTCCACCCAGCGTAACAACAGATAATCCGGCTTGTTTCAGTATATGTGAGATTTTATCCAGCAAGCCACTTTCTTTAGCACTTTTAGAACCATAATGTAACAGCACCTTAGTGCCGCCAAATTCTTTGACTAAATCAGCGCATTTAAGTTCAGCGTCTTTGCCAAATACAACTTTTGTGGGGCAGTAAAATTCAAAACTTTGCATTTTTTTCCTCCTTTACACATTTGATATGGTAAACTAACTTTATTATACCATAAAAAAAATAAAAGAATCTTGGAGATTCTTTATTTTTTTTTATGATTGAGCTTTATTAATAATTTGCCATAACTCGGGCGGTATGATATCTTTGATGATTACTTCTTGGTAAGTTCTTTTATTTATTAGCGGTGTAATCGCATAATCCAGGGGATCAAGAGGTGGCAATAACAAAGGTGCGCCTTGTTTTTCTTCTTTCAGTAAGAGAACGATCAAGGCATCCATGCCATAATTTGTAATTATACTGCGTAATTTTTGAACCTCAGGGCTTTTGTGCAGGCAAAAATGACTGCGGCAGACAAAAGGGCGAGCTGTATGCCTGGTGCATATTTTGGCTGTTTTATCGAGAAAGTAGCATTCACCATCTTTATTACGTTTTAAGGTAATATCTATGGCTCCGTCCGATAATAGCTCCACTAAAGCGAAATTTTTGATTACTTGATATGTCGGGTAGAGGGTATGGTCCAAAAGAGTGCCTAAATTATCTATATCCAATATAGTCAAGGGAATTCTTTCGTGGCAACAACCATCACAGCCTTTGCAATCGGCTAGATATTTTTCGGCAAAAGCTATCAAAGCCTCCAGATAGTCGGAAATGGTGGTTTGATCATCTTTAATAGCTATATCATAACCTATTTGGCCATTGTCAAAATCGGTGAGGAAAACCTCTACCTTAGTATTTACGGTATTCATTTTTTTTGTTCATCCTTTGGCAAGCCAATACTGTTTGCCAGATTAAAATAGCGCTAGTGATACTGCCTACGCCACCCGGCACGGGCGTAATAGCTTCTACTATGGGTTCTATGGCATCATAATCCAAATCGCCGCAAATACGGCCTTTTTTTTGCGGATGAGGGTTTATACCTACATCAATTACTATCTGTCCCGCTTTGACATAGTCCTCGTTTATCATCATGGCTTGGCCGATGGCAGCGACCAAAATATCAGCTTCCCGGCATACTTTGGGTAAATCTACGGTTTTGGAATGGCAGATGGTGACGGTAGCATTTTTTTGTAAAAGCAGCATGGCCAGAGGCTTGCCCACTACTAAAGAGCGGCCGATAATAACGGCTCTTTTTCCCTGTATGGGTATATCATAATAGTGCAACATCTCCATAACAGCTGCTGCCGTACAAGGAGCAAAACTATCGGGAGCATCAGTGAATACATCAGCTGCTGCTGCTAAAGTCAAGCAATCGACATCTTTTTGCTGAATGATTTTTTGTCTGGCGGCTACCTCATCCAGATTAGGGGGCAGAGGGCTAAAAAGCAATACGCCATGTACGGATTTATTGTCACAAAAGCTGGTAATAGCATTTTCTAATTGAACTTGAGAAGTTTCCTGATCGAGAGAAATGATCCTGAAATCCAGACCAACCTCCCGGCAAACTTTGATCAGGCTTGATTGATAATACAGATCATCGGGTCTTTCCCCGACTCTGACAATGCCCAGGCAGGGAGTAATATTTTTCTCTTGTAGCTCTACTACAATTTTTCGGCTTCTGTCCTTAACAACTTGTGCAACTTCTTTACCTAATAATACTCTGGCCATTTACGGTCTCCTTTGGCTTTTAATGCTTTTAATGTTCGACTTTTCCGTGAGAAGTCCTTTATAATTTTTTTTAAAGCAAAAAATCTTTTCCTTGTTCGGTAAATTTAATAAAAAGATATAAATTGTATAATTATAGGAAGGAAAAATTTGAAAACTACCATATTTTGTGGTATAATTATTAAGAATAGGACGAACTCGGGCCTGTTTTTGTTTGTACTTTAAATAGCTGCTAAAAGCTATAATTTTATTCAGTATTATTTCAATAAATGAGCGGAGGTTTTTTCTTTATGGAAAATCTGGAAAATCACAAAGATAATGGTCAATATGATGCCAGCCAGATTCAGATCCTTGAAGGTTTAGAAGGTGTACGCCGCCGTCCTGGCATGTATATAGGTTCAACTGGCTCTCGTGGGTTGCATCATTTGGTCTATGAGATTGTGGATAACAGCATCGACGAAGCTTTGGCCGGCTATTGTGACAAAATCATTGTCAATATTCATAGCGATAACAGTGTAACAGTCAGCGATAATGGTCGTGGCATTCCCGTCGATATCCATGAAAAAACCGGCAAGCCGGCTGTGGAAGCGGCTCTAACTATGCTTCATGCCGGTGGTAAATTCGGCGGTGGTGGTTACAAAGTTTCCGGCGGTTT
Source organism: Bacillota bacterium (assembly GCA_050942825.1). Classification (GTDB taxonomy): domain Bacteria; phylum Bacillota; class Dehalobacteriia; order UBA4068; family UBA4068; genus CAYRML01. Next base: position 14,006 of record JBMNOA010000030.1, read on the forward strand.
GCACGGTGTAGGCATGAGCGTTGTGAACGCTCTTTCTTCTTGGTTAGAGATCAAAATCGCGAGGGATGGATACACTTACCAACAAGAATATAAAAGAGGTGCTCCTGTTTATGATTTACGGCAAATCAGTCTTTCCGATCAAAGTGGTACTACTATAACTTTTAAACCTGACCCGGAAGTATTTGAAGAAACGGTTTTTTCCAAAGATATTTTGATTTCACGGTTGCGGGAGTTAGCTTTCTTAAACAAAGGCCTGAAGATTGTTCTGGTCGATGATCGTGATGAAAGTGAAGAAGTATTTCAATATAATGGCGGAGTAGAGGATTTTGTCACATATCTTAATAAGAATAAAGATACCTTGCACCCGGTGATCTTTTTTGAAGCCGAAAAACAAAAAGTGCAAATAGACGTAGCGCTACAATATAATGATGGTTACAGTGAAAATATTTATTCTTATGTCAATAATATCCATACCCAGGAGGGCGGCACTCATGAAGTGGGCTTTAAGACTGCATTGACCAGGGTCATGAATGAATATGCCAGAAAGCTCAATATCCTTAAAGAAGGTAATTCTAATCTCTCAGGTGAGGATATCAGAGAGGGTTTGACTGTTGTAATTAGTGTCAAAGTGGAGGAACCGCAGTTTGAGGGTCAGACAAAAACTAAACTCGGTAATACAGAGGTGCGCAGTATAGTAGATTCCGTGGTTGGCGAAAATATAGGCACTTTTTTGGAAGAAAACCCCAATCACGCCCGAAGGATATTGGAGAAAACAATTCAAGCGGCCAGAGCCAGAGAGGCGGCCAGAAAAGCTCGTGAATTGACTCGCCGGCAAAGTGCTTTGGAAAAAACCTCTTTGCCCGGCAAATTGGCTGATTGCTCAGTCAAAGATCCTTCCTTGTCGGAATTGTTCTTAGTGGAAGGTGATTCCGCCGGCGGTTCTGCCAAGCAAGGACGTGACCGTCGTACTCAGGCGATATTGCCTTTGCGCGGTAAAATTCTCAATGTGGAGAAGGCCCGTTTGGACAAGATTTTGGGAAATGAGGAAATTAGGGCTATGATAACTGCTATGGGAACGGGTATTTCCGATGATTTTGATATTGATAAAGCTCGTTATCATAAGCTCATCATCATGACAGACGCCGATGTGGATGGTTCTCATATACGCACACTTTTACTGACTTTTTTCTTCCGTTATATGCGTCCTTTGGTAGAAGCCGGTTATGTATATATTGCCCAACCGCCTCTATATAATGCCAAAGCAAAAAAAGGCAAAGAGCATCATTATTGCTATAGTGATGAGGAATTGGAAGCCTTTTTGGAAAAAAATGGCAAGGAACGCTATGATGTGCAGCGCTATAAAGGTTTGGGTGAAATGAATGCCGATCAATTATGGGAAACTACTATGAATCCCGAAAATCGTACTATTTTACGGGTATCGCTTGATGACGCTGTATCCGCTGAGTCTGTATTCAGCATTTTGATGGGGGACAAGGTGGAACCAAGGCGTGATTTTATCAATGAAAATGCTAAATATGTCAGCAATCTTGATATATAGATTGAGTGGCAGTATATATGGGTGTGTATAAGTAAAAATCAGCTTGATATACGAACTTAGTCCGGCAACCATATATTATTAGTATTACGATAGATATAAGTATTATGATATCGCTGTGGGCGAGGCATTAATTTTGAGACATCTCCCATAGGCTTAATTCGTTATTTAGGAGGAAAATATGGATTATATTAATGGTAAAATCCTGAACAGAAATATAGAATCAGAGATGAAAAAATCCTACATCGACTATGCTATGAGCGTAATAGTCGGACGAGCCTTACCCGATGTACGCGATGGCTTCAAGCCTGTGCATAGGCGTATATTGTATTCTATGTATGAGCAAGGTATCACTCCTGATAAACCTCACAAAAAATCCGCCCGTATCGTGGGGGACGTTTTGGGTAAATATCACCCTCATGGCGATACGGCTGTTTATGACGCCTTGGTTCGTATGGCGCAGGATTTTTCCATACGTTATCTTTTAGTGGACGGCCAGGGCAATTTTGGCTCTGTGGATGGAGATTCCGCTGCTGCTATGCGTTATACAGAAGTCCGGCTCAGGCCATTTGCCATGGAAATGATGGCCGATATTAATAAAGAAACAGTCGATTTTATTGATAATTATGACGGCAGTGAAAAAGAGCCCTCTGTATTACCTTCTCGTTTACCCAATCTATTAGTCAATGGATCATCCGGTATTGCTGTTGGTATGGCTACGAATATACCTCCGCATAATCTGGGTGAAGTAATCGAGGGTATCATCGATCTTATTGATGATCCCGATATTTCCATAGCTGATCTGATGAAAAAAATACATGGTCCCGATTTTCCCACTGCAGCACTGATTTTAGGTACGGAGGGTATCCGTTCCGCCTATGAAACAGGGCGAGGTTCGATTAAAATTAGGGCCAGATCGGTGATTGAGAGCCTTAATAACAATAGACAACGCATTATTATTAGTGAGCTGCCTTATCAGGTTAATAAGTCAGCTCTGATCGAAAAAATTGCTGATTTGGTAAGGGATAAAAAAATCGAGGGTATCACTGACCTGCGTGATGAGAGCGATAAAGAGGGTATGCGTATCGTAATTGAGCTTAAAAGAGAAGCTAATGCCAATGTAATACTTAATCAGCTTTATAAGCATACGGCTATGCAGACATCCTTTGGCATTAATATGTTGGCTTTGGTCAATGGTGTACCCCAGGTTTTGAATCTTAAGGAGGTTCTAGAACATTATTTAGAACACCAGAAAGAGATCATTATCCGCCGCAGCCGTTTCGACCTTAAAAAAGCTCAGGACCGCGCCCATATAGTCGAGGGTTTGAAAATCGCACTTGATTTTATTGATGAAGTGGTGGAAACCATTCGTTCGGCCTCCAATACGGAAGATGCCAGAAATAAATTGATGGAACGCTTTGGGCTTTCGCAAATTCAGGCGCAGGCTATTTTGGAAATGCGTCTCAGAGCTTTGACCGGATTAGAAAGAGAAAAGCTGGAAGAAGAATATAAACAATTGATCAAAACTATCGCCTATTTAACTGAGGTTTTGAACAATGAAAAATTACTCCTTTATATCATTAAAGAAGAATTGCAAAAAATGAGTAGTAAATATTCCGATACTCGCCGTACTGTCATCACTAAATCCGATCAGGATCTTTCTGATGAGGATTTAATTGCGGAAGAAGATATGGTTATTACTATCACCAATAATGGTTATATTAAGCGTATCAGCACCAGCAATTACCGTCAACAAAAACGTGGCGGCAAGGGTGTTACCGGCATGACAACAAAGCAGGAGGATTTTGTCGAACAGCTCTTTATCACTACTACACATCATTATTTGCTGGTCTTTACCAAAAAAGGCCGTGCTTATAAATTTAAGGTGCATGAAATTCCTGAGGCTGGACGTCATGCCAAAGGTACGGCTATCGTCAATCTCTTATCTTTGGACGGCGATGATAATGTAACTGCGATTATTCCCATCAAGGAATTCAGAGATGATCTGTTCCTCTTTATGTGTACTGCCAAAGGTATAGTAAAGCGCAGTATTCTGAGTGATTATTATTCCAGTCGCCAGGCAGGGTTCAATGCTATCACGCTAGATGAAGGCGATGAACTTTTGAATGTCAAGCTAACCTCAGGTCATGATGATATTGTATTGTCTACTGCTTTAGGAGCTGCCATACGCTTCGATGAAAATGATGTCAGGACTATGGGCCGCATTGCCAGAGGCGTAAGAGGCATTACTTTAGCCCCCGGTGATTATGTGGTCAGTATGGATTCTATGCATGATCTGGATGAATTGCTAGTTATTTCGGAAAACGGTTACGGAAAACGTACCCCGCTTAATGATTTCCGTAAAACCCACCGTGGTGGCAAGGGTGTGTATGCTATGCGCTGCAACGAAAAAACCGGCAAATTAGCCGCTATTGAAGTTGTTCGTGATGGGGATGAGATCATGATAATTTCCCGTGAAGGTATTATTATCCGTGTCAACGCCGTAGATATCTCAGAACAAGGTCGCTATGCTCAAGGTGTGAGGGTTATCAAACTAGATGAAGGTGATGTAGTCGTCGATATGGCTAAAGTTCTGACCAGAGGCGAAGACGATAATAATGATAAGGAAAAAGCATCTATCTCCTCCCCAGAAAGCCATTAATGAGAAAAATTGTTGCAAAGATATAAAATCTAAATATATAAAAAAGACCGGAGGTTTTCGACAAACCCTCCGGTCTTTTTATTTTTTATTTCTTATGGATGTAAGAATTATAGTATTTGCAATTTTTTCTTCATGGCCTCATAGTTTATGCTATGGATCAAAGCATTTTCCGCACTAATCAGGCCCTCTTCATACAGGTTGAAAAGGCTTGTATCCATACTGATCATTCCTTGATCAAGAGAGGAATAAATAACGGAATTTATCTGATGGGTCTTAGATTCACGGATCAGATTTCTGATCGCATTATTACAAAGCATGATCTCAAAAGCGGGGACTAAGGTTCCCTGCGTGGAAGGGAGCAACTGCTGTGAAATAACGGCCTGCAGCACCATAGAAAGCTGTATTCTCACCTGTTTTTGCTGGTTGGAAGGAAAAACATCAATGATGCGGTTTATAGTATTGGCTGCGCCTAAGGTATGTAAAGTAGAAAAAACTAATTGCCCTGTTTCGGCAGCGGATAAGGCAATGGAAATCGTTTCCAAGTCACGTGCCTCTCCCAGTAATATTACATTGGGTGCCTCCCGAAGAGCTGCACGGAGTCCCTTTTCATAACTGGGAGTATCAATATATATTTCTCGCTGGCTGACGATACTTTTGTCATGCTTGTGAATAAACTCCAAAGGATCCTCCAAGGTAATAATATGGGCTTGTCTGGTCTTATTTATTCTATCTATCAGGCAAGCTAAAGTAGTTGATTTACCGCTACCTGCAGGCCCTGTTACCAGAATAAAGCCCTTGGTTTTTTGGTGAAGCTCAATGACTTGTTGAGGTATCCTTAGTTTTGACAGGTCTGGGATTTGAAATAATACAACTTTTAGAACTGCCGCCATAGAGCCTCTTTGCATAAAAGCATTAACCCGAAAACGTCCTATCTGAGACAGAGAAAAAGAAAAATCATCGTCAAGATTATTTTCAAAGATCGAGATGTCTCTGGAGGATAAGCTATAAATTTCTCGTATGAGTTGCTTGGTATCAGACGGCAAAAGCTTTTCACCTATGCAAATAATATGGCCGTTTGACCTGTATGATAAGGCTTTACCGGCCACGATAAAAATATCCGCGGCCTGATTTTTCACTGCTTCTGCAAGGATTTGCTTGATATTCAACGTAACACCTGCTTTCTATTCAACAAGAGTACTATTAAACACCGGGTCATATTGATTATAATCCCATTGAGATTTCGTTACCAGCTTATGAGATAGAACTTTATAACCGGTGCCATCTGTTTTTATGATTAAAACTAGATCACTGTTGTCCGAGACTCTGATAAGGTAGGTATTTGATGCTATGGACCGGCCCGCTTTTAAAGAGGCGTCGGTAGAGGCCAGGATTTCTTCTGCCTTATTATCAGCGGCATAATAGTCGGAAACTGCAGCAGCAGCCTTTTGGGTTAATTTCCAATCGGAATTTGCTGTCACCAGAGATAGCGAGCCTAAAGTTGCTAGGCATAAAACAAGAAAAACCATAATAATGGAGGGGCCTCCTAGCCCCAGAGGCATTCGGAATTTTCTATTCATTAGGCCCACCTCCTGTTTGGGAAGCGGCGGTAACAGTTTCTCCGGAATAGTATTTTTTCGCTTGTAGATGGTAAATTATTTCATTACCTCCACCCTCAATAGACGCTACAGTATAAGTGAAAATCGCCATAGTTCCTGCTTCTCTATTTTGCAAATCCACTTGATAAGTCATTTTATACGCCGCATTTTCGCTATCGACGATCTGCCACCGCTTGTTAAAATAGGTTGGCTGACGCGCTAAATCTATTTCCTGTAAGTCGGTGTTTTTATCGATTTCCGCCGCTGATTGTACTGCCAGCATACTCTCATTTAATGCTGTCGCGTTGCCTTCCAAATGATCTGCCTTGGCAAAAACTTGTACAGCGATGGAGCAAGCAAAGGAAAAAAATAAGATCACCACAATCAACTCGATCAAAAACAGATGAGTTTTAGAGAGGTTTTTTATTTTCATGAGGATGAACCTCCCTGTTCACTTCGTAAAGCCAGAAAAAGGGAGCGGGTCTGTCCTTGATGATTAGTGGAGCGGACCTCTAGTAAATTGTTAATTATGTTCAATTGAAGACCATAGCTGGGAATGATGGCAAGTCCATCCTCCAGCCGAAATTCTGTTCCTTTATTAATATAAACTTCACAAAGGGAGCCATCATATTCATAGATCCAAGTTTCACAAATTTCGCCATCGTCCATATTTTCCAGAATCAGCACATCTATACCGTCTTTTTTTATTACTTTTATGGCGCCTGCATTATCATTTTGCTTTATTTTAGTGCTGATATAGGATAGTGGAGTACGAAACTCAAAATTAGAGTCCATATTTTTGTTAATGCTCTGATAGGCATTAGCTGCCAGAATAACGGCAAGCACTGATCCAAAAGCAAAAATACCAAGAAGCATAATGGTAAGGATGAAATTCCATGAGTTGTAAGTATGATCAAATGTCAATTTTTTAGACATTGCATTCTCTCCTTATCTTACATTTAGGTCATTTTGTTTTAGATCAATCACGGTGATATCGGGTAAAATATTGCTGGCAAAGGCCTCGTAGTGAACGATATATTCTTCGTGGTCATAAACAAGGCCATAGTTTTCCTCCAGATATTGAACATTAGGAGGGTACATGCCTTCTATAGCATAGCACTGAACTGTAGCTCTTTGAACGGCATCCTTTAGGATCTTAAGGCTCTGTTCGTCGGCGGAGGCAGACATCTGGCCTACTCCTATATAAATAAAGAAGAACAGGCATAAGAATAAAATTACCGGTATAAGCAGCCCTCGCCAAAAACTATTTTTTCTCTGCCATTGAATATTCATCATAAAACTCCTAGCCTATCGCCGATAGAATTCCTAAGAGAGGGAACATTACGGAAAGTAAAACAGAGCCGGTTAAAACTGAAATGATCGTAATCGAAATCGGTTCAATCAAAGATACTTTTTTTATAAGAGTAGT